>NZ_CP185370.1:0-315817 GCF_049177115.1 Microbacterium phosphatis | reverse complement strand
GGAGGCGACATCGAGCGCGCCGTCGAACTCGCGCTCGCCCGCCTTCAGCGCGAACAGCGCCAGCACGAGGGATCCGGCCATAACGGCGCCCGAGACGTTCACGAGCATCTTCGCGATCGGCAGGCCCCAGCGCACGAACGCGCCGGGGTCGCCCGTCGCGAGCGGGTCGGCGGCACCGGAGAAGGCCAGCGACGCGATCGCCGTGAGCACCGCCGCGGCAAGGAGGATCGCGGGCCCGACGGCCCGCAGCGCGCGGGGATTCACGGGTCCAGCCTAAGTCGGCGAGGCTGTGGAGGCTCTGACCTCGCCCCGCGCCGAACGCCCGGCGCAGGGGCGGAATGCATTCCCGGGACGAAAGTCAACCCCGGTGACTGGGACGATCCGGATCCGTACGGTTCAGGACATGAGTATTGGAACCGGAGTAGTGCTCTTCGTGATCGGCGCCATCCTCGCGTTCGGCCTGGAACTGGACATCCCGGCCGTCAACGACGACTTCATCGGCTACCTGCTGATGGGGGCGGGAGTGGTCGTCTTCATCGTCGGCATCGTGCTGCTGACCCGTCGTCGCTCGGCCGTCACCTCCACCCGCACGGTGGGGGACGCGGGCACGGCGCAGCAGGTGACCGAGCGACGCACCGACGTCGACCCCTACTGACCCACACGAACGCCGAAGGGGCCCTCCAGCATTGGAGGGCCCCTTCTTACGCTCAGGCGCCGACTGCTCGGCGTCTGGAACTCAGCCGGAGCTGGATTACTTGGCGGCGGCCTTCAGCTTCGAGCCCGCGGTCACCTTGACGCGCTTGCCGGCGGGGATCTCGATGGTGGCGCCGGTCTGCGGGTTGCGACCCGTGCGGGCGGCCGTCTCGACCTGCTCGAACGCGATCCAGCCCGGGATCGAGACCTTGCTGCCCTTGGCGACGGCCTCGGAGACCGTGGTGAACAGAGCGTCGACGACGCCCGACACGGCGGCCTGGCTCTGACCCGTGGCGCTGGCGATGCTCGCGACGAGCTCGGTCTTGGTGATGGACTTGTCGGCCATGTCATCCTCCATCGGCGCCCGGAGACGCCGCGATGTGATCAATGGACCGGAGACGGAAACCCCCGGGCGATCGTTCGATCGCGCCTCGACAGTACCAATCAGGCCCGGAATTACGCGGATTCTCGCGGGATTCGCCCCGATTCGGGCGGCGTGTCGGCCTCAGATGGCCCTTTTGTGACGTTTTCGGGGTGATTCGGGCCGGATCCGCGAGATTCCGGGCCCGCGCGCGGGCCGCGCCTTCCGCGCCTCCGGGCGCCTCCCGCGCCTGCACGCATGCGGAGATCTGCACCGCGGCGGAGCGATCCGCGGCCGTCCGTCCGGGATCGTGCAGATCTCCGGATCCGGGCCGGGCCGGGCGGCACCGCGGGCGGCCCGGGAACGCGAAAAGGGCGAGGATCCGAAGATCCTCGCCCTTTCCGGAAGCCTGGTGCTTACCAGCTCGACTTGGTCACGCCGGGCAGCTCGCCACGGTGGGCCATGTCACGGAAGCGGACACGCGAGATGCCGAACTTCGTGAGGACACCGCGGGGGCGGCCGTCGATGACGTCGCGCGAGCGGACGCGGATCGGCGACGCGTTGCGGGGCAGCTTCTGGAGGCCGACGCGGGCCTCCTCACGCTGCTCGTCGGTCGAGTTCGGGTCGACGAGCGCCTTCTTGAGGGCGGCGCGCTTCTCGGCGTAGCGCGCGACGACAACCTTGCGCTGCTCGTTGCGAGCGATCTTGCTCTTCTTAGCCATGCTTAACGCTCCTCACGGAAGTCGACGTGCTTGCGGACCACCGGGTCGTACTTCTTGAGCACGAGACGGTCGGGGGTGTTGCGACGGTTCTTCTTGGTCACGTAGGTGAAACCCGTGCCCGCCGTCGACTTCAGCTTGATGATCGGACGAATGTCCTGAGCCTTCTTGGCCATTAGAGCTTCACACCCTTCGCGATCAGGTCCTTCACGACGGACTCGATGCCACGAGCGTCGATCACCTTGATGCCCTTAGCGGACACGTTCAGCGTGATCTTGCGACCCAGCGACGGGACGAAGTACGTCTTCTTCTGCACGTTCGGGTCGAAGCGACGCTTCGTCCGGCGGTGCGAGTGCGAGATGTTGTGACCGAAGCCGGGAACGGCACCGGTCACCTGGCACACAGCAGCCATGATGATTCTCCTTCAATACCGTGGAGCCGGACGGCCCCACCCAAGGTCTCTTGTCTGCACACGCCGACCCGACCCTTGCGGGCTGTGTTCGGGAGGGGGTGTACGAACTGCGCACAGGAGTGCACGCAGACAAGGGATCAGCTTAGCAGACCCGGGCGTGTCCCCCGGACGCCGGCCGGATCAGGTGGCCCCGCGACCGGGACGGAACACCGACACGGTCGGGTCGCCCGGGATCCAGAACCGCCACGGATACGCCGCGGTGCCGGCGACGCCCGCGACGCCGACGCGCGGCCCCGTGGCGACGTCGGCCACGGGCCGTTCGAGCAGGTGCAGCCGCGCGACCGCATCCGCGCGCGGGGCGCCGGAGATCGCGTCGATGCCGTCGTGGATCGGGTGGCGGAGGCCGATGGCGTCGCCCAGGCGGCCGGGCCCGCGCGCCAGGTCGCGGTCGGTGCGGGCCACGCCGCGGGCCTCGCGGCGCGCACGCGCCACGTCGGCGCCGCGCACGATCTCGCCGGCGCGCAGCAGGATCCCGTCGCCCTGGCCGACCGGGCCGCAGACGACGTTCACGCACGAGTGGATACCGTGGCTGAGGTAGACGTACAGGTGCCCGGCCTCGCCCCACATCGTGGCGTTGCGTGCGGTCTGCCCCATGCGCGCGTGCGAGCCGGGGTCGGCGACCGCACCCGATCCGAGCCCGTGATAGGCCTCGACCTCGGTGATCCGGACCGTCACCACACCGTCGGGGAGGGTCGTCTCGAGCAGCCCTCCCAGCAGCCGGGGCGCGACCTCGAGGGGCAGCCCCGCGAGGTCGGAGCGATCGGCAGGGCGGTGCATGCGTCCAGCGTCTCATCCCGAGCGCCGCAGGGGGATCGAAGGGCCCTGTGGGTGGCGGTCAGGCCGGGGCGACCGTGCACCAGCTGATGCCGAAGCCGTCGAGGACGGCCGTCTCCTCGCCGGAGTCGACGTCGATGACGTGCGTCTCGAGCTGCTGCGGCATCGGCATCAGCGCGTCGTCGTAGGGGTTGCCCACGATCTGCGGGGCGACGAGCGCCGCCACGTAGCGGCCGCTCGGCGACACGCAGGTCTGCAGCAGGGCGTCGTCGGCCTCGGAGGCGAACAGCACCCGCGCCTCGCCGTCGTCGGCGACGTGGACGACGACCGGCGGCGCCGGCAGGCCGTCATCGCCCATGCGCTGATACTCGCGGATCGTCCCGCCCCGGCCGGGCGCGCCCGCGGGGAGGGGCTGCAGGGCGGTCAGCAGCCCGAGGTCGCGGTCGGGCTCGACGAGCGCCGACTGCTCGCCCGTCGTGAGGTCGAGCTGGACGATGCCCTCCTGCACGCGCTCCACGAGCGCGGTGTACGTGCCGCGCGAGATGGCGTCGATCGCCACCGCCCCGCCGAGCAGGACGGGGTCGGCGTCGGACCCCGGATCGACCTGGATCAGCTGACCGTCGAAGTCGACCATCAGCAGGGCGGTCGAGTCGGGCACGAAGCGCCACGGGTCGACGCTGGCCGGCGCGCCGCCGACCTGCACCGGGACGGGGTCGGCGGCCGGGTGCCGCAGGTCCGACAGGAACAGCGCGCTCAGCAGCTCCTGTCCGTCCGGATCGGTGAAGGTGTAGCCGACGAGGTCGCCGCGCTGCGAGACCTGGAGCTGCTGGACCAGCCCCTCGCCCGGCAGCGCGATGTCCGTGGGGTCGGCGCCGTCGCGATCCATCACCTGGAGCGACGAGAGCCCCTGGTCGGACGTGGCGACGACGAGCCGGGAGGAGGCCGCCCGGAAGTCGTCGATCACGGGGGCGCGGAACACCACCGTCTCGTCCTGGCCGGAGAGGTCGGTGCGGACGATCTCGTCGTCGCCGCCGGTGTCGCGGCGCAGCAGGAAGACCTGCGCGGGCGGGGTGCGGAAGGTGGTCTGCAGCGTGCCCGCGGGGCCGCCGCCGACGGCGTGGGCGCCCTCGACCGACACCGTGTACTCGGTGTCGTCGTCGAGGGGCAGCGTGAAGCGCACGCCGACGCTGCGCCCGGCCGCGTCGACCGTGAACGGCGCCGCGGGCGTGACCGTGATCTGCTCGGGCGCGATCTCGCCGAGGGCCTGGTTCGCCGTCAGGATGACGCGCGCGCCCGAGACCTCGATGGCCGCGGCGGGGTCGGCCTGCACCGTGCTCACGCGCGGGCCCTGGGTGAGGCTCGCCGCCGCCCCCGCGCCGCCGAGCAGGCCGAGCGCCGCCAGCACCCCCGCGAGGGTGAGGGCGAAGCGCCGGATGCCGCGTCGCTCAGTACTCATACGGGTCATCCGGGGCGTCCACGGTGTCGAGGGCGGCGGGCTCGATCACCAGCGCGCCCGAGGCGTCGGCGACGATCGTGCCCTGGATCCGGATCCAGTCCCCCTGCGCGAGGGTGTCCTCCCAGCCGGGCGAGACCACGGGCAGCGAGGCCGGCTGCGCGTCGATGACGCAGTGCGTGACGACGAGGCGCCCGACGCGCAGCGCGCCGTCGTCGCCCGGCGCGACGAACCCGGTGAGGTCGATCTCGGTGCCGACGTAGGCGTCGGGGTTGGCGGCGCTGGCGAACACGGCGGCCCACTGCCCCACGCCGAAGGACGACGTGTCGGCGCCCGCGAGAAGGACGTCGTCGGCACCCGCGAACAGCGGCGGTGTGCCGGTGTCGCGCGACATCGCGAGCTCGGCCGAGAGCGGCGCCGGCGGCAGGACGAGCGCCGCCCCGACGACCGCCGTCGCGACCAGGCCGCCCGCGACCGCGGCGATCCGGCCCGCGAGGCGGGGGGTGTGGCCGGGGTCGCCGTGGTCGTGGGCGTGCCCCGCGGACTCGGCCCCCGCCCGGTCCTCGGCGTGCGGGGCGACGTCACCATGGTCGTGCCCGTGGTCGTCCTCGGCGCCCAGGGGCAGGACGAAGGACGCCACGGCGCCTACGAGCGCGACGAGCGCCATCGCGATCGCGAACCACGCCTGATCCGGGTTGATGTACAGCGCGAGCCGGTCGGTGAGCGCGAGCGTCAGCGTCACCACCGCAAGGGCGGCGGCGAGGCCCGCGCCCATCCAGCGCGCGGCGACGGAGCTCCAGGCCCTACGCAACGAGGTTCACCCCGATCCCGATCGCGAAGGCGGCGAACAGCACGATCGCCACGATCCCGGCGAGGGTGCGGGTGGTGAAGGTGGTGCGCATGAGCGCGAGCATCTTCACGTCGACGAGGGGGCCGACCAGCAGGAAGACGATGAGCGAGCCCGATGAGAAGGTCGAGGCGAACGACAGGGCGAAGAAGGCGTCGACGTTCGAGCAGATGGCGACGGTCATCGCGAGCGCGGCCATCGCCGCGATCGAGAGCACCGGATTGGATCCGATGGCCAGCAGCGCATCGCGCGGGATGACGACCTGCACCGCGCCGGCGAGCGCCGACCCGATCACAAGCGCGGGCATCACGGCGCGCAGCTCGACGACGAACTGGGCGATGCTGCGGGTGGCGCGCGAACCGGGCTCGTGCGCGACCACCTCGCAGGTGTCGAGGAAGCGGCCCGTGAGGAGGCTCATCGGATCCGGGTGGCGCGAGTAGATCCAGCCGATGAGGTTCGCGATCAGCCAGCCGCCCGCAACGCGCGCGATCAGGATGCCGCCGTCCCAGCCGAACGCCGCGTGGGTGGTGAGGATCACGATCGGGTTGACGATCGGCGCCGCCACGAGGAACGTCAGGGTCTCGGCCGGCCCGATCCCGCGCATCAGCAGGCCGCGGGCGAACGGCACGTTGCCGCACTCGCAGACCGGGATCAGCATGCCGAGCAGCGACAGCACCGCCCGCCGTGCCCAGGCCGCGCGCGGCAGGAAGCGCTCGATCACGCCCGCCGGCAGCCACACCTGGACGGCGATGGAGAGGATCACCCCGAGCATCACGAACGGGAGCGACTCGATCAGCACGCTGAGGGCGAGGGTCAGGCCGTCCTGCGCGCGAGTGGGCAGCGCCTGCGGGAACAGGCCAGGGGCGAAGGCGTCCAGCGCGAGCAGCACCGCCACCATGGCGATGCCGAATCCGAGAGCCGGGACGACGCGACTCTCGGTCACGCCGCCTTCGCGCAGTCCTCGCACAGCCCGAAGATGTCGACGATGTGCTCGGCGTCGCGGAAGCCGTGCTGGGCGGCGGTCTCCTGCGCCCAGCGCTCGACGGCCGTCGCCTCGATCTCGACCGCCTTGCCGCACGAGCGGCAGATCAGGTGGTGGTGGTGGCCGTTCATCGTGCACGCGCGGTACAGCGACTCGCCCTCGGGGCTCTGCAGCTGGTCGGCCTCGCCGGCGGCCGCGAGCCCGGCGAGCGCGCGGTAGACCGTGGCCAGCCCGATGCCGGTGTCGAGATCACGCAGGGTGGCGTGCAGGCGCTGGGCGCTCACGAAGCCCGGAGCGCCGCTGAGCGCTTCGCGCACCCGCTCCTTCTGCCACGTGTTCCGCTGAGCCATGATCCGAGTTTAGGCCGGGACGCTGACGGCGGTCGGCGCCTCGGCCGCTACCAGGGCGCGGTCGCGGCGCCACGCGATGACGCGGCAGACGACGTAGATGAGGAACGAGATCGTGGTGATGTAGGGGCTCACCGGCAGGGTCCCGGCGATGGCGAGCAGGATCCCGCCGACCGCGGACACGAACCCGAACAGGGCCGCGAGCAGGGGCACCCCGAGCGGTCCGTGGCTCACGCGCATCGCCGCCGCGGCCGGGGTGACGAGCAGCGCCATCACCAGCAGGGCGCCGATGATGTGCACGGCGACGGCGACGATCAGGCCGAGCAGCACCATGAACACGATGCTGATCGCCCCGGCCGGCACGCCACGCGCCTCGGCCGATGCGCCGTCGAGCGAGTCGAACCGCAGCGGGTTCCAGACCAGGATCAGCCCCGCCAGCACGATCACCGAGATCCCGATGAGCCATCCGAGATCGGGGCTCGAGACCGACACGATCTGCCCGGTCAGCAGGCTGAACCGGTTGGCGCTGCGGCCCTCGTAGAGCGAGAGGAAAAGGATGCCGAGGCCGAGGCCGAAGGGCATCAGCACGCCGACGATCGAGTTGCGATCGCGGGCGCGGGCGCCGAGCAGGCCGATCAGCAGCGCCGCCGCCACCGCCCCGAGCAGGGATCCGGCCACCACGCTGCCGCCGAACAGCAGCGCCGCCGCCGCGCCGGCGAAGGACAGCTCGCTGACGCCGTGCACCGCGAAGGCCATGTCGCGCTGCATGATGAACACGCCGATCAGCCCGCCCACGATGCCCAGCACGGCGCCGGCCACGACCGAGTTGCCGACCAGCTGCAGCAGGGCGCCGTAGTCGTCGAACGAGAAGACGTCGCTCCAGCTGAGGGTCTGCGCGATGAGGGTCTGGGCGATCACGCGGCACCCGCCTCGAGGGCGATGCCCGCGTGCTCGGCGCAGTGGTCGTCGGCATCGGGCGCGCCCACCACGACGAGCCGGCCGCCCATACGCAGCACCTCGACCGGGGCGCCGTAGAGGCTCGTCAGCACGTCGGAGCGCAGCACCTCCTCCGGGGTGCCCAGCATGAACCGGCCGCCCGCGATGTACAGGATGCGGTCGACGTGATCCAGGATCGGGTTCACGTCGTGGGTGACGAACAGGACGGCCGCGTCGCGCTCGCGGCGCTCGCGGTCGATGATCGCGGTGACGGCCTGCTGGTTGGCCAGGTCGAGGCTCGACAGCGGCTCGTCGCACAGCAGCAGCGCGGGGCGGTCGGCGAGGGCCTGGGCCACGCGCAGCCGCTGCTGCTCGCCGCCGCTGAGCAGGCCGATGGGGCGCTCGGCGTAGGCGGTGGCGCCGACGGCCTCGAGCAGCTCGTCCACGCGCTCGCGGTCGCCGCGGCGCGGGATCGGCAGTCCGAAGCGGGTGCCGTTCACCCCCATGGCGACGAGGTCGCGTGCGCGCAGGCTCGTGCCAGGGGGCAGGGGGCGCTGCTGCGGGATGTACCCGATGCGCCGGTCGCCGCGCTGCACGGCGACGCCCGCCACGCGCACCTCGCCGGCGCTCAGCTCCTGCAGGCCCAGGATCGCGCGCAGCAGGGTCGTCTTGCCCGAGCCGGACGGGCCGAGCACCGCGACGAACTCGCCCGGGGCGACCGTGAGATCCAGTCCCGACCACAGCTCGCGCCCGCGCAGGCGCAGCGCTGCTCCGGAGATCTCGAGGACGGGCGCGGGAGTGGTCATGGGGTCCATTCTAGAGCGGGTACTGATAATCGTTCTCAGGCGGTGACCAAGGCCCGCCGCGGGCGGGGCCGAGCGGGGGCTCAGGCGCCTCTCCTACCCTGGAAGCGTGGCGGAATCTCGAGGACGACTGTGGACCGGCGCCCTGCGGGTGGGCCCCCACAGCGGTGATCACCGGGTGGCGCTGCGTGCGGCGATCAGCGTGGCAGGGCCCCTGCTGGTGCTCTGGGCGATCGGCCGCCTCGACCTCGGCATGTACGCGAGCTTCGGCGCCTTCGCCGCCCTCTACGGCCGCAAGGACGCCTTCGGCGATCGCCTGCGTATGCAGGCCGCGGCCGGCGGGGTGCTGATCGCCACGATGCTCGCGGGCACGGGCCTGTCGTTCATCGACGCCCCCTCCCTCGTCTCGGTGCTCGCGGTGGCGGTGCTCGCCTCGCTCGTCACCCTGCTGGCCTACACGATGCAGTGGCACCCGCCCGGCCCGCTGTTCGCGGTGTTCGCCGCGGGCGCCACGGCCACCATCCCGGCCTCCGCCGCCTCGTTCGCCGACGTGGTCGTCGTGGGCGGGGCGAGCGCCCTGTTCGCCCTCATGGTCACGACCGCGTTCGCCGTCGCGTCCGCGCGCGGCCTGCCGCCGCTCGCTGGCCGCCGGTCGCCCGTGCGGGTCGGGATGCTCGCGGGCGAGATGGCGATCACCGTGGGCACCGCTGCGCTGCTGGCGGGCGCCGCCGGTCTCGTCCTGGGGTCGCACTGGTACTGGGCGACCGTCGGCGCCGTGGCAGCGGTGAGCGGCGCGCATGTCTCGGCACGCCTGATCCGGGGTCTCCAGCGCCTGGCCGGGACCCTGATCGGCGTGGTGGTCGCCGCCGGGCTGCTCGCCCTGCACCTGCCGCCGCTCGCCGTGATCGCGGCGGCCGTGGTGCTCCAGGCGGGGGCCGAGATGTTCATCGGACGCAACTACGGCATCGCGATGATCTTCGTCACTCCCCTGGCCCTGCTGATGGTCGAGCTCGCCTCGTCGACCCCCGCAGAGGTCCTGCTGCGCGACCGGGCTCTCGAGACCGTGATCGGCGTCACCGCCGGGACGCTCGTCGCCCTCGCCTCCGCGGCGGTGCGCCGCAGGCGCGGCGACCCCGCAGAGGCGTAGCCGACGGCTCAGCCGGCGAGCGCCTCTTCGAGCGCGTCGACGTTGGCGCCCATCCAGTCGATGTAGCTCTGGCCGTCGCCCAGCAGCTCGCTGAGCTCGACGACCGGGACATCCGCGCCCTCGGCGGTCTGGATGACGCGTTCGGTCTCGGCACCGCCGGTCTGCGCGTTGACCAGGATCACCGCGGCATCGCCCGCCTCGATGACGCGCGTCGCGTCGAGCAGGGTCGCGGGCGGGACGTCCTGCCCCTCCTCGACCGACTCGGCGAAGCCCTCGGGCGTGACGTCGGACAGCCCCGCCGCGGCCGCGAGGTAGCCGCCGATGGGCTCGGTGAGGAACACCCCTTCGCCCTCGTGGGCGGTGTGCAGTGCCTCCAGGCGGCCCTCCAGCCCCTCGAGCTCGGCGATCAGCGCGTCGCGGTTGGCCTCCAGCTCGCCGGCGTCGACGAGGTCGGGCAGCTCGTGGCCGATCTCCTCGGCCAGCGCCTCGACCAGGTGGATCATCGTGTGCGCGTCGTACCAGACGTGCTCGTTGAAGCCCTCGATGTGGTCATGGCCCTCGTGCCCCTCGCCCTCGGCGTGCTCCTCGTCCTCGGCGTGCTCCTCGTGCGCGGCGTCGTCCGAGGCCTCGGCGCCGTGACCCTCGTTGCCCGGGAAGTCGTGCGCGTACTCGACCGCGGTGACGACGGCGGCGTCCTCGCCGATCAGCTCGTCCATAAAGCCGTCGTAGCCGCCGCCGTTCTCGATGACGAGCGTGGCGTCCTGCACAAGCAGCCGGTCGCGCGCGCTGGCCTCGTACCCGTGCGGGTCCTGGCCGGCGTCGTCGATGACGGCGACGACCTCGGTCGCGTCCCCCACCAGCGCCTGCGCCAGCGACGCGTACACATCGGTCGAGGCGACGATCGGCGCCTTCTCGGAGCCCTCCGCCGATCCTGTCCCTGCGCATCCCGCAAGGGCGACGGCGGAGACGGCGAGCAGGGTGACGGGGGCGGTACGGCGAAGGATCATGGCTCCATCGTACCGCAAATGAGAATCGTTATCGTTAGCCCGTCTCCTCGCGTCAACCTTCACTTGACGCGAGGACCGCGTCAAGGTTACGTTGACGGCATGAAGAAGCCCGCTCCGGTGAACATCGCGGCGCTCACGCCGCTGCTCGTCCTCCCACTCGTCACGGTCCCCGTCATCCATCAGTTGGACGCGGTTCCCGACTTCCTGCAGGTATTCGCGACGGGCGTCTCGATCGCCATGCTGCTGGCGTACTGCATCCTCATGGGCGGCGCGATCCGCGCGCAGCGGGACGCCGCCGACCGGCGCGCGCTCGACGACCTCGATCCGCTCGGGGGCCTGGCGCGCACCGACCTGCCGGACGGGGACGCCCGATGACCGACGCGACCCGCATCAGCGACGACGAGGCTCGGCGGCTGCGCGATGCCGTGGCCGACGCCGTCATGCACACCCCGGCAGGCCTCGCCGCCCGCCTGGACACCGAGGCCGAGGCCTCGCTCGCCCTCGTCGACGCCGCGCGAGTGGCGGCCGAGGAGGCGGGCCGCCTGCTGCGCGGATCCATCGACGGCGCCCGCGCCGCCGGGCACAGCTGGGGCGCGATCGGCGACCTGCTGGGCGTCAGCAAGCAGGCCGCGCAGCAGCGCTTCGGCGGAGGCGCGCGGATCCCCGCCGAGACCGGCGCGCAGCGGATCCTGTCCCCCGTCACCGCGCTCGACGAGATGGCGGCACTCGAGATCGAGGGGCGCCGTGGCTGGCACTCCATCGGCTACGGGGCGTTCCACCACGTGCTGGAGAAGTCGGACGTGCAGTGGGAGCACCGCCGCGCCGTGTGGGGCGCGTTCTCGCGCGCCCAGCTCGAGAGCTCCGGCTGGCAGGTCATCGGCAGCGGCTGGTTCCCCTGGTCGTACTGGGCACGACCCACCGACCGCCCCGCGATCGCCGAGGACTGATCCGGATCAGTCGAGCAGCAGCGCGGGCTCCTCGAGGATCGCCGCGATGTCGGCGACGAAGCGGCTGACGCCGTCGCCGTCGATGACGCGGTGGTCGAACGAGCCGGACACGGTGGTGACCCAGCGGGGGCGCACCTCGCCGTCGACCACCCAGGGCTTCTGACGGATGGTGCCCATGGCCACGATCGCCGACTCGCCGGGGTTGATGATCGGGGTGCCCGCGTCCATGCCGAAGACGCCGATGTTCGTGATCGTGATCGTGCCGCCCTGCTGATCCGCGGGCGTCGTCTTGCCCTCGCGCGCGGTGATCGTCAGGCGCTCGAGAGCGCGGGCGAGATCCTTCATCGACAGCTCGTGCGCGTCCTTGATGTTGGGGACGAGCAGGCCGCGCGGGGTGGCAGCGGCGATGCCGAGGTTGACGTAGTGGCGCACGTGGATCTTCGCGCCGTCCTCGCCGTCGACCCAGGCCGAGTTGATCATGGGCGTGCGGCGCGCGGCCCACAGCACGGCGCGGGCGACGATGAGCAGCGGCGAGACCTTGATGCCGGCGAAGTCCGGCGAGGCCTTCAGGCGCTTGACGTACTCCATCGTGCGGGTGGCGTCGACGTCGGTCCACACCGAGACGTGGGGGGCCGTGTAGGCCGAGCCGACCATGGCGTTCGCCGTGGCCTTGCGGACGCCCTTGACCGGGATCTCCTCGACGCGCGCGGAGACGGCGGCCGGGGCCTCGGCGGGGGCGGGTGTCGCGACGGGCGCCGCGACCGGGATCTCCTGCTCGCGCACCGCGGGCCACTCGGGGGTCGTGATGTTGCGGAAGACGCTGGCCTGCTGCGCGTGGGCGAGCACGTCCTCGCGGGTCACCTCTCCGGCCGGGCCGGTGGCGCGCACCTCGGCGAGCGCGACGCCCAGGTCGCGCGCGAGCTTGCGGATCGGGGGCTTCGCCACCACGCCCACGGCCTTGGCGACCGGCGCCTGGGCCGGCTTCTTGCGGCGACGCGTCTGGGCCTCTGACCCGGATCCGTACCCGACGAGGACCGAGCCGGAGCCCTCGGCGTCGCCGGCGGCGGGCTCGTTCGTCACGGCGCTGGGCTGGCCGTGACCGGTCGGCTCGTGCTGCTCGCGCGCCTCGGCCGACGCGGGGGCGACCGTGATGATGGGGGCGCCCACATCGACCGTGTCGCCCTCGCCGACCAGCAGCTCGCCGACGGTACCGGCGAACGGCGACGGCAGCTCGACGAGCGACTTGGCGGTCTCGATCTCGGCGATCACGTCGTCGACCGCGACCTCATCGCCCGGCTTGACGTGCCAGGTGACGAGCTCGGCCTCGGTCAGGCCCTCGCCGACGTCGGGGAGGTGGAAGGTCTGCATGATCCGATCCTTGCGTATCCGGGTGGCCGGCGGCTCAGTACGCCAGCGCGCGGTCGACGGCCTCGAGCACACGATCGGCGTCGGGCAGGAACGAGCCCTCGAGCTTGGCGGCCGGGAAGGGGGTGTCGAAGCCCGAGACCCGCAGCACGGGCGCCTCGAGCGAGAAGAACGCGCGCTCGGCGATCGTCGCGGCGATCTCGGATCCGAGGCTGGCGTTCTGCGAGGCCTCCTGCGCGACGATGACGCGGCCGGTGGAGCGGACCGACTCGAGGATCGGCGCGTAGTCGATCGGCGACAGGGAGCGCAGGTCGACGACCTCGCAGCTGGTGCCCTCGGCCTCGGCCAGTGCCGCCGCCTGCAGCAGCGTCGTGACCATGGCGCCGTGGCCGACGAGCGTGACGTCGGTGCCCGTGCGCACCACGCGCGAGGCGTGCAGCGGCAGCGCGCGGGCCGACGTGTCGACCTCGCCCTTGGGCCAGTACCGCGACTTCGGCTCCATGAAGATGACCGGGTCGTTCGAGGCGATCGCGTCCTGGATCATCCAGTACGCGTCGTTGGGCGTCGAGGGGCTGACCACCCGCAGGCCCGGCGTGTGCGCGAAGTACGCCTCCGGGCTCTCCTGGTGGTGCTCGACCGCCCCGATGTGCCCGCCGTACGGGATGCGGATGACCACGGGGAGCGAGATGGCGCCCTCGTGACGATTGGTGAGCTTGGCCAGCTGCGTGGTGATCTGGTCGAACGCCGGGAAGACGAACCCGTCGAACTGGATCTCGACCACGGGGCGGAAGCCGTTCATGGCCAGGCCGATCGCGGTGCCGACGATGCCGGACTCGGCGAGCGGGGTGTCGAGCACCCGGCGCGGACCGAACTCGGCCTGCAGGCCCTCGGTCACGCGGAACACACCGCCCAGGCGGCCGATGTCCTCGCCCATCATGAGCACGCGGTCGCTGTCGATCATGGCCTTGCGCAGGCCCGCGTTCAGCGCCTTGCCGAAGCTCATGGTCTGGATCTGGGACGTCTGCGCGGTGCTCTCGAGAGTGGTGTCGGTCATCTCAGGCCTCCTCTCCGAACGATGCCTCGTAGTCGGCGAGCCACTGACGCTGCTCGTCCATCAGCGGGTGGGGATCCGAGTACACGTGCGCGAACATGCTCTCGGGCGTGGGGGCCTGGAGCTGGGTGGTGCGCGTGCGGACATCGGCGGCGAGCTCGGCCGCCTCGGCGTCGACCTGCGCGAAGAACTCCTCGGACGCGCCGCGCCCCTCCAGGAAGGCGCGCATCCGGGTGATCGGGTCGCGGGCGATCCAGGACTGCTCCTCGTCGCTCGTGCGGTACTTCGTCGGGTCGTCGCTCGTCGTGTGCGCGCCCATCCGGTACGTCACGGCCTCGATCGCCCGCGGGCCGAGACCCGAGCGGGCCTCGTCGAGCGCGACCTTCGAGACGGCGTAGCTGGCCAGCACGTCGTTGCCGTCGACGCGGATGCTCGGCATGCCGTAGCCCGCGGCGCGGTCGGCCAGCGGCACCCGCGACTGGGTGGCGACGGGGACCGAGATGGCCCAGTGGTTGTTCTGCAGGAAGAAGACCTGCGGGGTCTGGTAGCTCGCGGCGAACACCATCGCCTCGTGCACGTCGCCCTGGCTGGACGCGCCGTCGCCGTAGTAGACGATGACCGCCTCGTCCTTCTCGGGGTCGCCCGTGCCGCTGCGCCCGTCGAACGCCATGCCCATCGCGTAGCCGGTCGAGTGCAGCGTCTGCGAACCGAGCACCAGCGTGTAGATGTGGGTGTTGCCGTTCTTGGGGTCGGTGGGATCCCAGCCGCCGTGGCTGACGCCGCGCATCAGCTTGATGATGTCGACGGGATCGACACCGCGGATCGTGCAGACGACGTGCTCGCGGTACGAGGGGAACAGGTGATCCTGCGGGCGGGCGGCGCGCGCCGATCCCACCTGCGCGGCCTCCTGGCCCTGCGACGGCGGCCACAGGGCCAGCTGGCCCTGGCGCTGCAGCAGCGTCGCCTGACGGTCGAACGCGCGCACGCCGACCATGTCGCGGTAGAACTGCTCGAGCTCGGCGTCGCTCAGCGCGTCGATCAGCGGCAGGTAGCGCTCGGCCGTCTCCGACGGAGCGATGGTGCCGTCAGCCGCGAGGATGCGGACGGTCGGGTCGATCTCAGATTCCGAGGTCACCCGTCCACGCTATCCGCGGGTCCCCATCGGATCGACAGAACACTCGGGACAACGGATTCGCGGATCCCCTGGACGATCCCCACAGTCGCATGTGCCGCCGGGGATATGGCTCAGCGCAGCGAGGCGCCGATCTCGATCACCGGAGCGATCGATTCGGGCTCGCCCACGCTGATCCGCACGCCCTCGGGGAAGGGCCGCACGATGATGCCGCGGGCGTCGTAGGCCGCCGCGATGGCGGCCGAGTCGAGCTCGGGGGTCGCGGGCAGCCAGACGAAGTTGCCCTGCGCGTCCGGCACGTCCCAGCCGCTCGCGCGGAGCCCGTCGACGAGCGCGGCGCGGCGCGCGACAAGCTCGTCGACGCGAGCGTCGAGCTCATCCTGCTGCCCGAGGCTCGCGACCGCGGCGGCGACGGCCGTGGCCGTGACCGACAGCGGCGTGATCGTGCTGCGGGCGGCGTCGAGCAGGCGCGGATGGCCGATGGCGTATCCCACGCGCAGCGCCGCCAGGCCGTACGCCTTCGAGAAGGTGCGCAGGACGACCACGTTCGCGTGCGCCTCGAAGACCCGCTCCCCCAGCCCGTCGACGGCCTCGGCGTCGCGCACGAACTCGGCGTAGGCCTCGTCGAGCAGGATCAGCACGTCGGACGGCACCTTCGCGACGAAGCCGGCGAACTCGGCGCGGGTGATGACCGGCCCGGTGGGGTTGTTCGGGGTGCAGAGCAGGATCACCCGGGTGCGCGGGGTGACGGCCTCGGCCATCGCGTCGAGATCGTGGCGGCCGTCGGCGCGGTTGGGAACCTGCACGGTCGACGCGCCCGCGATGAGGGCCAGGCCCGGGTAGGCCTCGAACGAGCGCCACGAGAAGAGCACCTCGTCGCCGACGGTCGCCGCGGCCTGGATGAAGGCCTGCAGCAGCGCGACGCTGCCCGCGCCGATCAGCACGGCCTCGGGGTCGACGCCGTATCGCTCGCCGAGCGCCTCGCGCAGGCTCGCCGCGGTGGCGTCGGGGTAGCGGTTGAACGCGTCGGCGCGCGTGGTGGCCTCGAGCACACCCGGCAGCACGCCGAAGGGGTTCTCGTTGCTCGACAGCTTGAACCCGTTCGGATCCGCGGGACGGCCCTGTTTGTACGGCGGCAGGGCGGCGATCTCGGGGCGGATACGCGGGAGCTGGGTCATGAGAACACTCTAGATACGAGGCAGGCCGCCTCATTCCCCACCCGCTCGTCGAGCGAGGGAGGAACGACCGAGTCGAGACGCCCCGAGCCTCCGCACAGGCTGGGGCGTCGCGCCTCGCGGGTCAGCGACCGCCGGTGGCGCCCTTGTCGACGGCCTCCCAGAGGCCGTTGAGGTAGCTCGCGCCCAGGGCGCGGTCGAAGAGGCCGTAGCCCGGGCGACCGGTCTCGCCCCAGATCATGCGGCCGTGGTCCGGGCGGATGAAGCCGTCGAAGCCCGACTCGTGGAAGGTGCGCACGATGTCGAAGAGGTCGAGCGACCCCTCGGACGACAGGTGCGCCGACTCGAAGAAGCGGCCATCGTCCTGCCAGCGGATGTTGCGGATGTGCGCGAAGGGCACCCGGCCCTCGCCCGCGAACTCCTTGACGATGTCGACGACGCTGTTGGCCGGGTTGGCGCCGAGGCTTCCCGTGCACAGCGTCAGGCCGTTGTTCTTCGAATCGACGGCGTCCACGATCCAGCGCAGGTCGTCGCGGTTCGAGACGATGCGGGGCAGGCCGAAGAGGGGGTGGGGCGGGTCGTCCGGGTGGATCGCCATCGAGATGCCGACCTCCTCGCACACCGGCATGATGCCCTCGAGGAAGTACTTGAGGTTCTGGCGCAGGACGTCGGCGTCGACCCCGTCGTACTTCGCGAACAGGGTCTTCAGGTCGGCGAGGCGCTCGGGCTCCCAGCCGGGCAGCGAGAGGCCGGAGGTCTCGCTCGCGTACTGCTCCAGAAGCGACTCGGGCGTGATGGCCTCCGAGATCGACCGGTCGTACTGCATGGTCTTCGAGCCGTCGGGCAGCTCGTACCAGAGGTCGGTGCGGAGCCAGTCGAAGACCGGCATGAAGTTGTAGCAGATCACCGAGATGTCGACCTCGGCGAGGTTCCGCAGCGTCTGGCGGTAGTTGTCGATGTACCGGTCGCGCGAGGGCAGGCCGATCTTGATGTCGTCGTGGATGTTGACCGACTCGATGATCTCGAGCGTCAGGCCCGCGTCGTGCACCTGCTTCTTCAGCGCGGCGATCTTGTCGGCCGGCCACACCTCGCCCACGGGGACGTCGTAGAGCGCGCCGACGACGTCGCGGACGCCGGGGATCTGGCGGATGTGCTCGAGCGGGATCGGGTCGTCCTGGGGGCCGAACCAGCGGAAGGACATTCTCATAAACGGCTCCTTACGAGTGAGCGAGGGCATAGAGGCCCGCGCGGACGGCGCCTGGCCCATGGACAAGGGTGCTGAGGTGGGCGATCACGGTGCGGGCGACGCCCGCCTCGACGAGGTCGACGCCGAAGATCGAGGCGTCCGACAGCAGCGCGCGCGCCGCGGTCGCGGTGCGGGGCTCGCCGAAGCGCACGCCCGCGAGTCGCTCGTCCAGCTGCTCCAGCAGCGGGTCGGGGCTGCGCTCGAAGGGCTGGCCCTGATCGTCGATCGCGAGCAGGTACCGGATCCACGCGGCGATCGCGAACGGGATCCAGGTGAGCGACTCGGCCGTTCCCTCCGCCGCGTGCCGGCGGATCGTCTCGCCGAAGCGGATCCCCACCTTCTGCGACGTGTCGGCCGCGATCCGCTGCGGGGAGTCCGGGAGGCCCGGGTTGGGCAGGCGCCTGGTGATGACCTCGCGGAGGAAGGCCGCCGGATCCATGCCCGCGGGGGCGTCCACAACGGGCAGGCCCTCGATCGCGCCGACGCCCACGACGAGCCGGCGCAGATCCGAGTCCTCCATCATCTGCGCGATGCGGGTGTAGCCGAGCAGGCAGCCCGTGACCGCGAGGGCGGTGTGCAGGGGGTTCAGGCAGGTGGCGACCTTCATGCGATCGGCGCGGCCGACCGTCTCCCTGTCGCCGAGCACCACGCCGCCGGTCTCGAAGGGCGGACGCCCGTTCGGGAAGTCGTCCTCGAGGACGAGGTAGCTCACGGCCTCGGTGTTCGAGAACGCGGCGAGCGCGCCACCGGAGCCGCGCTCGTGGATCTGCGCGTTCGCGAGGCCGAGGCCCGCCAGGGTCTCGCCCACGGCGGCGGACGGGGCCGGGGTGATCCGGTCGACCATCGTCGAGGGGTACGCGACCCGGTCGCCCGTGAGGTAGTCGGCGAACTCGGCCGGCGCCTGACCGGCGTCGATCCAGGCCTGAGCGACCTCTCGCAGGGCGGCGGCGAGGCGCTCGCCGTTCTCCGAGAAGTTGTCGGTGCTCACCAGCGCGAGGGGGGCGGCGCCCGCTCGGAAGCGGGCGAGCAGCAGCGACGCGAGCGCGGGGATGGCGCCGCGCACCCGCCCGGGCCCGGCGGCGACGTCCGCCTCGGGCGAAAGGTACCCCTTCTCGGTGACGGTGAGGGTCACCAGCTGCAGCGACGGGTTCTCGAACACCGCGGTGAGCCGCGCCCATCCGTCCTCCGCCTCGGGCCCGAGGTGCCAGCTCTCGGCGACCGATGCGATGATCTGCGGCTCGACGGATCCGTCCTCCCCCAGCACGGCGTTGACGAACAGGTCGTCGGTCGCGCGGGAGTTGTCGATGACCGCGGGGTCGCGGAGGTTCGCCAGGACGATCCCGGTGTCGTGGCCGGCGTCCAGCATGCGCTGCGCGACGACGGCGTGGAGGCTGCGGAAGAAGTTGCCCGCGCCGAGGTGCACCCAGCTCGGGCGCTCGGCCGTCGCGGCGCGCATCGCCCGCACGTCGTAGCGCGGCACGGCGAAGCCCCGCGCCTCGAACTCGGCGAGGCGGTCGAGCGCGGTGGCGTCGAGCGTCAGCGACACGCCGTCTCGCTCCGTGGGCTGCGTGGGATCCGTGCCGTTCATCGGGCACCCACCAGCGGCACGTCGAAGCGGAAATAGCGCACGGCGTTGTCGTGGAAGATGTCGCGCAGGATCGACGCGAGCGTCTCGTCGTTCGCGGGGAACTCGCCCGCCTCCACCCACTGCGCGACGATGTCGACCACGATCCGGCGGAAGTACTCGTGGCGCGGGTACGACAGGAACGAGCGCGAGTCGGTGACCATGCCGACGGCGGCGGGCAGGAACCCCACCTCCGCGAACGTGCGGATCTGCGCGGCCATGCCCGCGATGGTGTCGTTGAACCACCAGGCGTTGCCGAGCTGCACCTTCGCGGCGATCCCGGATCCGGGGAAGCACGTGGCGAGCACCGCGAGCTGCTTGTTCTGGCCCTCGTCGACGGTGAACAGCAGCGTGCGGGGCAGGGCGTCGGCGTCCTCGAGCTCGCCGAGGAAGTGGCGCAGGGCCTCGATCGGGCGATCCTCGCCGATGGCGTCGAAACCGGTGTCGTGGCCGATCGTGCGCATCAGGCGCGGGTTCGCATCGCGCAGGGCGTTGAGGTGCAGCTCCATCACCCAGTCGCGGGCGTGGTAGAGCTTCGCGAGGCGGCGCATCAGCGCCCAGCGGAAGTCGTCGGCGTCGTCGGCGGTGAGCGTCTCGCCCGCGAGGCGGCGGGTCAGGATCGCGTCGGCCTCGGCGTCCGTGGTCGGGCGCTTCGGGAAGACCTCGAGCGACTGGTCCGACACCGTGCAGCCGCGCTCGTCGAAGTAGGCGATGCGCTGCTCGATGGCCGCGACGAGGCTCTCGAAGTCGGTGATCGCGCCGCCGGTGAGCGCGGCGAGGCGCTCGACATAGGGGGCGAACGCGTCGCGCTCGATGCGCAGCACGCCATCGGGGCGGAACCCCGGCACCACAAGCGTGTCGAAGTCGTGTGCCGCGGCGAGCGCCGCGTGATGCTCGAGGGCGTCGAGCGGATCGTCCGTGGTGCAGATGACCTCGACGCCGCTGGCGGCGACCAGCCCGCGTGCGCTGAACTCGGGCCGTTGCAGCTGGGCGTTGGCGCGGTCGTAGATGTCGCGCGCGCTGCCGGCGTCGAGCACGTCGTCGATGCCGAAGTACCGCTGCAGCTCGAGGTGGGCCCAGTGCTGCACGGGGTTGCCGATGGCGCGGCCGACGACGCCCGCGAAGGCCTCGAACCTCTCGAAGTCGCCCGCGTCGCCCGTGATCAGGCGCTCGTCGACACCCGCGCCGCGCATCAGCCGCCACTTGTAGTGGTCGGCGCCGAGCCAGGCCTCGGTGATCGTCGCGAAGCGACGGTCCTCCGCCAGCTCCTGGGCGCTGAGGTGGCAGTGATAGTCCACGACCGGGACGTCGCCCGCGAGCGCGAACAGGCGCTTCGCGGTCTCGGAGCCGAGCAGGAAGTCCGGCCCGAGGAACGGACGGTGCGCCGTTCCGGGGGTCGCGGGAGCCGTGTCGAGCGTCATCGTCGATCGCCGCCTTCGCCGTGTCGGGATCCGTCCGAGTTTCGTCAGGCGGACCACAGGTTCGTTTTCGGATCCCACGGTACTCGATCCGGCCGGGTGCGCTCGATTTGCGCGCGCGAAAGAGCGCCGCATACCCTTTGTCCGCACGGCAGACCATGGTTCCGCCGTGCGGAACTGGGCAAGGACGCCTGTCTGTGCGCGGCCCGAGGAAGGATCCCCACCACATGAACTCCCGCACTGTCACGACTCCGAAGGCGGAGCGCGACTACTCGACCGGCCGGGTCTACACGGCCAAGCCCATCACGATCGTCCGCAGCATGGGCTACGGCGTGGTCGACCTCATGGGTGGCGGATGGAACACCATCGTCGGCGGCCTCATGCTGTTCTTCTTCACGACCTACGGCAACGTGTCGGTCGTCGAGGGCGGCGCGATCCTCGCCATCGCGCGCATCGTCGACGCGATCGTGAGCCTCCTGATCGGCCCCCTCACCGACAACTTCTTCCGCACGAAGCTCGGGCGCAAGTTCGGCCGCCGGCACTTCTTCCTGCTGATCGGCGCGCCGGCCGTGCTGGTCACGTTCCCGCTGCTGTGGATCGCCGGCCAGGGCTTCTGGTACTACCTGGTCGTCTACCTCGTGATCGAGGTCGTGATGGCGATGATCCTCATCCCGTGGGAGACCCTCCCCAACGAGATGAGCGCCGACTACGTCGACCGCACCAAGCTCTCGGCCACGCGCATGTTCTTCTCGGCCACCGGCACGTTCCTGGTGTTCGCCCTGCCCGCCGCCATCAAGGGGATGGGCAACCCGAACGCCTACCTGATCGCCGGCTCGGCGATGGCCGTCCTCTTCGCCGCGGGAGTGACGATCGCGTACTTCACCACCTGGGAGCGCAAGCTCACCCCCGAGTTCCTCGCCGAGCTCGAGGCGCAGCCGCGTCAGAGCATGTGGAAGAACCTGGCAGACACGCTGACCCAGGCCGGCTCGACGTTCCAGAATCTGACATTCGTGAAGCACCTGGTGATCTACCTCTGCTCATTCACGGCGAAGGACATCTTCTCGAGCGCGCTGACCTTCTTCATCGTCTACTCGCTCGCCGGATCCGAGACCTTCGGCCTCACGCTGCAGTCGCTGGCCATCGTCGGCCTGCCCGTGACGGTCGCCGCCGGCTTCCTGATGGTCAAGAAGGGGCCGCGGTTCCTCTACGCCACGTCGTACTCGATCATCGTCGCCGCGCTGCTCGCGCTCGGGGCGATCTACCTGATCAAGCCCGAGAACCCCATCGCGATCCTCATCATCGTGGGCATCGCGTACCAGGCAGGCCGCGCCCTGCTCGAGTTCACCCCGTGGAACGTCTATCCGTTCATCCCGGACGTCGACTACATGATGACCGGCCAGCACCGCGCCGGCATCTACGCCGCCGTGATGACCTTCGGCCGCAAGTCGACGGGCGCCATCGGATCGCTCATCGTCGGCGGAATCATCGAGGCGTCGGGCTACCTGAAGCCCGGCACCGAGGGCGGCACGCAGGTCGACCCCGCGTGCGTCGACGCCTGCATCCTCGTGCAGCCCGAGGGCGTCTCGGCCGCGATCGCCGCGGTGACCGTGTTCCTGCCGCTGGCGCTGATCGTCGCCGCGTTCGTTATGTCGCGCATCTTCCACCTCGACAAGCCGACCCACGCGATCCTGCTCGACGAGATCGCGCGCCTCGAGAACGGCGGCGCCAAGGCCGACGCCGATCCCGCGGTGGCCCGCCTGATGTCGAAGCTCGCCGGTCGCCGCTACGAGAAGCTGTGGCCCGTGGAGGCCGCCGTCCGCGCCGGCACCTGGCGCAAGCCCTCGGACGACTGACCCGTCCCGCCCCGGAGGGCCCCCGTCGCGTCGCGGCGGGGGCCCTCCGTGTGACCCCTCCGGGTCGGCCCGGCCCGGACGCGCCGAAGCCTCCCGCCGCGCGGGCCGCGGGAGGCTTCGGGCGAGACCGGTCAGCGCGAGACGGGATCGCCCCCGGCGATGAGCTCGGCGATGTCGCGCCGGGTAGGCATCATCTCCCAGTCGCCGTCGCCGCGGCAGGCGCAGGCGCCGGCGGCCGCTGCGGTGTCGAGGCGAGTGGCCAGGTCGGCCCCCGCGAGGCGCTCGGCCAGGTACGCGCCCACGAAGGCGTCGCCCGCACCGACCGTGTCGGCGACCTCCACGCGGTACGGCGGCTGCTCGTGCGCGACCCCGTCCGCGAGCGCGAAGGCGCCGTCGGCGCCCAGCTTGATGACGACCTCCCGCGCTCCCGCCGCGGCGATGCGCTCGGCGAGCTCGCGGGGGGTGCCGGGGCCGACCGCGAGGGCGGCCTCGTCGTCGCCGGCGAACACGATGTCGGCGAAGGCGAGCACCTCGCGGAAGGCATCGCCCGCGGCCTCGGTCGACCACAGCTTCGAGCGGTGGTTCAGGTCGAACGACACGATCGCGCCCGCGGCCCGGGCGGCGCGCGCCGCGGCGAGCACGGTGGCCGCCGACTGCGGGCTCAGGGCGAGCGCGATGCCGGTGAAGTGGAAGATCTCCGCCCCCTCGACGACACCGCTCGGGATGTCCTCCGGCGCGATCCGGCTGCCGGCGTTGCCGGCGCGGTAATAGACGACGCGGGTGCGGCCGATCGAGGGGCGATCCTTGACCATGAGCGCGGTGGGCGCATCCGGGTCGACGGTCGCGTGCACGGCGACGCCCTCGCCGCGGATGGCGCGGGTGATGCGACGCCCGAAGGCGTCGTCTCCCACCCGACCGATCCAGGTGGCGTGGGCGCCGAGGCGGGCGGCGGCGATGGCGACGTTGCTCTCGGCGCCGCCGAAGCTCACACCGGCGTCCGCGACGGCGTCGAAGCCGCCGATGCGCGACCCGTAGACGAGGGCGAGGCTCTCGCCGACGGTGACGAGCCCGCCGCTCACGTGCCGACCGTGGCTGCCAGCTCGACCGAGGCGCGCACGGCCGCGGCGACGGCGTCGGCGCCCTGGTCGAGCAGCGCGGCCGAGGTGAGCCAGCTGCCGCTGACCGCGGCGACCGCGGGGTGCGAGAGGTGCTCGACGAGGGTGGCCTGGGACACGCCGCCCGAGGGCATAAACGTCATGTCGGTGAAGGCGGCGCTCAGCGCGTCGATCAGCTTCAGCCCGCCGAGCGCGTTGGCCGGGAAGAGCTTCACCGAGCGCAGCCCGGCCTGGCGGGCCCGCAGCACCTCGGTCGCGGTGGCGACGCCGGGCACGATGGGCACGCCGCGGCGCTGCGCGACGGCGACGATGTCGTCGGCGAAGCCGGGCGTGACGAGGAAGGCGGCGCCCGCATCGATCGCCGCCTCGGCCTGCGCGCCGTCGAGCACGGTGCCGGCCCCGACGATCAGGTCGCCGGCGGCGGCCAGCTCGGCCAGGGCCGTGGCGGCGTAGGTGTTGCGCAGCCCGATCTCGACGATCGGAAGGCCGCCGGCGAGAAGGCCGGCTCGCAGCGCCTCGGTCTGCGCGGGGTTCGCGGGGGCGGCGAGCGGGACGAGTCGCTGCCCCTCGAGGACGCTCCGCTGCGGGAGTTCGGTCATGCGGGACCTCCGTGGTTCCGGTGAGAAGGGCCGAGCAGAGTTCCGTCCAGCGAAACCCGGTTCTATAATCCAGTATAGAGAAGCGCGGTCGTCGACGACCATGCGGGGAGAGGGCGACGATGACGGACATGACCGGGGCGCTGAGCGCGAGCGAGAAGACGCTGAACGTGCTCGGCGCGGCGCTGGAGCACTCGCGCTTCACCGACATCGTGGCGGCGTCCGGCCTCGCGAAGGCGACCGTGCACCGGATCCTCGCCACCCTCGTCGCGAACGACTTCATCGCGGGCGACGGCGAGCGCGGCTACCGCGCCGGCCCCGGCCTGCTGTCGCTCGCCGGCCGCGCCCTGGCCTCGGTCGACATCGCGCAGATCGCGCGCCCGATCGTCGACCGCCTGGTGGCCGAGGTCGACTGCACCGTGCACGTCGGCGTCGCCACCGACAGCGAGATCGTGTACCTCATCCGCCGTGACGCCTCGAAGCCCTACCAGATGAAGTCGCGCGTCGGGCATGCGATGCCGATGCACTGCACCGGCATGGGCAAGGTCGTGATGGCCTCCTGGCCCGCCGCGCGTGTGGCCGAGCTGGCCGACCGCGTGGGCCTGCCGGCGCGCACCGACGCGACCATCACCACCCTCGAGGGGCTGAACAGCGAGCTCGAGCGGGTGCGCGCGCGCGGCTTCGCCACCGACCTCGGCGAGAACGAGCTCGGCACCGTCTGCGTCTCGGCCGGGATCCGCGATCACTCGGGCGCCGTCACCCACGGGCTCTCGGTGTCGTCCATCGCGCTGGAGCACCCCGGGACCTCGATCGAGCAGTTCGCCGACGCCGCGATCGCCGCGGCCGATGAGATCTCGCGGCTGGTGGGGGCACCGGCCTGACGAGGCACCTCCCGCTCGTCTGCCGGCGCGAGCCCGGCCGACGCTCGAAGGTTCGATCCGCTTCTGAGATGATCTGCGCATGCGCTTCATCGTCCGCGTCCTCGTGAACGCCTTCGCCATCTGGGTCGTGACGCTGATCCCGGCCCTGCAGGTGTCCGTCACGCCCTTCGCCCCCGGCGGCGACCTGCAGCTCGTCCTCACGCTCCTGCTGGTGAGCGCCATCTTCGCGCTGGTGAACACGATCATCGGCACGGTCATCAAGATCGTGGCGTTCCCCCTCTACATCCTCACCCTCGGTCTCATCTCGCTGGTCATCAACGGCTTCCTGCTGTGGCTGACCGCGGTGATCACGGGCGCGTGGTCGTGGGGCCTCACGGTGGGCGATTTCTGGTGGGGCGTGGTCGCGGCGCTGCTGATCAGCATCATCAACTGGGTGTTCGGCGTGATCCTGCGCCCGCAGGAGAAGAAGCGCCGCTGAGTCATCCGTCGCCCCGCGGCACGCGGCTGGCGTTCCAGGTCGACGTGCGCATGCTGTCGGCCTCGGCGAGATGCGCGAACACGTCGCGCACGCCCTCCAACCGCGGGTCGGCGGAGGCGTCGGCCTCCGCGGCGAGCGCGAGGTAGTTCTCGAGCAGGTGCGGCTCCATCGGGGCCAGCGGATCGGGACCGGGGTCGAAGGTGTCGGTGATGACGACGCTGCCCGCGGCGCCGGCCGGCCCCGGCACGCCCGCGCCGGTGAGGGCCGCCACCGGGTCGTCGGTGTAGGCCAGGTTCACGTGCAGGGTGTCGTCGAGCAGCGCCTGCTGAGGCGTCGCGTACGAGACCGCGGTGTCGACCTGCAGGTCGCCCTCGGAGGCGATCCGCTCGATGATCATGGCGCCCTGCGAGTGCCCGAAGGCGTGGACCGGCTCCCCCGGATCGACGCCCGCCTCTTCCAGCGCCTGCACCACCCCGCGGTACGCCTCGCTCTCGACCTCGCCCAGATAGATGTCGGCGTTCGACTCCATGTCGGCGGTGTCGTGACCCTCCTCCGGGCCGGGGATCACGTTCCAGTCGCCGTCCTGCAGCATCTCGCGGGTGCCCTGCACGTAGACCGCGTGCTCCTGGTGGCCGTCGTCGAAGGTGTAGGTCTCGACGCGGGCCAGGTCGTCCGGCCCTCCGGGGATGCGCCGGGCCGCCCCGGCGAGACCGGTCGGCGCCCCCTTCGCCGAGGCCCGTGGCCTCTCCCCCTCGACCGCGATCTCCTGCGGGTTCGGATCGGCGCCGAGTTTCGCGCCGCGGGCCACAACGCCGCGGCCGCGGGCGACGAGGGCCGTGTACGCGCCGGCCGCCAGGAGGCCAGGGGGCGGCAGGGCCCCGGCCACCCCGCTCGCGGCCGTCGACGGGAACAGCGCGGAGATCACCCAGCGCAGATCCGGGATCGCCGCGAGGTTCTCGAGCACGTCGTCCAGGGCATGGCCCTCCCGCTCGGCGCGCAGCAGTCGCCCGTCGGCGATCGGGTCGGCCCCGGAGCCCGCGTACTGCGCCGCCAGCCGGTCGAGGTCGGCCAGGGCCGCCGCCCCCTCCGCGCTACCTCGCCCCTGGGTGTCGAGGATCCATCCGGCCTCGGCGGCCTCGTAGACGTCGGCGCCGTAGCGCAGCGAGCCGGCCAGCCCGTGCACCTCGCTGTGCAGCGCCGAGATGCGATGACCGAGTCCGCGGGCCTGCGCCTGCCACGCCTCGGCCTCGGCGCCGTAGGCCTGGAACGCCGCGGCGGCCAGGTCCTCGGCCACCCGGTCGGCGCGCCCCGCGGCCGCTCGCAGCGACTCGGGGTCGACCTGGATCAGGAAGCCCTGCCCGATGTCGACCATCAGCGCCCCTCCTCTTCCGCGGGCGCCGGATCCACCGGCCGCAGCTCGTGCGCCTCGAGCCACGCGGAGGCCGAGTCGCACTCATCGATGAGCACGCACGCCTCGCGCCGCTGCGTGTCGATCCGCTCGCGGAACAGGCGCGCGGCGGGCGACTCCCACGCGACCTCGGACGCGAGCGCTGCGAGCGCGGGCGCGGCCTGCTCGAGGTGCCAGCGGGCCCGCGCCAGGAAGCCGCGGGCGACCGCGGTGGGCGAGTACGGGTCGGACGTCATGCCACGACCCTCGCGACCCGGGCCCGCCGCGGGGGCCGGATCCGGCGAACCGGGAGAACTCCGGCCCGAAACGGGCGTGGGGACGACTCCCCCACCTCACGCGGGTCCCATGGTGGCGGGCAGAATGAGCACATGGCCGACCCCCACCTCGACCGCGCTCCCTTCCGCGTGGTCTTCGTCTGCACGGGCAACATCTGCCGCTCCCCGATGGCGGAGGTGGTCTTCCGCGACCTCGCCGAGCGCGCGGGCCTCGGCGGCGCGGTCGTCTCCAGCAGCTCGGGGACGGGCGACTGGCACGTCGGCGAGCGCGCCGACGTCCGCACGATCGAGGCGCTCGCGCGGCGCGGATACGACGGGTCGGCGCACCGCGCGAAGCAGTTCACCCCCACCGCGTTCGACGCCAACGACCTCGTGATCGCGCTCGACCGCACCCACGAGCGCATCCTGCGCCACTGGGCCCAGCACGACGATCACCGCGACCGGATCGCCCTGCTCACCTCGTTCGATCCGACCGCGACCGGGCCCGATGTGGCCGACCCCTACTACGGGGACGCCCGGGCCTTCGATGACGCGCTCGGTATGATCGAGAGCGCCAGCCGAGCGCTGTTCCAGCAGCTCGAACCGGCGATCCGTCCGCCTCGATCCGGAGGTCTCGCGTGACCGCGCTTCCCGTTCAGCCCCTCAGCCCCCTCGATGGCCGTTACCAGGCCACGGTCTCGCCGCTCGGCGAGCACCTCTCGGAGGCGGGCCTGAACCGGGCCCGCGTCGAGGTCGAGATCGAGTGGCTCATCACCCTCACCAACAACTCGCTCTTCGGCACCACGCCGCTCTCGCAGGACGAGAAGCAGAAGCTGCGGGCCGTCTACCTCACCTTCGGGCAGGCCGAGATCGACTGGCTGGCCGACAAGGAGGCGGTGACCCGCCACGACGTCAAGGCCGTCGAATACCTCGTGCGCGATCGCCTCTCCGCCCTGGGGCTCGACCGCATCGCCGAGCTGACCCACTTCGGCTGCACGAGCGAGGACGTCAACTCGGCGTCGTACGCGCTCACCGTCAAGCGCGCCGTCACCCAGGTGTGGCTGCCGAAGTTCCGCGCCGTGATCGCGAAGCTGCGCGAGCTCGCCCTCGCGCACGCCGACGCCCCCATGCTGTCGCGCACGCACGGCCAGCCCGCCACGCCCACCACCATGGGCAAGGAGATCGGCGTCTTCGTGTGGCGCCTCGAGCGTGTGCTCGAGCAGATCGAGCGCGTCGAGTACCTCGCGAAGTTCTCGGGCGCGACCGGCACCTGGTCGGCGCACCTCGCCGCCGCCCCGAACGTGGCCTGGCCGACGGTCGCGCGCGAGTTCATCGAGTCGATGGACCTGACGTTCAACCCGCTCACGACGCAGATCGAGTCGCACGACTGGCAGGTCGAGCTGTACGACCGCGTCCGTCACGCGGGCGGGATCCTGCACAACCTCGCGACCGACATCTGGACGTACATCTCGCTCGGCTACTTCGCGCAGATCCCCGTCGCGGGTGCGACCGGATCGTCGACGATGCCGCACAAGATCAACCCGATCCGCTTCGAGAACGCCGAGGCGAACCTCGAGCTGTCGGCCGCCCTGCTGGCCTCGCTCGGCCAGACGCTGGTCACCTCGCGCCTGCAGCGCGACCTGACCGACTCGACGACGCAGCGCAACATCGGCGTCGCGTTCGGGCACTCGATCCTGGCGCTGGACAACCTCACGCGCGGTCTCGGCGAGATCTCGCTGTCGCGCGATGTGCTGCTGGCCGACCTCGACACCAACTGGGAGGTGCTCGGCGAGGCCATCCAGACGGTGGTGCGCGCCGAGGTCACCGCCGGCCGCTCGACGATCGAGGACCCGTACGCGCTCCTCAAGGAGCTCACGCGCGGCCGCCGTGTCGGCGCCGCCGACCTCGCCGAATTCGTCCAGGGGCTCGAGATCGGCGAGGAGGCCAAGCAGCGCCTCCTCGCGCTGACTCCCGCGACCTACACGGGCCTCGCCGAGCAGCTCACCCGCTCGAAGCTCTGACCCGCGGGCGTCCGCCCCGGGCCCGCCCCGGGTCGGACGCGGATCGCCCGGTCAGAGGATCGCGGCGAGCGCGGGATGCAGGTGGCGGGTGCGGAGGGCGGAGGCCGCCTGCCTCGCGGCCGCCGCGAGCGCGGCGTCCACCCCCGCTCCGCCGAGGGTCGCGGCGAGGAACCCGGCCATGAAGGCATCGCCGGCGCCGTTCGTGTCGACGACGTCGGCGGGCGCCGCCGGCACGGTGTGGCGGGTGCCGTCGGCCTCCAACGCGACGGCGCCCTCCGCGCCGAGGGTGCAGATCGCGAGCCGGGGGCCGCGGTCGAGGCACGAGCGCAGCAGCGCCCAGGGGTCGTCCGTGGCGTCGGCGTTGAGGAAGACGACCTCGGCCGCGCGCACGAACGGCTCGTGGAAGGCGGACTCGCCGTCGTAGTCGTGCAGGTCGATCCACAGCGGCGTGGTGCCGCGGGACGGATGTCCGATGACGCCGAGCCCCAGCGCCGCCAGGTCGACCACGGCCACCTCCGCCTCGGCGATCGCGGACGCGGTGGCCGCGATGTCGGCGGCATCCGGATCCGTCGGCGACGCGACGTAGAGCGAGACCCGCCCGCCGGCCTCGGTCATGAGGTTCACGTGCTGCTCGGTGCGATCGGAGGGCAGCGCGTCGACGGCCACGCCCGCGGCCTCGAGCGCCGAGCGGATCCGCGCGCCGTCATCGTCGGGACCGAGCGGCGTCCGCAGGCGCAGATCGACCCCGAGCCCGGCCAGGTGCAGCGCCTTGCCCGCGGACGTGCCGCCGATCGTCCACCACGCGTCGCGGGCGAACTGCATGTGCGGCACGGGGTCGGGCAGACGGTCGAGCACGATCAGGTGGTTCCAGGACGCCGGGCCGACGATCACAACGCGAGGGGGCACGCCCTCATCCAAGCCGATCCCCGGCCACCACCGCACCCGCGCCGTGGACGTGCGAGCGCGACTCGAACCCCATGCCGACGCGGGTGCCGGCGACGATGTCGGCCACGTTCGCGCGGAAGTTCGGGCAGGTCGCGATGTCGTGGGCGCGGCACTCCAGCGCGTGGCGGGCCATCGCGCGCGATCGCTCGAGCGCCGCGATCTGGTCGTCGATGTCGGCGAGGTGGCGCTCGAGGATGCCGTGGCGCCCCGCCGATCCGGAGTCCACGAGCGCCCGGATCTGGTCGAGGCTCATGCCCGCGGCCTTGCTCGCCACGATCACCGCCACGCGATAGGCGTCCGCCTCGCCGTAACGACGCCGCCCGGCGCCGTCCCGCTGCGGGTCCAGCAGCCCCTCGCTCTCCCAGTGCCGCAGCACGTGCGTGGCGAGGCCGAATCGCTCGGCCAGATCGCCGATGCTCCAGAGACTTGACTTCATGTTGACATGAAGTCACAGACTCGTTCCCGGCGCAACCGCAGAGCGCCGGAGAGAGGGTGGACATGTACGAGGTCGCGATCATCGGAGGAGGCCCCGCGGGCCTGCAGGCGGCGCTCACGCTGGGGCGGATGCATCGTCGCGCCGTGCTGCTCGACAGCGGGCGCTACCGCAATGCGCCGGTGCGGCACATGCAGAACCTCGTGGGATTCGACGGGCGCGACCCTGCCGAGCTGCGCGAGGCGGCACGCCGCGACCTCGCCGCCTACGACTCGGTCGAGACCCTCGCCGGCGAGGTGGTGCGGGTCGACGGTGCGCTCGGCGCCTTCACGCTCACGCTCGCCGACGGCGGCAGGATCGACACGGCCCGCGTGATCCTGGCCACGGGGGTCGCCGACACGCTTCCGGAGATCCCGGGGCTCGCCGCCCTGTTCGGCACGGCAGCCGCCCACTGCCCGTTCTGTCACGGCCACGAGTTCGCCGGCACGCGGGTGGGGCTCATCGGCATGGGCGCGCACGCGACCCGGATGGCGGCGATGCTGCGCCCGATCGCGGCCGAGCTCGTGGTGCTCGCGCACGGTGAGCCCGTCGATCCTGAGGTCGGGGATCAGCTGTCGCGCCTGGGCGCCACGATCCGAGCCGAGCGGATCGCCTCGGTCGCGCCGGCGGGCGACGGCGCGCTGGTGACGTTCGAGGACGGATCGACCCTGGACGTGGGCGGGATCCTCACGGCCACGGCCTGGCGGCAGGCGGCTCCGTTCGCCGAGCAGCTGGGCGTGGCGATCGGCCCGGCGGGCGCGATCGAGGTCGACGCGCTTGGCCGCACGAGCGTTCCCGGGGTCGCGGCCGCCGGTGATGCCGCCGTCGGGCCCGGGCTGCCCGGGCCCATGCACGCCGTCGGCCTGTCGATCGCGGCGGGCCTCACGGCGGCCGCGGCGACGGTCCAGGACCTCGTGAGCGAGGAGCTCGGCGCCTGAGGGCGAGCGCCCTGCGCGACGGCTCAGTCCTCGTCGGACTCGTTCTGGTTGCGCAGGGCCTCGTCGTCGAGCAGCGCCAGGTCGGCGCGGGTGACGAGCTGCGAGGTGACCGCGTACTCGACCAGGCGCGCGCGGCGGTTGGTCGCGAGCTTGCCGGGGCCGCCGCGCAGGCCCTGCACGCCCATCCGATCGAGCTTGTCGCACACGTTGTCGAGCTTGCGGTTGAACTTGCTCATCGTCCAGCCGAGGCGCTGAGCGGCGGCGCTCGACGAGGGCAGCTCGCTCATGCTGACGCCCTCGCGGCGCAGCATGGGCTCGGCGAGGGCGACGATGAGCAGCTTCTGCAGCGGCGTGAAGCTCACCGGCATGACCGTGGTCTCGCCGCTCATCGACGCCTCGATCTGGCTCGAGACGGCGTACTGCGCCTCTTCCGTGTAGAGCGTCAGCTCGTAGGTCGTGGGTCCCGCGGTGAAGACGATCACGCTCTGGGCGAAGACGACGGGCATCCGCGCGCCGGGCGACAGCCACGACTGCACGGCGCCGCCGGCGCTCGAGATCGTCGCGGCCAGGCGCGATCCGACGTTCGCCAGCCACCACAGGCCGTCGTGGTACTGCAGCTCGAGGAACTGGCGGTGCAGGTACTGGTTGTCGTCGATCTCGAGGTCGCCCTCGCGGCCGATGACGAACGGGCGCCCCATCGGGACCTCGTGCCATTCGCCGGCGAACTCGACGCGCAGCGGCGCGATGCGCCCCGGCATCGTGTTCACCTCGACCTCGTCGAACGCGCCGGTCGACGTATTCAGATCTGCCAAGTCTCTTCCCCCTCGCGTGACGTGACGTCATGCGGATCTCCGGTCGGCGGGAGCCTGCGGGCGGGCTCCCCGTTCCGGCCAACAGACAGAACCCTACTCTGAGAGGTAGCCGACAGTCTTCCGTCCCAGGACGGAGTGTCAGGCGAGGACGTCGGCCGTGCGGTCGCCGAAGCGGATCCGGTCGCCGGCGACGACGCGGACGGGGGCGCCCGGCGCCGCCGGGGTGAGCTGCCCCGCGCGCTCGATGCCCGTGCCGTTCGTCGACCCGCGATCGACGAGGACGAGGCCATGCGCGTCCACCACGAGGGCGAAGTGCGTCTTCGAGATCGAGCGGGTGTCGTCGGCGATCGGCAGCAGGTGCATCACGATCTCGTCCGCGCCGGCGACGGGGCCGCGGCCGACGAGCGCGGGGCCGTGGATCGCGACGACGTCGCCCGTGTCGAACCGCACGTGCGCCACCGGGGCCGGCGCGGCGGGAGCCGGAGCGGCGGGCGCGGCGGGTGCGGCGGCGGGGGCGATGCGCTCGACGACCGGTGCGGGCGGCGCCGCGGGCGGCTCGGCGGCGACGCGCTCGGATGCGGCCGGCGCGACAGGTGCGGCAGCGGCCGGCACGGCGCTCGCTGCCGCGACGCTGCGCACCCGGGCGCGGCCGCGCGCCGACTCGAAGGCCACGGGATCGGTGGGGTCCACGGCGTCGAGGTCGATCAGCCAGCCGCGGACGGCGTGGTCGTGCCAGCCGCGGCGGCGGTGCTCGGCGTCCCACAGCGGCGAGCCGAGCAGGATCGCCGGGCCGACGAGCGGCACGATATTGGACGCCCCGACGAGGATCGCGCGCAGCAGCGCACGGCCGAAGCCGATGGGCTTCAGGGTGTCGTGGCGCAGGGTGCGCAGGCGCATCATCTGCTTGCCGAAGGTCTGCCCGCGACGCCCGTGCGAGGCGAGCTGGATGATCGCGTAGACGATCAGCAGCAGGACGCAGATCGCGCTCACCAGGATCCCCCACAGCTCGCCGGCGATCGCCGGCGGCACGGTGAACCACAGCGGTGCGGCGAACAGGATCGCGGGAAGGGCGTCGATGACCGAGGCGATCATCCGGCGCCCGATCGGCGCCGGCGCGATGCCGAGCAGCGCCGCGCGCTCGGCGCTCACGGGGAGCGGCTCGGGAGCCGCCTCGTGCGCGCTGATGATCGACCAGCCGCTCATCGTCCGGTCACCGACCACGCCCAGACGGCGGCGACCGCCACGATGCCCGCGATGGCGCCCCACGGGACGCCGCGCTTCAGCCGGGCCCCGGGCGCGGCGACCCCGGTCGGGGCGGCGAGCGGGGCCGCTGCGGCGGCGCCGTCGACCGCGGGGGCGGGCGTCGCCGGCTCGAGCCGGTCGTCGCGCCAGCGCTCCCACTGCGCGAGCTTGCCGGACAGCGCGCCGATGACCCCGCCCAGCCACTGCCAGCGATCCGGATCCAGCGTCACCGTCGGATCCTTCGAGTACAGGTAGAGGCGGTCGTCGATGATCTCGATGTCGAGCGCCGAGGCCTTGTCGATGAGGCGCGCCATCACGTCCGGCGTGAACAGGTACAGCGCGTCGCGCTCGTAGCCCTCGGGCGCGTAGAGCGTGAAGTGCTTGTCGAAGTCGCCCTCGAGGCTCAGCCGCTGCGCCCGCGAGAACGACGCCGGAAGGTTGCTGCCGAGGAAGTCGTTGCGGCGCGCATCGAGCACGATGTGCGGCAGGCGGTGCGCCAGGCCGATCGAGACGTAGCCCCACACGTGCGTCTGCTGCGTCTTGCCGGTGCCTGTCGTGTACGTGTAGTTGCCGAACTCGACGGGGCGCGGCACCGCGCCCGCCAGCACGTCGGTGGCGAGGCGCCCGGTGCCGATGTCGAAGATCATGCCCGGCTGGTTCGGCGAGTTGATGTCGCCGACATAGCTCAGGCCATGGGCGTCGGCGAAGTGCATCAGCCGGTAGCGGCGCGCCTGCTGGTTGCGCCGCCAGAAGAACCAGATGACCCCCGCGACGACGACCAGCCCCACCACGACGGCGATGATCACCGGCGCCCCGGTTCCGCTGGTGCGCATCATGTCGGCGAGCATAAAGACCAGGAATCCGCCGATGAGCACCACCAGAAGCGACCACAGCACGATCGTGATGATCCGCGACGCGCGGGATCCGGCGTGCTCCTTCGCATGGGCGACGACCGCCGTGCGGTCGACGGGATCGGTCAGCGGGCGGACGTCGAAGCGACCGTCAACGAGAAACGACATGGGCTCGACCCTATCCACGCGCCCCGCCAGGGCGCCTCTCGCGCCCGCTCACCAGCCGGGCTGCCCGGCGCAGGCGATCGTGAGGCCGTGCAGGCCGAGGCGCGGGTCGGTCATCAGCTCGCGCGCCTTCACGACCTCGCCCGTCTCGAGCAGCTGGATGACGTTGTCGATCATGCCGACGGCGGTGCCGTGCCATTCCAGGTAGGCGGCGGAGGTGATCCCCTCGGGGCCGCGGGCCAGGATCGCGCGGAGCGCCCGCGCGCCGCTCAGTGCGGACGGGATGCCGGTGGCGCTGTATCCGGCGCTGACCGTGGCAGCGAGCATCTCGGTGGCGTGCGGAAGGATCTCGGCGCAGCGCTCGTCGATCGTCGTCATGGTGTCCCCCGTGGTCGTTCGCGGACAGTGCGGCGGGCGGCTCCCCACCGCTCAGGATGCTATCCGAGCCGCCGAACGCCGCGCCCCGGGGCGGGTCGTCCTGCCCATCGCGCGCGGGTGAATCCGGCGCGCCCGGCTGGCTAGGCTCAAGTCATGTTCGAGTCGTTGCGTCAGGAGCTCGCGCGCCGTTCGGTGCCGCCCACGGCCGTCATCCTCCCCGGTGACGCCGTGCCCGCCATGGAGGGCGCGCTGCGCCTGCGCGCCGACGAGGCCGAGGGCGGCTGGCTGCTCGAGACCGTCGACTACGGGCGAGCGTTCCGCCTCGGCTCGGCCGACGACGAGAGCGGCGCCGCGCGGATCCTGCTGGGCTACCTCGATCGTCCGCTGCCCCCGCTGGCGCTCTTCCCGCCGGACGAGGTCGAGGCAGCCGTCGCGTCGGCCACCCCGCACTTCGCGGAGCTGCGCGACCGGGCGGCCGCCGAGGGGCTGCTCATCGAGCTTCCGGCCGGTGTGGTGGTCGACCGCGTCGGCGCCATCGACGGCACCATGTTCTTCCCCTACGGCACCGCGTACGAGGCGCGCTCGCTGCCGCCTTTCGATGCCCTCCCCGAGGGATCGAACCGCCACGCGTTCCTGACGCACGACACCGTGCTGGTCCGCGTCGAGGTGGCCCAGCCCTGGTTCGGTCAGCCCGGCGGCGGCCTGCGCATGACGCTCGCGCAGGACTTCATCGGCATCCGCGACCTGCTGGTGGACGGCACGCTGGAGCGCTTCCGCGCCGAGGACTGACGCCCCGCCTCAGAGACGGGCGGAGCCCTCGATCGCCGGGAGGACGTCGGCCAGCGACGCGCCGCGCGCGAGCTCGTCGTAGTGCCCGCGCTGGATCTCGTAGGCGACGAAGCCGCCGTCCTCGAGCCGGACATCCCAGGTCATGTCGCCGCGATCGGTGACGCTCAGCACCGTGGCCCGCTCGGCCGGGAGCGAGGTGAGGCCCGTTCGCGCGGCGAGGGCCTCCGCGAAGGAGTGCGCCTCCGCCCGCACCGCGGCCAGATCCGACGGCTCATCGAGCGTTGTGCGCTCGCCCGCGAGGAACGCCTCGTAGTCGGTCGCCGTGACGGCATCGGCCTCGCGCAGCAGCGCGTCGCCGTTCGGCGCCACGTAGAGCACCCGACGACCCGCGGGCCACAAGAGGGCGAGCTCGGTGTACCTGCTGGTCACCGCGTAGCGCAGGTCGTCGCGGGAGGGCATGGCGTCGCCCTCGCGCAGCGCGCGCGCGAGCAGCTCGCGCGCCCAGGCGGCCTGCCGCTCGACCCCGCCGCCCCAGACCCGCAGCTCACCCTCGGGGACGGCGGGCGCGGCCGCGCCGAGCTCCGTCGGCGTCTCGAAACCCGTCATGACGTCGCTCAGCGGCCCGCGTCGGCGGGGCGGAAGTGCTCGAGGGGCGTGCGACGCCCCGCCCGAAGCGCCTCGAGCGCCTGCTCGTCCGAGGCCTCGGACCCGGCGAACAGCGGCGAGCCGTCGGCCGCGATGTAGATCGTGCCGCCGCCGCGCACCGTGTGCGAGACCGCCACGACGTCGTCGTCCGCCAGCACCCGGGGTGCGAGCGGGGCGTCCGCCGGCACCATGCGGTGCCAGAGCTCCATGGCGACGTCGATCCGGCCCTGAGTGTCGGTCGTCCCCGCCTCGGAAGCCGGCTCGCCGCCTCCCGCCTCCGCGAGCTTGCCCTGCAGCCACTCGGGGCGGTGGGCGGCGTCGCGGGGGAACCTGTTGTGGTCGGCCGCGAAGGTCTCGGCGTCGACGCCCGTCGGCGCGAACAGGGGCTGGCTCTCGTAGTCGTAGGCGATGTCCAGCCCGCCCCCCGCCGACACGGTCAGGTCGAACGAGAACCAGGTGCCGGTACCGGGCTCGTACATCAGCCGACGCAGCTCGTCGACGAGATCGCCGACCTCGTCCGGGGTGAACTCGGATTCGGTCTCGCCGTCGCGCTCCACCTCGAACCGGAAATCGCTGACGGGGGCGAGGACGTCGGCGTGCAGCCGAAGCGTCTGCCATCCGTCCCCGGCCTCCTGGGCCAGGGCCTGCGCGATCTGCTCGGTGAGCTCGGCCTGCGCGAGCATCGGGGGAAGAGAAGTCTGATCAGACATTGCGGAACTTCCTGTCGTATTTCACACCGTCTGCGCTCCACCGTACGGTGAACTGGGCCGGCACCCCCGCAGAGTCGAACTGAGTCACCCGGATGTCGACCGTGACCGTCACTCCCGCCCGGACGAGGCTCGACCAGAGGCCCTCGAGGCGGTAGAAGCTGTGCGGCCCGCGGTTCTGGTTCACCGACTCGAGCATCGGGATGAGGTTGAGCGATTCCCCGCCCCCGCCGAACTGGTTGCCGAACAGGTGGCCGCCGTTGTAGTCGCTGCCGCCGAGCGCCGCGACGCTGCGCTGGACCGCATCGGATCGCCGCGCGCGCTCCCGGGTGAGGTTGTCGGTGGTGGCGCGGGTCACCCGGCCGCTCGAATCCGTCTGGAACGTGTGGGTCGCGGTGCCGCCGGCCGTCGTCACCACGTAGGTGGTGTCGGGCTGCGGGCGGTGCAGCTCGTAGTTGAGGCCTGTCGCCCCGTAGGAGGTCTCCACCCGGGTCACGCGGCCGTCCGCGCCGGTGTGGAAGATCCCGCGACCCTCCACCTGGTAGACGGTGTCGGGCTCGTGGGTGCGCGACGCGAAGGGCGTCTCCGGGGCGTTCCAGTCGTCGACGACCTTCGGGTCGTCGACGGTGCCGGCGCCGGGGTAGTCGCGACCCGCGCGCTCACGGCGCTCGGCGGATCCGCGCTCGTCGGATCCGGTGCCGTCGCCGTCGGCATCCACGTCGACGAGGTCGGACGGATCCACCGATGCGTCCCAGCGCTCGGCGTGCGGCTCGTGCGGCGGCCAGGGGCTGCGCGTGCCGTCCTGCCCGTCGACCGTCCAGACCTGCTCGCCGTCGAAGACCGCGTTGAACCAGTGCCCCGGTCGGCCGCCGCTGCGGTCGATCCCGATCACCATGTGCGAACCGGGGCCCTGGGCCCGCAGCGTTGCCTCGATCTGATCCGGTGTCGTCTCGGTCTGGGGCAGCGACGTCCGCTGCTCCATCTGGTCGATGTCGAGCGTCCCCGTGCCGGCGTCGACCATCGGCTCCCCGTTCAGGAAGTCGTTCATGTTCGCCGCGACGTTGCCGCAGTTGGTGGCGTAGCCGTTGGACAGGTCGAACGGGTCGTGACGCGTGTTCGACTGCGTGAGGGCCTCGTCGATCCGGTCGCGGATCTGCTGGGGCGTCTCGGCCTCGGCATCCTGCTGCGCCTCGCCCTGCCCCTGGGCGCCGTCCTCGGTGCCGGCGTCGGGCTCCGCGCCGGTGTCGGTGTCGGTATCGGCGTCGTGCTCGGCGTTGAGGTCGGCGTTCGGATCTGCGGCCGCGTCGCCCGAGCGGGGCTGGGCGTCGTCCTGCGATCCGCCGTCCGAGGCGGATCCGTCGGCCGCCGGCGAGCCCGCGGGCGCGGGCGATCCGGCGGACGTCGGCGCGGCGGGCGTGAGGTGCGGGCCGCCCTGGGCGGTGCTCATGAGGTCGCCCATCGAGATGGGCTTGCCACCCGATCCGATCACGCGGACCTGCAGGCCGCCGCCCGGGCGGCCGAAGGCCGGAGCGATCCGCGAGACCTCGAGGTAGGCCCCCGGCGGGAGGCTGTGCAGGTCGAGCACGGTGTACGGCTGGGTGAGGTTGCTCGGCGGCAGGGCGCGCTGCTCGAACGGCGTGCCCGGGATGGAGAAGAAGTCGCCACCGGTGCCGCCCATACGGTCGAGCTGCGCGCCGAAGTGCGTCCGGAAGGTGGCGACGTCGTCGATCCGGCGGAACGAGCCGGGCTCGCCGCCCCGCTCGCCGGGGTAGACGTAGTCGCCGTTCTGATCGACGTACCGCTCCTGGAACTGATCCGGGGTGAGCGGCGTGCCGTTCGTGTCGCGGCCGTAGCCTGCCGACGGATCGGTGATGAGCGAGCGCACCTCGGGCTTGAGGTTCCGCAGGCCGGGGTGCTGCTGATACGGCGCCTTGAACGTGCCGTGCGCACTGGCGGGGCGCGGCTTCCCGTAGTCCGGGTCGGCGGCGTCGGCCGGGTCGGACGCCGACGGATCCGGGATGCTGCTCCACCCCTGGCCGGCCTGCTGCGACGACGTCGCCGGGTTGTCGGTCGTGGGCCTCGCCCCGAACGGCGCCCGGGGCGGTGTGACACCGCGGGGGCCGCCCGCGCCGCGGATGAGGCCCGGCGTGGCGACCAGGCCGGCAGCGGCGGCCGCCGTCACGGCCGCCGCTGCGGCCTCGTCGGTCTGGGCGGCGTCCTGGTCTTCGGTCGCGTCCTGCTCGTCGGCGGACAGCGGGTCGGTCGCGACAGGATCGCCGGCGAGGGCGTCGCTGTCGGCGGCCGGCACGGCGGCGTCCACCGGCGGCGCGGTGTCGGTCACCTGGCCGGCGGCGTCCGAGATGTCGTCGACGCCCGGGGCCGTCTGCACGGCCTCCTCACGGGCCGCCTGCTCGGCCGCCTGCTGCTCGGCCTCCTGGCGAGCCGCTTCGGTCTCGGCGCGGACATCATCGAGAACCTGGTCCCCCATGACGTCGGCATCCGGGATCTGCATGTCGCCGAGCCCGTCGAGAACCGACGCGGCGGTGGTGGTTGTGCCCGTCGCGGCCGCGGCCGGGGTGCCGTCGTCGCGCTGCGAGGCGTCGGTCTGGCCCTGGTCGGTGTTGGACGGGTCCGTGGTGGATGGGTCCGTGGTGGACGGGTCGGTGTTCGACGCGTCGGTGTTCGACGCGTCGGTGTTCGACGGGTCCGTGTTCGACGCGTCCGTGTTCGACGCGTCCGTGTTCGACGCGTCCGTGTTCGACGCGTCCGTGTTCGACGCGTCCGTGTTCGACGGGTCCGTGTTCGACGGGTCCGTGTTCGACGCGTCCGTGTTCGACGGTTCGGTCGGCGCCTGGTCCTGCGTCTGATCCGCCGGAGCCTGGTCCGCGGGGGTCTGATCCGCCGGGGCCTGATCCGCCGGGGCCTGATCCGTGGGCGTCTGATCCGCCGGGGCCTGATCCGCCGGAGCCTGATCGGCCGGGGCCTGATCCGCCGGGGCCTGATCCACCGGCGTCTGATCCACCGGAGCCTGGTCGACCGGGGCCTGGTCCACCGGGGCCTGGTCCACCGGGGCCTGGTCGACCGGGGCCTGGTCCTGCGACGGCGGGGTGTCGCCGCCGCCGGCGTCATCCTGCGGGAGCGGGTCGGATGCCTGCGGCGCGTCGCTCGGAGCGTCGGTCGAGCCGCCGCCGGTCGCGTTCGCGCCGCCGTCGCCGCCCGCGCCCGCGGGGTTCGGGGCGTCGTTCGACGGCGTGGAGTTGCCGCCACCGCCCGAGGGGGTGGACGAGCCCGGCCCGCTCGAGGCCGGGGTGGGCACGTTGTCGGGGTTCGACGGGGTGGTCCCGCCGGTCGCGGGCGAGGTGCTCGACGGGGCGCCGGTGCCCGACGGCGTGCCGCCGGTCTGGTTGCCGAAGCCGCCGGCGATCTGGTCGCCCCTGCGGTCGATGGCGGTCGCTGCGCGGTCGCCCGCACCGGTGAGGGGGCCCATGATCGGGTCGACGAGGATGCTCTCGGCGAGGCCCTGGCGCGCCGAGTTCAGCGCGTCGTTGAGGGTGTACTCCTTGCCCGAGAGCTTCGCCGAGGCGTAGTCGCTCGCCACGCTGCTTCCGGCCTCGCTGGCCTTGTCGGCCGCGACGCGGCGCGCGCGGGCGGCGGCACCCGACGCCGCCGACGAGCCTCCGAGCACCCGCGACAGCGGTGCGGCGACGGCACCGCCCACGGCGGCCGAGAACCCGGCGTCCGAGACGTCCTGGCGCTGGTAGCCGGCGTCGCCCGAGTGACGCCAGTTCGAATAGGCGGCTCCGGCGGCGCCCGAGGCGTACCCGCTCGCCGTCTCCTTCGCGACCCGTCGGGCCATCGCGCCCACGCGACCGCCGCCGTGCCGCAGGGCCCGCAGGGCGTTCTGCAGCTTGTCGATGGCGTTCTTGATCCGGTGGGCCCACTTCATGGCGGTCGCCATGGCCTTGGCGGCGCCGAGGAACGCGCCGAGGCCGCCGGTGATGATCGAGAGCAGGATCGTGAAGCCGATCTCGGCGGCGATCTCGATCGCCATCTGCTCGATGAAGTCCTGGATCTGCTGCTTCGCGGTCGTCAGTTCGAGCTTGTGCTGGGCGACCATGTCCTCCATCGCCCCCGCGCCCGCGGCGAGCTCGCCGAGGTCGGTCGCGAGGGCCCGGATCGACGCCTCGACGTCGCCCTCCTGCGGAATCACGATGCCGGCGAGCGGCGAGATCCCGTCCAGGGTCGACTTCGCGCTGGTGAGCGCCGACTGCAGGCCCGTCCAGGCCGACTGCGCGTCGCCGAGCTTGCCCTCGTCACCGGAGGGCAGCTGGCTGATGCCGAGCTGCTGCAGCGCCCACTCGAGCCCCTCGCGGAACTTGCCCATGTCGAACATGCCGAAGTCCTCGGGCGAGTACGCCGACGGCACCGAGGCCGAGGTTCCCGTGGAGTCGGCGCTCGCGGGCGAGAAGGAGGGCGCCACCATCGCGCCCGGCTTCTGGGCCTCGCCGTAGAGGTTCGCCGTGTCGGTCAGCGCGGCCTCGATCGTGTAGAGCCGGTTCGCGACGTACAGCGGGGCGGGCAGGATCGCCCGGGCGAGGGCGTCGTAGCCGTCCTCGCCGTCGGCGAAGGCCTCGCCGGTCTCGCCGCCGCCCGCCATCCCGTGGGTGCCGGAGAGCTGGCTCTGCGCCGCCTCGACGGCCGAGACGATCGAGCGCGCGACCGTGCCGAACTGGTACGCCGCGATGCGCAGCGAGCTCGGATCGAGCTTGACCTCGGTGCCCATCAGGACTCCATCTCCGTCCGGATCTTCTGCCACGTCGTGTCGAGGGACTCGATCGTGCCGTCGTAGGCCTTGTAGGCGGCGTCGGCCTGCTGGCGCAGGCTGTCGGCCGTCTCCTTCATGGCGTTGGCGCCGGCGGCCCAGGTCTCGAACATCGCCATGAAGCGCGTCGACGCGGGGCCCTGCCAGTCGCTCGGAAGCATGTAGGCGAACGACCCCGCACCGGTGCGGAGCGCGTCGCAGTAGTCGACGAGAGACGTCAGCGTCTCGACGAGCGCCTTCAGCTGCTCGGTGTCTGCGTGCTGCTCGGCCATCAGCGGCGCCCCTCCAGGCGGTCGAACGTGATCTGGGCGCCCTGCCGGTCGCCGCGTCCCTCGTGCTCGCGCCCGCCGTCGGCGACCAGCGCCTCGGGCTCCTCCTGCGTGGACGGGCCGGGCTCGCCGCCGTCGGCGCCCTCGACCCCGTTGAGCTCGTCGATGCTGTCCTGCATCAGGAACGGCCCGCGCCCGATGCCGTCGCCATCGCCGTCGTCGTCCGTGTCCTTCGTGCCGCCGCCCGTGTACCGGCCGCCGGCGCGGCCCAGCGCGCCGCCGCCGAACCGCTCGTCCTCGGAGTCGCCGGCGTAGTCACGGCCGAAGAACTCGGCCATGTCCTCGGCGCGCTGCTCGCCGCCCTGGACGACGTTGCCGTAGCTCGTGACGCCCTTGCGCAGGGCGACCACGTTCGGGCGCGTCTGGTTCATGGAGCGGTGCACCCCCGCCTCCGTCGAGTCGTAGCCCGCGCTGGCGGACATCAGGCCGTTCTGCAGGCCGGAGAGGGAGAGCCTCACCGCATCGGACATCGCCACGAACGCCTTCCAGTTCTCCTGGAACAGCTCCTGGTCCATGCCCTTCCAGTTCGGGAGCACACCGCTGATCTGCGAGTCGACGGCGGCGATGTTGCCGTCGAACGCCGCGATCACGGAGCCGAGGTTGCCCGCGACCTCCATGAGCGATTCCGCCCTGACCCTGAACTGCACCATGAGTTACCCCTAGTCCTCGAAAGATGCGCGACGCGAAGTGGCGAGTGCCGTGAGGGGGCTCCGCCGCCGGCGGCGCGCGGACGCGCGGCGGGGCCCCCTCACGAGCGACTCAGCCGTTGAACGTCGAGGCGATCGCCGTCTCGCTGTCCTCGTAGGACAGGGAGGCCTGGTTCAGCAGGTCGCTGATGCCCTGGAGGGACTCCTTCAGCTGCATGCCCGCCTGATCCCACTGGTTGTAGAGCTCGTTGAACGCACCCGAGGCCGAGGTGGTCTGCCAGTCGCCGGAGACGAGGCCCTCGACGAGCGACTTCAGGTTCGACAGCTGCGACTCGATCGACTGCGATCCGCTCGAGAGCTGGCCCGCGACGCTGGCGAGCGACTCCGAAGTGACCTTGATGTCTGCCATTTCCGTTACCTCCGTATGAGGGCGACGCCGCCAGTCGGCCCGCCGAATCGGTGAAGCGTTCGATCGCGCGCCCCGCACATACGGACCCCCCGATCACGCACAACGCTAGCGACAGCGCGCGCCCCCGTCGCTGGGGATGGCTCCCCGGGGGAGGGCTCCCCCGGGGAGCGCTGCCCATCGGGGGCCTCAGGCGGCCTGGATCTCGATCCGCACGTCGCCGATCCAGAGGACGTCGCCGCGCAGCACGTCGACCCGCTCGCCGGTGGCCGCCAGCGGGATGCGGCGCTCCCCGCGCTCGATGAGCGAGCCGTTGCTCGACCCCGCATCGCCCGCGTGCAGCGCGCCGTCGGCGAGCTCGAGGTACAGGTGCACGCGCGAGATCGAGCGGGTGCTGTCGGCGATCGCGATCGCCTGCGCGCCGAGGCCCGACGCCGTCTGCTCCGGCCGGCGGCCGATCACCGCGGCGCCCGCGACGAGGGTCTCCTCCCCCGTCGAGAACCGCAGCTGCACCCGCCCGGGCCACGCCTGGGGCGACGCCGGGTGCGCGGAGCGCGGCGCCTGCACCTCGGCGCGCGGCGCGCGGGCCCCAGCGGCGCCCGCGGCGGTCCGTGGCGCCTCCCAGCCGGTCGCCTCGTCCTCGCCGACGCGGCCGGACAGGATCAGCTGGCCGCACCCCATGCAGTACATCGAGTTCGGTTCCAGCGTCGCGCCGCAGTATGCGCATCGTGCGGAAGCCATCCGCGTCCTCCTGGTGTTCGGTGTCTGTCAGAGCGGGCGGATCGGCCGCGCGCGGCTCACTGGGTCACATCCGGCACACGCACCTGCAGCCAGCCGCTGTGCGTCATGAGCACGCCGCCGCCCGCGGGCACGGCGCCCAGCATGAACTTCGGGATCGCCACGCCGGTGGCCTGCGTGCCGTACATCGCCGACGGCGGCTGCAGCACGATCGAGCGCCGGGCGCGCTTGGCCTCGACGTAGGGCCCGCCGAACAGGGTCGACATCGACTCGATGTCGGCCGCGACGATGAAGCGGGCGCGGTGCTTGATGCCCGTCAGCGCGTGCTCGATCGGCGCGTTCTTGAACTGCTCGACATCGTCGACGACCACGGTCACCAGGCCGTCGCCGAACGGCTCGAGGAGGGCGTCCAGCTCCATGGGCGTGAGCGCGGGGTTGTCGATCACCGGAACCCCGGCCGCGCGGGCGCGCTCCACCAGCGCCGACGGCCGCGGCGCGCCCACCACGAGCGCCGTGCCGCGCTCGATGAGCTGGGCGACGATCAGCTCGAGGGTCGACGTGCGACCGGAGCGACGCCCGCCGAGGACGGTGAAGCCCCCGTCGTCGGGCCAGTCGAGCGTGTAGCGCGCCAGGCGGTCGCCGCCGACGCCGAGCAGGATCCCCTCGGGCGCGCTGTCGCGGGCGATCGGCATGGCGAGGGCCGCGCTGCGCGCGACGTACTTCGGCATCGCGTCGACGCGGAACGGCGCGGGACCGACGGGATCCTGCCCGTTCGCGACGGTCTGCTCCACGCCGAGATCCCACGCATCGCGCACCGACTCGACGATCCGACGGAGCGCGGTCGTCTGCGCCTCGCTTCCCGCGTCGCGGCCGAGGACGGCCAGCTGGGCCTCGCTGGCATCGGCGCCGAACAGCACGCGTCCGGCGGGCAGGCCCGTCGGGATGTCCTTGGCGTAGATGCCGGCCGCGCGGTAGTCGCCCACGTCGCGCATCGGCAGCACGTACTGCGTGTCGATGAACGTCGCGATCTTGTCGCCCGAGATGCCGCGGTCGCCCGAGAGCAGGACGCGCACGCCGACGGCGGGGCCCTCGCGCAGCAGGCGCAGGAACTGGTCGCGGAACGCGATGAGGCTGTCGGGGTTGAGCGTCGACAGCAGGCGCTCCCATCCGTCGACCACAACGATCGTGTACGGCAGGGCCTGGCCGGGAGCCGCGCTGCGGCGCTGCTCGACGATGTTGCCGACGCCGGCCTCGGACATCACCGTCTGGCGGTGCGCCAGGTCCTCGAGCAGGCGCTGGGTGAGGCGCGGGAGGCGCTCGGCGTCGAGCGGCGTGACCACGGCGCCGCAGTGCGGGGCGTCGGCCAGGGGCAGCAGCGCGCCGTTGCCGTAGTCGGCGGCGTAGATGTGCAGATCGGACGGCGCGAAGCGCTGCACGACCTGCGCCAGGACGGTGCGGAGCGCCGTCGTGCGGCCCGACATCGAGCCGCCGAAGAACATCATGTGCGAGCCGCGCGCGAGATCCCACGTGAGGGTGCGCTGGGCCTGATCCTCGGGCACGTCCTCGAGGCCCAGGACGATCTCCGTCTCGCCCCGCTCCTCGCCCTCGAACCGGTCGAGAGGGAGGGTGGCCGGCAGCGGCATCAGCCAGGGGCTGGGGTTCTTCGCGATGCCGAGCTGCTCGGTGGCGGCCGTGACGAGGTTGACGAGCGCGCGCAGGTCGGTGTCGTCGTGGTCGTGGTTCTCGGCGGCCTTGGCCGACTGGGGGAAGCGCGGCGGGAAGCCCAGCGACTCCCACTCGAGCGGCGCCTTCGGCGGCAGCACCTTCACGGTGCGCTGCACGCCGGGGCGGATCCCCGCCACGCGCGCCGTCTGGAACGGCACCGGAGCGGCGGACGGGCTGAGGCGCGCGAAGCCGCGGCCCGGGGTCGACGGGCTGATGAAGCCGGCCTCGCCCGATCCGATGATGTCGTTCGAGTCGCTGCGGTCGACGACGCGCAGGGCCACGCGGAGGCTGATGTTCGACTGCATCTCGGGCGTCACGACGCCGGAGGGGCGCTGGGTGGCGAGCACGAGGTTGACCCCGAGCGAGCGGCCCACGCGGGCGATGCGCACCAGGCCGTCGATGAAGTCGGGAAGCTCGGTGCGCAGCTCGGCGAACTCATCGATGACGAGCATCAGGCGGGCGAGCCCGCGGCTGGCCGCCGTCTCGGCGTCGCGCGCCCAGGCCGAGTCGATGTCCTTCGCGCCCATGTCGCGCAGCACCTGCTCGCGGCGCTTCAGCTCGGCATCGAGCGAGGCCAGGGCGCGCTCCGTCTCGCGGGCGTCGAGGTTCGTGACCATGCCGACCGTGTGCGGCAGGCGCTCGCAGTCGGCGAAGGCCGATCCGCCCTTGTAGTCGATGAGCACGAAGTTGAGCGCGTCGGGGCGGTTCGCCATGGCGAGGCCGATCACCAGCGCCTGCAGGAACTCGGACTTGCCGGATCCGGTTGTGCCCGCGACGAGCGCGTGCGGGCCGTCGCGCGAGATGTCGAGCGCGAACTCGCCGTCGGCGTTGGCGCCGACCACGACGTAGGTGTTGCGGGGCTGCGCGGTCCAGCGGCGGACGATCGGCGCGGGATCGTCCAGGTCGATGCCGAGCAGCTCGACCATGCGGACGCTGGTGGGAAGCATGGCCTCGTCGCCCACCCCCGAGACGTGCTGGATCGAGCACAGGCTGCGGGCGATGCGCTCGCAGTCGGGCACCGAGACGCCGTCGAGCAGCACCGTCGGGAAGTACTCACCCGGCGTCTCGAGGGTGCCCATGGACGGGTCGTCCGAGTCGACGACGATCACGTTCTTCGCCTCCTCGGGGAGGCGCGAGCGGTCGGCGTCCAGCGCCAGGACGAAGATGCCGTGCGCGGGGCCGTGCTCCAGCAGCGGCACCATGCCGGGCAGCATGCGGAACCGGCGCGCCCCGTCGACCACCACAAGCACGTCGGTGGGCGCCTCGTAGCCGCGCTGCCCGGCCATGCGCATCCGCAGGTCCAGGGCCACCGCGAGCTCGCGCAACCGCTCGCGGCGGGTGTCGTCGTCGTTGCCGACCATGGCGGGCACCCCGTCGCCGGGGTGCGTGTGGGGCAGCCAGGACGTCCAGCCCCACTGGGAGTCCTGCGCGTCGTCGCACAGCACAACCAGCTCGGCGTCGCGGGGGCTGCGCAGCGTGGCGAAGGAGGCGACCATCGACCGGGCCGTCGCGCGGACCGCGTCCGCCGTGCCCGCGATGCCCGCGACGCCCTCGCGCAGGTCCACCGAGACCGGGGCGGGGGCCACGCCCACGCGCTGCTCGACGCCCTTGTCCTTGCCGCCGCCCTCGAAGCGCACATCGAGCGCGATCTCGCTCACGCCCACGCGCAGGCGGGAGGCGTCGATGTCCTTCTTGCGCCGCTCCCACAGGCGCGACAGCGGCCGCAGCGCGATGTCGCGGATGACGACCGGGTCCGGGAGCCGGTACCAGGCCTCGAGGCGCTGCCGCTTGACCAGATCCTGGATGCGCTCGCCGGCCCGCCGGACCTCGTCGATCCACTGCTGCTCGGTCTTGACGCCCTTCTTCTTCTGCAGCTTGCTCTGCGTGAGGAAGGATCCGATGACCATGATCGGGCTCGCGGCGGCCATGATCAGCATCACCGGACGCTGGAAGATCATCGCCATCGTCACGCCCAGGATCACCGGGATGACGGCCGACAGCCAGGGCAGCGGCGACGCGTCCTGCTCCTCGGGCTTGTCGCCGGGGAGCTGGATCACCGGCTGCGGCTTGAACGGATGGATGCGCGAGGGGCGGTTGAAGCCGCGGGCGCCCACGGCCTCGGTGAGGTCGGCGTCGGCGCCGGGGGCCATGCCGATGCGCAGCACAACGCTGCCGACCTGCACGATGTCGGCGGGCACGATGCGCTCGGCGGCGGTGATGTCGGTGCCGTTCACGCGCACGAGCGCTCCGGCGGCGGGGGTCACCGTGGCCAGCAGCGGATCGGACGGGCCGCCGAGCGCGATCTGGACCGTGAGGTGGGCGGCGACGAGGGAGGGGTCGGCCACGCGCACGTCGTCCTGCGGGCCCGATCCGACCGTGATCGCCTGGCCGCGCTCAAGCGGGATGCCCGCGCCGGCGAAGGGCCCGCCGATGATCTCGAGCCGGACGGTGCCGGGCGCGGGCTCGGCGGCCGCGACCGGCGGGATCACGGAGCCCGACAGCAGCCCGGCCTCGGCGAGCGGCGTCGCCGCGTCGGCCTCCCGGACCAGCAGCCCCGGGCTCACCCCCAGCGACTCGGCGACTTCGCCGACCGTGGTGGCCTCGTCGACCTTCAGCAGCCACGACCTGCCGGCGGGCTCGGCGGGCGAATCCCGCAGCGTCAGGCGCACGCTCATCGGCGGTCCTCCCAGGGTCCGGGGGCCGCGGCCCCGTGGCTGTGTGTCGCGGTGTTCCGAGTCATCTCGCCCCCGCCCGGTTCATGGTCTCGACGAGGGGCGTGAACACCCCCACCATGCCACCCGTCTCGTCCGGGGGCGACGCGGGCACGAGCGGCGAGGCGACGCGCAGCAGCACCATCTGCTGCTCCTGCTTCTCCTCGTCCTTCTTCTTCGTGTCCTCATCGGCGGGGTCCGCGTCCGGATCGTCGGTCTCCTCGGGCTCCGGCTCGGGGGCGGGCGTCGGCGCGGGCGTCGGGCTCGTGCGCGGCTCGGAGACCGCAAGACCCTTCGCCGGCAGGCCGACCTCGACGTCCTCGGCGACGAGGGTCACCGATCCGGTCGCGTAGTCGCCGTTCTGGGCGACGTGGAAGGAGAACTGGTCGACCTGCGCCTTCTCGAACGGCGTGTAGGTCGCCGTGCCGGCGGCGTCGCACACGACGGTGCCGTGGATCGCCGAGCCGCACAGGATCTGCGCGTCGTCGGGCCCCGCGGGGAAGTGGACGAGGCCGGGCAGGTCGAACGTGCTCGCCTCGGCCGCGAGGGGCCGCTGCACGTGCTGCGGGACCGGGGCGTCCTCGTCGAGGCGCGAGACCGGCACGGTGATGACCGTGGGCGACGACCAGCCTCCGTACATGTCGCCCGCGCGGATGGTGATCTCGAGCGGCCCCTCGAACCCGGCGCGGGGCCGGACGACGAGGTGCGTCTCGGTCGGCAGCACGGTGGCGGCGCCCACCGGGGCGAACGACGTCACCTCCAGGCCGCTGCCGGCCGAGCACGCGGTGCACGTGATGCCGAGGTCGCTGATCGGGATCAGCAGCGTGCCGCCGGCCGGGGCGGGATGCGGGTAGGTCATCTCGGCGAGCTCGGGCACCGCCGGCGGCTCCAGGGAGAGCACGTAGTCGATCGTGGTGCTGGTGCGCCCATTGGTCATCTTCACCGGGACGATGACCTCGCCGAAGTCGGGGTCGTAGCCGGGCGACTTCACGGTGAACCCGGTGGAGGGATCGCAGGCGATGACCAGCGCGCCGCCGGCCTTCGCGATGGCCCCGCAGTCCTGGAACGTCCAGCCGTCCGCGGGCTTCACGACCTTCTCCTCGGTATAGGGCACGGCGATCGCGTTGGGCCCGGTGTAGGCGACGGCGGCCTGCGCGGCCGCCAGCCCGGCGGCGGCGAGCACCACGGCGGCAACGACGGCGAGGGCGAGGACGCGCGTCGCGACGACCCGTGCCCCCATGCCAGCCTCCTCGTGCGGCCCGCACCCCCGGGGCCGCCGGTGTCCATGCTAGGCGGAGCGGCCGGCCGGCCCCGGGTGGACCCCTGCCCGCCCGCCGGAATGCGTCGCCCGCCCGTTCCGTGCAGAATCGGGGGGAGGCGTCGCACGCTCGGAGCGCCGCGGAGACCAGGGGGATCGGATGTCGGACTCGCGACGCGCGCGCCGGAGCGCCTCGGCACCGGTGGCGCCGGCCCCGCAGCCCGCGCCCGTGGTCGCCCCCGGGCAGGGCGCGACGACGCTGCTGGGCGCCGAGCCCGGCCAGACCGCCCTGCGCTCCCCCGCACCGAAGCCGCCGCTCGGCCGCGGCGGCTCGCCGCTGCCCGTGCTCACCGCCCGGCAGCAGAAGGCCCGGGGATGGTGGACGCACCCCGCCTTCATCGTGTCGGCGATCCTGACCTTCCTGTCGCTGGCGGGAATGGCCGCGTGGATGATCGTCGCGGCCCTGACCGCGACCGATGTCGTTGTGACGGGGCTCACGGTCACCGTCGCCGAGGACGTCGCGCACCTCGACTGGGACGGCCCCGACGCGGCCTACAGCCTCTACGCGATCGGCGGCGACGGCGAGATCGTCGATCTGTCGGCCAACGTCCGCGGGGGCACCGACGCGTGGCTGCCGAGCGCGGCCGGCTTCTGGGACGCCGACACGTGCTTCGTCGTGCGCGAGGCGGGCCTGGAGGCCGACGTCACGCTGAACGCCGGCGACCTCGCGTCGCAGGGCGGGCAGAGCACCTGCATCGCGGACGCCGCCGCCGGATGATGCGCCGCCTCGCCGCCGTCACGGGGATCGTCGCCCTGACGCTCGCGCTCGGGTCGTGCACGTCGCGCAGCTCCGGCCCCGACCAGGAGCCGCCGACGACCCCGGCGGCCGACCCCTCGCAGTGGGGCCCGGATTCGCGCGGCAACGGCCTCTGGCTGCTGACGGGGCCACCCGTGATCGACGAGATCGTCGAGGCCGTCCGCGAGGCCGGGCCGGTGACCTATCGCGGCTCGTTCACCGAGATGGTCACCCCCGAGGACGCCGACACCGAGCCGTACACGGGCCGCACGCTGAAGGTGGAGTACCGGGGCGAGTACGGCGCGATGGCCGCCGGCATCACGGCGGGCGACATGCACGTCGACCTCGTGATGGCCGACGGCCGGGTGTACGCGCGCGGCAACGCGGCCTACGCCGAGCGCACGGGGGTCGCCGAGTTCCGCACCGGGTTCGTGTGCACGACCTCGGCCGACGCGATCCTGTCGGAGTGGGAGCCGCTGCTGGATCCGGCCGCCCTGGTCGAGGCGCTGCTCAGCGGCGCCGAGGAGATCGGTGTGGCCGAGCCCGCGCCGGATGCCTCGACGACCGAGGTCGTGATCGGCGGCAGCGAGACGCCCTTCGGGCGGCTCACGATCGCCGCGGCAGGTGCGCCGCTGCCGGCGCACTTCGTCGCCGGTGACGCCTCGGGCGACGGCGACTTCACCTTCGCCGACTGGGGCGTGGCGCCCGAGATCACCGTGCCGACGGAGCTGTCCCAGCCCTGCGAGTGAGGCTCGCGCCGGACGCGCTCAGTGCGCGGAGGGCTTCTTCGCCCGCTCGGCGTCCTTCTTCACCAGGACGGGCTGGTCGACCGTGCCGCCCTGGGTGGCCGGGTCGACGACGAGCAGCAGGATCGAGACGATCAGCAGCACCGCGATGAACGAGACGCCCGCGACGATGCCGCCGACGGTCCACGCCCGCAGGATCGCCTCGCCGGGGATGGCCTGGAAGGCGCCCATCGACATGGCGGTGATGAGACCGCCGAACAGGGCGGCGCCGAAGGCGATGGCGAGCAGCTGCGCGGGGCGCATCAGGTCGCGGCGGGTGGGCTTGTCGGTCACGAGCGATCCTCCTGCGCGGCGGCGAGCGCCCCGTCTTCCGCGTCGCCTGCGGCGACGTCCTTCTGCTCCGGGGAGAAGCCGGCGATGGCGAGGTACACGGCCACGATCGCCGCGTAGCCGCCGAAGATGCCGACTCCGATGGTGATGCCGGTGAGCGTGAAGCGGCCGGCCTCCTCGATGACGTACTCGAGCGAGTAGCCCACGGGCACCAGCAGCAGCGCCAGGCCCAGGACGATCGTGAGCGCCCCGACGAAGATCGCGTCACGCGACAGGCCACGGCCGAGCCGCTCGCGCAGGCGAAGGCCCTGCAGCAGCTCGATGAGGCCCGCCAGCAGCGCGAACACGATCACCAGCACGAAGAAGCTGGCGTCGGTGCGCAGCAGCGGGAGGCTGCCGATCATGCCGATGACGATGTACGGGGCCGAGAGCAGGACCCAGGATCCGCGCTCGCCCGGGCGCGCGACGAGCCATGCGGCGAGCGCGAAGACCAGGCCGGTGGCGATGCCGAAGCCGCCGAACGCGGCGAGCCCGACCTCCGCGGAGTGATCCGGGGAGAACGTGATCATCAGCGCTGCGACCGCCGCGAACAGCGCACGCGCGAGCTGCACGTGGCGCGCGGTCACACGCGCGGGCGCGACGGGGGTGGGCATGACACCCAGTCTAGGCGGGGCAGTCTGAGCGCCCGCCTAGGTGCCCGGCATCGGCGCCGGCACCGACCCGGGGCGCCCCAGGGGCGGTCACGTTAACCCCTGTGTCGCCGAACCGGCAATCGATGACGTAACCGAATAGCGTGATGCGGTGACTTCGCACGAGATCCGCCCTTCCCGCACGACCTGGGACGGCTTCGGCTTCGAGACCCGCCAGGTGCACGTCGGCGACACCGACGAGCACGGCTACAACGCCCGGGTCGCGCCGATCTACCTGACCGCGGGGTACCGCTTCGACTCGCTGCAGAACGGCTGGGACCGCTTCACGGGCGAGGACGCGGGCCAGATCTACTCGCGCAACCTGAACCCGACGCACCTGGTCGCCGAGCAGCGCATCGCGTCGCTCGAGGGCGGCACCGGCGCGATCCTGGTCGGATCGGGTCAGGCGGCGATCGTCACCACGCTGCTCGGCCTCGCGGGCTCGGGCGACCACATCGTCTCGACCGCCACCATCTACGGCGGCACGCAGTCGATCTTCGCCCGCACCTTCCCGCGGCTGGGCGTGGAGACCAGCTACGTCTGGGACTGGACGGACGAGGCCGAGTGGGAGGCAGCGATCCGCCCCGAGACGAAGATCCTCTTCACCGAGACGATCCCGAACCCGCGCAACGACATCGTCGACATCGCCGCCGTCGCCCGGGTGGCCGCGCGGCACGGCCTGCCGCTCGTCGTCGACAACACGGTGGCCTCGCCCTACCTCACGCGGCCCTTCGAGGACGGCGCCAACATCGTCATCCACTCGTCGACGAAGTTCCTCTCGGGCCACGGGGCCGGCCTCTCGGGCGCGATCGTGGACGGCGGCAACTTCGACTGGGCGGGCGCCTCCCGCAGCTACCCCGGCATCACCGAGCCCGCGGTGCCGGGTGGTGCGTCCATCCTCGACAAGGCCGGCGACCGGGCGCTCGAGGTCTACCTGCGCACGACGATCGTGAACGATATGGGCCCCGCGCTCTCGCCCCTGAACTCGTTCCTGCTGCAGCAGGGCATCGAGACCCTGTCGCTGCGTATGGATCGCCACGTCGACAGCACGCACACCATCGCCCACTGGCTCGCCGAGCAGCCCGAGGTCGCCCGCGTCGACTACGCCGGCCTCGCGGGAAGTCCGCAGTACGAGCTCGCCCAGCGCGTGTACAAGGGCAAGCCGGGGTCGGTGTTCGCGGTCTCGCTGGCGGGCGGGCTCCCCGCCGCCGAGGTGTTCTACGACTCGCTGCGCCTGATCAGCCGCATGACCCACATCGGCGACACGCGCTCGATGATCCTGCACCCCGCCACCACCACGCACGTGGGCTTCACCCCCGAGCACCGCGCGCGCCTCGGCGTCGACGACGGCCTGCTGCGGCTCTCGATCGGCCTCGAGACCGCCGACGACCTCATCGCCGACCTCCGCCAGGCCCTCGACGCGGTCAGGGACGCCGGGCTCTGACCCCTTCCCCGCGCGTCGCCGCGCACCGCGGGGCACCGGCCGCCCAGAGGGAGAACCGCGCCCGGGTGTTCACCACAAGCACCCGGACGCGGTTCGGTGTTCTCGCCTCGCCGCCACAAAGGAGTGAAGTGAGCAGCGGCCAGGCGAGAGTCTCAGCCGGTGACCTCGAAGGTCACCGGAAGCAGATCCTGCTCTCGTGAGGAGGGGCCGATCCGCAGCTCGAAGGATCCGGGCTCCACGACCCGGTCGCCACGGGCGTCGACGATCGTGCAGGCCGAGGCCGGCAGCTCGATGTCGACCACGCGCGTCTCGCCCGGCGCGAGCGGCACCTGGATCCAGTGCTTGAGCTCCTTGTCGGCCCAGCTCACCGACGTGACCGTGTCGCTGACATACACCTGCACGGTCTCGAGCGTCGGGCGCGATCCGGTGTTGGACACCGTGACCTGGGCGCGGATGGTGTCGCCCGCGGTGACGACGGGCGTTGAGACCCGCGCGTCGGCGTACTCCACGGTCGTGTACGACAGCCCCTCGCCGAAGACCCACGCGGGGCTCTGCGTGAGGTCGGCGTACCGGTCGCCGTGCTGCCCGCGGATCTGGTTGTAGTACGTCGGCTGCTGGCCGACGTGCCGCGCGAACGAGAGCGGAAGGCGGCCGGTGGGCTCGATGTCGCCCCGCAGCAGCTCGGCGATGGCCCGGCCGCCCTGCATGCCGGGGTTGGCGACCCACAGGATCGCCTCCGCGCCCATCGCGGACGGCGGCAGCACCAGCGGCTTCGAGGCGAGCAGCACCACGACCAGGGGCGTGCCGGTCGCCGCGAGCGCGTCGAGCAGCGCCTTCTGCCCCCCGATGAGCTCGAGGGTCGCGGTCGAGCGGGCCTCGCCGACCAGCTCGATCCGGTCGCCCACAACGGCCACGACGACGTCGGCCGCGCGGGCGGCGGCCACGGCCTCGGCGATCATCGCCTCGTCGGGCTCGACGGGCTCGACCACGAGCGGGCGGGGCTGGCCGTCCGGGAACACGGGCCCCGACGGATCCGGCACGAGGGTGAGGATGTCGGCGCCGCGGGCGTACGACACCTCCAGGCCCGGCTGCGCGCGCAGCCCGTCCAGGACGGTCGTGATCATGTCGCGCGGCTGGCCGTCGGGCAGCCAGCCGGCCTGGCCCGAGTTGCCCGCCCAGTCGCCGAGCTGGGTCTGCGCGTCGTCGGCGAGGGGGCCGACGACGGCCACCCTGGTCGCCTCGGCGGGCAGCGGCAGCAGCCCGTCGTTGCGCAGCAGCACCAGCGACCGCCGGGCGATCTCGAGGTTCAGCGCGGCGTGCTCGGGGGCCCCGAGCACCGCGGCCATACGCGAGGCATCGGGGTGGCGGGGCTGCTCGAACAGGCCGAGCTCGAACTTCAGCGTGAGGATCCGCCCGACCGCGTCGTCCAGATCCGATTCGGCGAGCATCCCCCGCGAGATCGCCTCGAGGGCCCCCTCGAAGAAGGTCGGCGTCGTCATGACCATGTCGTTGCCGGCCTTCACGGCCGCCGCGGCCGCGTGCGCGATGTCGGGCTGCACCTGCTGCTCCCACACCATGCGCCCGACGTTGTCCCAGTCGGTTATGAGGGTGCCCGTGTAGCCCCACTCGCCCCGCAGCACGTCGCTGAGCAGCCACTCGTTGATCGTGATGGGCACGCCGTCGGTGGTCTGGTAGCCGAGCATGAAGGTGCGGCAGCCCTCGCGGGCCACGCGCTCGAACGGCGGCAGGAACCACGAGCGGAGCTTGCGGCGCGAGATGTCGGCCTCGCTCGCGTCGCGCCCGCCCTGCGTCTCGGAGTACCCGGCGAAGTGCTTGGCGGTGGCCAGGATCGCGGTCGGATCGGTCAGGCCCGTGCCCTGGTAGCCGCGCACCATCGCGCTGGCGAGCTCGCCGATGACGTGCGGATCCTCGCCGAACGTCTCGTTCACGCGCCCCCAGCGCAGGTCGCGGGTGATGCAGAGCACCGGCGAGAACGTCCAGTGCACCCCGGTCGCGGCGACCTCGACGGCCGTGGCGCGGGCCGCCCGCTCGACGAGGCCGGCGTCCCACGTGGCCGCCATGCCGAGCTGAGTGGGGAAGATCGTCGCGCCCTCGCAGAACGAGTGGCCGTGGATGCAGTCCTCCCCCACCACGAGCGGGATCCGCAGCCGGGTCCGGGCGGTGAGCGCGTGCGCGCGCTCGAGCCGCTCGGGCGAGGTGTGCAGGATCGACCCGACGTGGCGGCGCAGGACGTGGTCGTCGATGTCGTCGCGCGCGTCGAGCTGGAGCATCTGCCCCACCTTCTCCTCGACGGTCATCCGGCCCAGCAGATCGGTGACGCGATCCCTGACCGGCGCCGACGGATCGAGGTAGACGGCGGTGTCGACCGCGCTCACGAGGCGCCCTCCGAGGGAGTTCGCACGGCGGTGACGGCCTGCGTGATGCTGAGCCCGCGCTTCTTCATGGCGCGGGCGCGCTCGCCCGCCGAGCGCAGGCGCGGGTTGACGTACTCGTCGATGCCGAAGTTCACCAGCGACAGCGCGACGCCCAGGATCGCGATGCACAGGCCCGCGGGCACGTACCACCACCAGTAGTTCGGGAACGCGCCGTTCGACTGCGCCCAGAACAGGATCGTGCCCCAGTTGAGGTTCGAGATGGGGATCACGCCGATGAAGGCGAGGGTCGTGAGGCCCAGGACCGCCGCGGTGACCGTGCCGACGAAGCTCGAGGCGATGATGGCGAGCAGGTTGGGCAGCATCTCGACGAAGATCAGGCGCGGCAGCGACTCGCCGTTGGCGCGCGCCGCCTGGATGAAGTCGCGGTTGCGCAGCGACATGGTCTGGGCCCGCAGCACGCGCGCACCCCAGGCCCATCCGGTCACGGCGAGGGTCAGAGCGATCACCCACAGCGGCGGATCCTCGAACTGCGACGCCACGATGATGATCAGCGGCAGACCCGGGATCACCAGGAACACGTTGGTGAGGGCCGACAGCGACTCGCTCTTCCAGCCGCGGGTGTAGCCGGCGATGACGCCGACGATGACGGCGATGAAGGTGCCCATGATCCCGGCGAGGAAGCCGACGACCAGCACACCCCGGGTGCCGAACACGATCTGGCTGAAGATGTCCTCGCCCATGTGCGTGGTGCCCAGCAGGTGCGCCGGCGAGGGCCCCTGGCGCAGCGCCTGGTAGTCCTTGTCGAGCGGGCCGAACGGCGCGATCAGGTCGCCGAAGACGGCGACCAGCACGAAGACGCCGATGATGATGAGGCCCGCGAGCGACTTCGGATTGCGGAACATCGCGAACGACGCCGCGAGCTGCCCCCAGAAGCTCTTGCGACGCGGGGGCTCGGCCATCGCGGTGCGGACGGTCGCGGTCTCGGGCACGCCGATCCCGGTGGCGGGCATGTCGGCTGCGGCGGTATCGGTCATCTCAGGCCTCCGACTGACGGGTGCGCGGGTCGAGGATCGCGTGTGCGATGTCCGCGAGGATGTTCGCGCACAGCACGGCGAGGGTGATGATCAGGAACAGGCCCTGCATCAGCGGGTAGTCCTTCGCGCTGGTCGCATCGAGCAGCATCTTGCCGACGCCCGGGTACGAGAAGACCATCTCCATAACGATCGTCCCGCTCACGATGAAGCCGATCGACAGGGCGAAGCTCGACAGCTGCGGCAGCACCGCGTTGCGCGCGGCGTAGCGCCACAGCACCCGGCGGGTGGGCATGCCCTTCGCCTGCGCGACGGTGATGTAGTCCTCGTCGAGCACGGTCAGCATCATGTTGCGCATGCCGAGGATCCATCCGCCGAGCGAGGCGATCAGGATCGTGATGAGCGGCAGCGCGCCGTGCGCCACGACCTGACCGATGAAGTCGAGCGACCACTCGGGGGCGGATCCCTTGTCGTAGGCGTGCGAGGCGGGGAACCAGCCCAGCGTGCTCGCGAACACGGCGATCGCGATCAGGCCGAGCCAGAAGTACGGCACGGTCGAGAAGAACGTGGTGATCGGCACGATGATGTCGGCGCGGCTGCCGCGGTTCCACCCGATGACGGCGCCCGTGACGGTGCCGATGAGGAAGGAGAGCACGGTCGCGAGCCCGACGAGACCGAGGGTCCAGGGCAGCGCGGTGGCGATGACGTCGCCGACCGGCGAGAGGCCGTTCGAGAACGAGGCGCCGAGGTCACCGCGCAGCAGCAGGCCCCAGTAGTCGAGGTACTGCTGCCAGAGCGACTTGTCCTTGTCGAGGCCGAACAGGGCGCGGATGGCGGCCTCGGCCTCGGGCGAGATCTGGCCGCGGTACTTCGCCATGTAGGCGGTGACCGGGTCGCCCTTCATCATCCGGGGGACGAGGAAGTTGATGGTGATGGCCGCCCAGAGGGTGAACAGGTAGAACACCGCGCGGTTGAGGATGAAGCGGAAGGGGATGTTCACGCGGCGCCTCCGTTCGCGGTGCGGACGTCGGGGATGCCGGGTGCCGAGGCGAAGTGCTTCTCGGGGTCGGGCGAGGCCGCGCGCAGGGCCCGCGTGTACTCGTGGCGGGGGGTGAGGATCACGTCGTCCGCTGCCCCCTGCTCGACCACGCGGCCGTGGTGGAGCACCATGATCTCGTCCGAGAAGTGGCGCGCCGTCGCGAGGTCGTGGGTGATGTAGAGCACCCCGAGGCCCTCGTCGCGCTGCAGCTCGGCGAGCAGGTTCAGCACGCCGACGCGGATCGAGACGTCGAGCATCGAGACGGGCTCGTCGGCGACGAGCAGCTTCGGGCGCGACGCCAGGGCGCGGGCGATCGCGACGCGCTGACGCTGCCCGCCGGACAGCTCGTGCGGGCGGCGGTCGATCACGGCGTCGGCGTCGAGGCGCACCCGCTCGAGGAGGCGACGCACCTCGGCATCGGTCTCGGCGGCCGGCACAACGTCGTCCAGGCGCAGCGGGCGCTCGAGGTGGTACCGGATCGAGTGGTACGGGTTCAGCGAGGCGAACGGGTCCTGGAACACCATGCGCAGCTGCTGGCGATACGCGCGCAGGCCGCGGCCCCGGGTGGGGATCGGCTTGCCGTCGAGCAGCACCTGGCCCGACGTGGGCGTCTCGAGCTGGGTGAGGATCTTCGCGATCGTCGACTTGCCGGATCCGGACTGTCCGACCAGGGCGATCGTCTGACGCTCGCGCAGGATGAACGAGACGTCGTCGAGGGCGAGGATCGGCTGCGCGCCGCGCACGCGGTAGCGCTTGGTGACGTTGCGGAACTCGAGGGCGGTCATCGCGCGAGCACCCCCTTGGCGCCGGTGAGGCGCGGGAACGAGCTGAGCAGCTTCTTGGTGTAGTCGTGCCGCGGGCGCTCCCAGATGTCGCGGCTCGTCCCGAGCTCGACGATCTCGCCCTCGCGCATGATCGCGATCCGGTCGCTGATCTCGAGCAGCAGCGGCAGGTCGTGGGTGATGAAGATGACCGAGAAGCCGAACTCGTGGCGCAGCTCGGAGATCTGCTGCAGGATGTCGCGCTGCACGAGCACGTCGAGCGCGGTGGTCGGCTCGTCCATCACCATCAGCTGCGGGCGCAACGCGAGGGCCATGGCGATCATCACGCGCTGGCGCATGCCGCCGGAGAGCTCGTGCGGGTACGAGCGGTAGCGGTCGCGGCCGACCTTGACGATCTCGAGCAGCTCCTCGCACTCGCGGCGCCGCTCGGCGCGCCCCATGTCGGGGCGGTGCACGAGGAAGACGTCGTCGAGCTGGGCGCCGATCGTGGCGACGGGGTTGAGGGCGTTCATCGCGCCCTGGAAGACCATCGAGATCTTGTCCCAGCGGAACCGCTGCATCTCGTCGGCGTCGAGCGTGTTGACGTCGATGTCGGCGCCTTTCGCGTCATGGAAGACGACGTCGCCGCCGGTGATGACGGCGGGGGCGCGCAGCAGGCGCTGCACGCCGTACGCGAGGGTGGTCTTTCCGCATCCGCTCTCGCCGGCCAGGCCGAGGATCTCGCCGCGCTGCAGCTCGAGGGACACGTTCTTCACCGCCTTGACCGGCGGGGTCACGTCGTACTCGACCGAGAAGTCGCGCACCGTGAGCAGGGGGTCTGGCATCGGGTTCGCTTTCGCAAGGGCGCGGGGGTGCAGCGCGTGCGTCATCGCACGCGCACCGCGGGTCAGTGGGGTCTGAGGGTGGCGGGGCCCCGGCATGCGCCGGGGCCCCGCCGGCCGATCGCTCGGCTCTGCGCGCGCTGCTACTCGGCGGGCTCGAGGTTCATCAGCACCTGGACCGCCGCGACCTGCAGCGGGTCGCCGGGTGCGTACGGGTCCTCGTCGCTCGGCCAGCCCACGTAGTTGCGGGTGTTGAACTCGGCCAGGATCGGGTGGGTGCCCACGGGGATGACAGGGACGTCCTCGACGAAGATCTTCTGCACGCCCTCGATGGCGGCCGTGCGCTCCTCGTCGCTCGCGGCGTTCGCGTAGGTGTTCAGCAGCTCGGTCGCCTCGGGGCTGTCGTAGCGGCCGAAGTTGTAGTCGACCTGGTCGCCGGCGAGCAGCCAGCGGCCGTCCATGGTGTCGGAGTACAGGTCGTACGGCGTCGTCCCCGAGTCGGTCCAGTGCATGATCGCGTCGAAGTCGCCGGTGCGCTTCGCGTTCCACCACGTGTCGACGTCGGGGGTGTCGACCTTCGCGTCGGCGCCGAGGGTCTTCTTGACCTGGTCGGCGATGAGGCTGATGCCGGTGACGTAGTCGTTCCAGCCCTGCGGGACCTCGAGCGTGAACTCGACGGGCTCGCCGTCGGGGTCCATGAGAGCCTCGCCCTCCCACGTGTAGCCGGCGTCCTCGAGGAGCTTCTTGGCGCCCTCGACGTCGATCTCGAACTCCTCGCCCTGGTACTCGGGGGCGATGTACTTCTCGCCCACCGGCGTCGGCAGACCGGTGATGCTGGTCAGCTGCGATCCGGCGTTCTCACGCGCGATCGTGGTGTGCGCCTCGCGGTCGATGACCATGTTGACGGCCTTGCGGAAGGCGACGTCGTCGAACGGCTTCTCCTGCGTGTTGAGGAACAGCACGTCGGGGGCCATGACGTTGGCGGGCCAGAAGATGTTCGCCTCGTCCTTCGAGAGGTACTGGCCCTCGATGTCCGAGATGAACGCCTGGGCCCAGTCGGCCTCGCCGCTGGCGAGGGCCGTGGTGAGCGCCGTGTTGTCGTTGTACGAGACGTAGTAGAGCGTCGGCACGGCCGGCGTGCCGCCCCAGTAGTCGTCGCGGGCGGTCACGGTGACCGACTGCGAGCTGAACTTGTCGAGCACGTAGGGACCGGTGCCGACCGGGTTCTCGTTGGTGAAGGTGGTCGGGTCCTCGACGTCCTTCCAGATGTGCTCGGGCACCATCTGGATGTTGAGCACCTGGGCCTGCTTGACGAACTTCGACTCCGCGAAGGTCAGCACGACGTCGTCGCCGTCCTTCTTGATGTCGGAGAGCTGGATGTTGCCGGTGTCGAAGGCCGGCGTGCTCTTGATGAGGTTGAAGGTGAAGAGGATGTCGTCGGCCGTGAAGTCCTCGCCGTCGTTCCACTTCACACCGGCGCGGGGGGTCACCGTGAGCTGCGTGTAGTCGTCGTTCCACTCGACCTTCTCGGCGAGCCAGGGGGTGGTCTCGTTGTCGCCGGTCGGGTTGACGATCGCGAGGGGTTCGAAGATGACGTTCTTGTAGCCGAGCTTGTTGGCCGACGAGTCGCCGGACCAGGGGTTGTTCGACTCGGTCGTGATCGCGCCGTCGGGCTTCGCGATCGTGAGCGCCGCGCCCGCCTCGGGCTTGCTGTCGCTCGGCTTCTCCGCGGTGTCGCCACCGCCGCCCGCGCACCCGGTGAGGGCGAGCGCGGTGACGAGGCCGAGGCCTGCCGCGAAGATCAGGGGCTTGCGTGCCATCGCTTCTCCTTTGAAGGGACGTTCTGCGTGATTGCAGGGTGCCCCCGGGTCGTTCCGGGAGCGGTTTCAAGAAACTTACCTGCGAGTAAGTAAGTTGTAAAGGAAGAATAGGCGGCGGCATCCCTCCGAGAGGAAACTGTGATCATGGTGAGCAGACAGCAGGCCCGGCCGCGGCCGGAGACCCTCCGGCGGCGCGCCGAGATCCTCCAGGCGGCGATGGAGGTGTTCGGCGCGAAGGGCTTCGCCAACGGCACCCTGCACGAGATCGCCGAGCAGGTGGACATGACCCACGCCGGGGTGCTGCACCACTTCGGCTCGAAGACCCAGCTGCTGGTCGAGGTGCTCAGCTATCGCGACCAGAGCGATGTCGCCGACCTCACCGAGCAGCACATCCCCGGCGGCATGGAGCTGTTCCGGCACCTCGTGCGCACGGCCTTCGTCAACGCGCGACGCGCGGGCCTGGTGCAGGCCTACGCCGTGCTCTCGGGCGAGGCCGTCACCGACGAGCACCCCGCGCGCTCGTACTTCCAGGAGCGCTATCGCACCCTGCGCCACGAGGTCGTCACCGCGTTCGGCATCGCCTGCGCCGAGAAGGGCGTCACCGCCCCCGAGACCGTGGCGGACGCCTCGGCCGCGATCCTCGCCGTCATGGACGGCCTCCAGGTGCAGTGGCTGCTCGACCCGGACGAGGTCGACCTCGCCCGCGCGAGCGAGTTCGCGATCGAGGCGATCGTCTCGGCCGTGCTGGACCCGCGCCCGAGCCCGCTGTGAGATGTCACGGCGTTTCCCTGCGTGACGCGGGGTTTCGCCGATTGACGTCACACGGCCCGCACTCATTCCGACGGGCGTAGCGTCGAAGGCATGAGCGAGAACATCCTGCACCACGGCATCGACCCCTACGACGACGCGTACTCGCGCCACGTGGGCGAGATCGTCTCGGTGCAGCCCGAGCTCGACGCCGACGCGTTCAAGTCGCTGTTCCGCGGCCACCCCGGCGGCGTCGCCGTCATCACCGCGCAGGGCGAGAACGGCCCGGTCGCGCTGACGGCCACCTCGGTGGCGTCGGTGAGCGTCGACCCGGCGATCCTGATCTTCTCGATCTCGTCGATCTCGTCGTCGGCGCCGACGATCCTCGCCGCCGACACGATCGTTGTGCACCTGCTCGACGCGCAGGACCTGGATCTGGCCAAGCTCGCCTCGACGAGCGGCATCGATCGCTTCGCCGACACCTCGATCTGGACGCGTCTGGCCACCGGAGAGCCCCTCTTCCCGGGCGTGCGCGCCTGGGCCCGCTGCGCGGTCGTGAGCCGCCTGGAAGCCGGAGGCTCGACCGTCATCGCCGCCCACGCCCTGCAGGGCCAGACCAACCGCGATCCGGGCCTCGAGCCCGGCCCGCTGGTCTACCACAACCGCACCTGGCACCGCCTCAGCGAGGGCTCGCGGATCGACTAGTCCGCCCGGGCCGTCAGCGCCCGAGGAAGGCGCGGATCGTGCCCTCGAAGCGATCGAACCGCTCGGCGAGCAGCTCGCCGGGCGTCGTCTCGGCGTCGGGCAGCGCGGCCAGCGCCTCGATCCGAGCGGCGTCGACGTTCGCGGCGTCCGCGTCGGCGAGCAGGATCCGGCCGGGGGCCAGTGCCTGCAGGGTCGCCAGCGCGCCGTGGATCTTGCCGTAGCTGTTGTCCGCCGCGATCACGGGCCGCCCCGCGAGGAGGCCGAGGATCGCGCCGTGCAGGCGGTCGGTGACCACGACCCGCGCGGTGTGGAGGGTGTCGATCAGCGCGTACAGGGCGTGAGCCGCGGTGTCGAGGTCGGTCAGCGCGGCCGGGCGCATGATCGTGTCCGCCTCGACGGCCGGGCGCCCGCCAGCGAGCGCACGCAGCCGCGCCATGGCGGACCCCGCGGCCTTCTCGGCGTCGTCGCGCTCGACGAACGCGACCACGTCCTGCGACGGGCGGAAGGCGAACGGGTACGCGTGCTGCAGCACGATGTCCTCGGTGCGGGTGACCACGACCCCGTCGCCCGCGAACCGATCGCGCGCGACCTCGAGGGAGCGATCGTCGCGGGTGGCCAGCAGCAGCCGGGGGTGCGCGCGGTAGACGCGGGCGCTCTCGCGCAGGGCGGCGTCGTCGGCGAACCGGATCGACTGCGGGAACGAGACGATGGCGTTCTCCGGGAACGCGCGCACGATCGCGAGGCGCGCGGCCTCCTCGTGCGGCCACAGGTCGCCCAGGTTGCCGCCTCCTGGCAGCACGAGCACGTCGTGCGGCCGGATCGATGCGACCACCAGGGCCCAGTGCGCGGCGAGCGCCTGCCGGTCGATGACGATCACCCGGTACGGGAACCGCGCGGCCAGGAACGATCGGGTCGCCAGCGTGATGGCGTGGTCGCCGAGGTTGGCCCAGCCGTGAGCGGCGAGGATCACCGCGACCGGGATCGCCGGATCGCGTGTGGTCAGCTCGTGCACGGCGTCCGTCGAGGTCATGGGGTCGAGCCTACGAGCCCCTACGGCCGGGGCGCCGCGGTGGTCTCGCGGACGATCAGCTCGCAGGGCACGACCACGCGCTCGCGCGCGGGGGGCGCGCCGTCGGCGAGGCGCGCGAGCACCAGGCGCACGAGCTCGTGGCCGATCCGCTGGAAGGGCTGGCGCACCGTGGTGAGCGGCGGCGAGGAGAACGCGGCCAGGCCGATGTCGTCGAAGCCGACGACCGAGACGTCCTGCGGCACCCGCAGCCCGCGCTCGTGGAGGGCGCGGATGAGCCCGAAGGCCGACTCGTCGTTGGCGCAGAACACCGCGGTGGCCTCGGCCTGCTCGGCGATGCGGCAGCCCAGCTCGTAGCCGGAGCGCGCCGACCAGTCGCCCGTCCAGGGCGTCGGCGGCTGCACCCCCGCCGAGAGCAGCGTCTGGCGCCACGCGTCGGCGCGGGCGAGCGCCGGCTCGGAGTCGTCGGGGCCCGAGATGTGGTGGATCGCGCGGTGACCGAGATCCAGCAGGTGACGCACCGCGTCGGTGGTGCCCTGCACCTGGTCGGCCACCACACCGGTGTACTGGCCGACGAGCCGCGAGTCCGACACCACGACCGGCATGCCGCGCGGCAGGGTGAGCGCGTCGGGCGTCTCGTGCTCGGCGCGGATCACGATGAGGCCGTCGACGGCCTGCTGCGTGAGCCGGCTGACCGCTGTCTCCCACCCGTGGGCGTCCTCGGTCGAGGTGACATCGACCACGGTGACCGTGTACCCCTCGGCGCGGGCCGCATCGATCACGCCGGACATGGTGAGCGCCTCGCCCGTGCGCTCGAAGCGGTGGGCGAGCAGGCCGATCGTGCGGAACGCGCCGCTGCGCAGCGCGCGGGCCGCGTGGTTGGGCATGTACCCGAGCCGGTCCATCGCCTCGACCACCCGGGCATGGGTGTCGGCGCTCACGCGGGCGCCGCCGTTGGAGACCCGCGAGACCGTCTGGGCGGAGACCCCGGCGAGCCGGGCGACGTCGGCGATGGACGCGGCTCGGCGGCTCGGGGGAAGCGACATGACCGGATGCTATCGTGCCGCGGCCGCGGGCCCGGCGGATTCGATGTTCACGTTGCCATCGGCGGCGTGTTGTGACCCGACCGTGATTCGAAAGCCTTTGACAACACCCGAGGCGGTACGGCATGTTTACGTCAACACACTTCGCGGGAGGGCATCGACGCCGTCCTGTGTGGCAACGAGGACGAGGGAGTTCTGTGATGACGATGCGTGGCAAGCGGTGGATGGCGGTGGCCCTGGCGGCCCCGATCGCGCTGGCGCTCTCGGCGTGCGGCGGAGGCGGCGGAGGCGGCGACGCCCAGCAGGGCGGCGAGGGCGACGGCAAGCTCACCGTCTGGGCCTGGGACCCGGCCTTCAACATCTACGCGATGGACGAGGCGGCCAAGATCTACCAGGCCGACCACCCCGACTTCGAGATCGAGGTCGTCGAGACGTCCTGGGACGACCTGCAGACCAAGCTGACGACGATCGCTCAGGCGCAGCAGACCGACGAGCTGCCCGACATCTTCCTGATGCAGAACAACGCGTTCCAGAAGAACGTCATCAACTACCCCGACCTGTTCAGCGACTTCGGCGACTCCGACGTCGACTTCTCGGAGTTCCCCGAGGCGGTCGTCGAGTACTCGACCGTCGACGACCTCAACTACGGCGTGCCCTTCGACAACGGCACCGCGGTCACGGCGCTGCGCACCGATGTGCTCGAGCAGGCCGGCTACACGGTCGACGACTTCACCGGCATCACGTGGGACGAGTTCCTCACGAAGGGCGAGGACGTCCTCGCCAAGACCGGCAAGCCGCTGCTGTCGGGTCAGGCCGGCTCGTCCGACCTCATCATGATGATGCTGCAGAGCGCCGGCGCCAGCCTGTTCGACGACGAGGGCAACCCCACGATCGTCGACAACGCGGCGCTCGAGAAGAGCATCGAGGTCTACACCGAGCTTGTGAAGTCGGGCGTCTTCGTGGAGGTCAACTCGTGGGACGAGTACATCGCCTCCTTCGTGAACGAGGACGTCGCGGGCACGATCAACGGCGTCTGGATCCTCGGATCGATCCAGACCGCGGCCGACCAGGCCGGCAAGTGGGACATCACCGACCTGCCGAAGCTCGACGGCGTCGACGGCGCGACCAACTTCTCGGCCAACGGCGGATCGTCGTGGGCGATCACCGCGAACGCCGACTACGACCTCGCGGCCGACTTCCTGAACGAGACGTTCGCCGGATCGACCGAGCTGTACGACACGATCCTGCCGAAGTCGGGCGCCCTGGCGAACTGGAGCCCCGCCGGCGAGAGCGACGTCTACGCCGAGCCGCACGAGTTCTTCAGCAACCAGCCCGTCTTCCAGGAGGTGCTGGAGTTCGGCAAGCAGGTGCCCGCCAACAACACGGGCGCGTACTACTACGAGGGCCGCGACTCGGTCAGCGCGGCGCTGACCAAGATCATCAACGGCACGGACATGTCCGCGGCGCTCGACGAGGCGCAGAAGGCCGTCGAGTTCGCGATGCAGTGACCCCCTGAGGGGCGCCGGCCCGCGCGGCCGGCGCCCCTCTTCTCGCCCGCATCCCCCGATCCGCACCGAAGGTGGACTCCTCCGTGACCCTCACCGCCGCCATCGTGGCCCCGCCACGCGCCACCAAGAAGAAGAACGAACCCTGGCGCGCCCGCAGCGCCAGCTCGCGCCGACGCAGCCTCACCGGCTGGGCGTTCCTGCTGCCGGCCGCGCTGCTGATCATCTGGCTGAACTTCTGGCCGATGCTGCAGGCGCTGATCCTGTCGCTGCAGACGGGCCGCGGCACACGCCTGCAGTTCGCCGATCCCCTCTGGGCCAACTACGCCCGGCTGTTCCAGGACGACATCTTCCGTCTCACCCTGATGACCACCGGGATCTACCTGGTGGTGCAGGTGCCGATCATGCTGATCCTGGCGCTGGTGCTGGCCAATCTCCTGAACTCGCCGACGCTGCGCGCGAAGGGGTTCTGGCGCACTGCGATCTTCCTTCCCTGCGCCATCGGCCTCGTGTCGTACTCGCTGGTGTTCCGCACCCTGTTCGCCAACGACGGCCCGGTCAACGACCTCCTGCAGGGCCTCGGGCTGATCGCCGACCCGATCAACTGGCTCGGCCAGCCCGACACCGCCCGGCTGGTGATCATCATCGGCCTGCTGTGGCGCTGGACCGGCTACAACATGGTGTTCCTGCTCGCCGCGCTGCAGAACATCGACCGCTCGACCCTCGAGGCGGCGCGCATCGACGGCGCCAACGCCTGGCAGACCTTCTGGCGCGTGACGGTGCCGCAGCTGAAGCCGATGATCCTGCTCTGCGCGATCATGTCGACCAACGGCACTCTGCAGCTGTTCGACGAGTCGTGGGCGCTCACCCAGGGCGGCCCGGCCTACTCGTCCATGTCGATGGCGCACTACCTGTTCGAGCTGTCCTTCCACAAGAACCCGAACTTCGGCTACGCCGCCGCGGTGTCGTACGCGATCCTGCTGCTGGTCGCCATCCTCGCCGCCATCCAGATGAAGGTCGGTGACAAGCGTGACTAAGGCGATGCGGGGTCTCCCCGGCTACCTCTTCCTCAGCGTCGCGGCGATCCTGTCGCTGTTCCCGCTGTACTTCATGGTCGTCTCGGCGACCAACACCAGCAAGGACGTCCTCGACTCGCGGCTGCTGCCGGGCGGCAACCTGCTCGCCAACTTCGCCGCGCTTGTGAACCTGCAGGATCTCGGCGGCGCGATGTGGAACTCCACCGTCAACGCCGTGGTCACCACCGCGGCCGCCCTGGTCGTCTGCTCGATCGCGGGCTACGGGTTCGAGATCTACCACTCGCGTCGCAAGGACCGCCTGATGGGCATCCTGCTGCTGGCGATGATGATCCCGTTCGCGGCCACGATGATCCCGCTGTTCCAGCTGTTCGCGAACCTCGACCTGCTGAGCACAACGATCGCGGTGATCCTGCCGACCGTGGCCACGCCGTTCCTGATCCTGCTGTTCCGCCAGGCGTCGCGGTCGTTCCCCGGCGAGATCATCGAGGCCGGCCGGCTCGACGGCCTGAGCGAGATCTCGATCTTCGCGCGGCTGTACGTGCCGACCATGCGCCCGACCTACGCCGCCGCCGCCGTCATCACCTTCATGGCGTCGTGGAACAACTTCCTCTGGCCCAAGGTCGTCCTGGTCAACAACGAGGCGCAGACCATGCCGATGCTCATCGCCAACCTCACCGCGGGATACGTGACCGACTACGGCGTGCTGATGCTCGCCGTCCTCATCGCCTCCCTGCCCACCGTCATCGTCTTCTTCCTGCTGCAGCGCAGCTTCGCCGAAGGCATCACAGGAGCCATCAAGTGACTTTCGATATCGCGCGCATCGCCGATCCCCTGTTCGTCTCCGAGAACCGCCTCGCCGCGCATTCGGATCACCGCTGGCACCAGCGCACCGAGGGCGACAGCGAGCAGCTGCTGAGCGGCACGTGGCGCTTCCACTACGCGGAGCACCCCGACGACACCGTCGACGGGTTCGCGGACCCGTCGTACGACGTGTCGGCGTGGGACGAGATCGCCGTGCCGGGCCACATCCAGCTGCAGGGCTACGGGCGGCCGCAGTACACGAACGTGCAGTACCCGTGGGACGGCCTCGAGGACATCACCCCGGGCGAGGTGCCCGCGCACTACAACCCGGTGGGCAGCTACGTCCGCGCCTACACGCTCGATCGCCCGATGGAGCCGGGCGAGCGCCTCAGCGTGGCGTTCCTCGGCGCCGAGACGGCGATCGCTGTCTGGCACAACGGCGTGTACGTCGGCTACGCCACCGACTCGTTCACCCCGTCCGAGTTCGACCTCACCGACACCCTCGTCGAGGGCGAGAACCGCCTGGCCGCGCAGGTGTTCAAGGTGACCAGCGGCGCGTGGCTCGAGGACCAGGACTTCTACCGCTTCTCGGGGCTGTTCCGCGACGTCGTGCTGCGCCGCCGCCCGCGGGTCCACGTCGAGGACATCCACGTCACGACCGACGTGGCCGCCGACCTGCGCACCGCCGTCGTCCGCGCACAGCTCTCGCTGGCCGGATCCGGATCGGTCACCGCGACGCTCTCGGGGCACGGCTCCGAGCCGCTCGCGCTCGCCGACGCCGGCGACGGGGCGCTCTCCGTCGAGCTGGAGGCCCCGCGCCTCTGGCACCACGAGGACCCGTACCTGCACGAGCTCGCCGTCGAGGTGCGCGACGAGGCCGGCGCGGTGAGCGAGCGCTTCTCGCTCGCCGTCGGCGTCCGCCGCTTCGGCATCGAGGACGGCCTGCTGAGGATCAACGGCGAGCGCGTGGTGCTGCTGGGCGTGAACCGCCATGAGTTCGGCGTGAACGGCCGCGTGATCACGCGCGAGGAGACCGAGGCCGACCTGCGCCTGCTGAAGGCCGCGGGCGTGAATGCCCTGCGCACCAGCCACTACCCGAACAACTCGTTCTTCTACGAGCTGACCGACCGATACGGCTTCTACGTCATCGACGAGATGAACCTCGAGACCCACGCCATGTGGGACGCGGTGGTGCGCGGCCGCCTGACCGTCGACGAGGCGCTGCCGGGCGACAGGGCCGACTGGCTGCCCGCCCTGCTCGACCGCGCGGCGAGCATGGTCGGCCGCGACCGCAACCACGCGAGCGTGGTCATGTGGTCGTGCGGCAACGAGTCGTTCGGCGGCGCGGACATCCTGGCGGTCGCCGACTGGTTCCGCTCGGTCGACACCCGTCCCGTTCACTACGAGGGTGTGCACTGGGACCCGCGGCACCCCGAGACCAGCGACGTCGTGAGCCGGATGTACGCCCCCGTCACCGAGATCGAGGAGTACCTCGCCACCCACCGCGACAAGCCCTACGTGCTCTGCGAGTACGCGCACGCCATGGGCAACTCGTTCGGCGCGGTCGACAAGTACATCGACCTCGCCTACCGCGAGCCCCTGTTCCAGGGCGCGTTCGTCTGGGACTTCGCCGATCAGGGCATCGCCCTGACCGACCCCGATGGCCGGCCGTACGTCGGCTACGGCGGCGACGCGGGCGAGGCGCCCCACGACGGCGAGTTCTGCGGCAACGGCCTGGTGTTCCTCGACCGCACGCCCACCCCCAAGTACGTCGAGATGGCGCAGCTGTATCAGCCGCTGCACGTGACGGTGGACGCCGACGGCGTCACCGTCCGCAACCGGCACCTGTTCACCGCGTCGGGGGTGTACGCCGCCACCGCGACGCTCGCCCGCGAGGGGGTCGTGCTGACCGCCGCGCCCTTCGTGCTCGACGTGGCCCCCGGCTCGTCGGGCTCGGTGCCGCTGCCCGTGGCGATCCCGGATCAGCCGGGCGAGTACACGGTCGACGTCGCCTTCGCGCTCGTTGCCGAGACGGACTGGGCGCCGGCCGGGCACGTGATCGCCTCGGCCCAGGGTGTGTTCGCCGTCGAGGGCGAGCCGCGTGCCGTCTCGGCGCCGGCGCTCGCGCCGCAGCTGATCGACGGCATCCACAACTTCGGCGTGCGCGGCGAGGGCTTCACCGCCCTGTTCTCGAAGCTGCACGGCGGCCTGGTCTCCTACCGGGCCGGGCACGGCGATGCGGGCCGCGAGCTGCTGCGCTCGGTGCCCAAGCCCAGCTTCTGGCACGCGCCGACGTCGAACGAGCGGGGCTGGGACATGCCCGCGCGCGACGGGCAGTGGCTGCTCGCGAGCCGCTACGCGACCGTCGCGGCCGCCGACCCCGCCGACGGCGCCGAGAACCCCACGGCGACGGTTGTGGGCGACGCGATCGAGGTGGCCTTCCGCTACGCCCTGCCCACCACGCCGGCCAGCGAGAGCACGGTCGTGTACCGCGTCGGCGGCGACGGGCGCATCGACGTCCGCGTGACCGCGCGACCGGGCGAGGGGCTGCCGGACATGCCCGAGTTCGGGCTGATGATCGAGACCGACGCCGCGTTCGGGCACCTGCGCTGGTACGGCGAGGGCCCGCACGAGAGCTACGTCGACCGTCGCGCCTCGGCCCGCCTCGGCGTGTGGGAGGCGGAGGTGGCAGACCTGCTCACCCCGTACCTGCGGCCGCAGGAGGCCGGCAGCCGCACGGGTGTGCGGTGGGCCGAGGTCACCGGCGCCGATGGATTCGGCCTGCGGCTGGAGTGCGCGGAGGGCATGGAGCTCTCGGCGCTGCCGTGGACGCCGTACGAGATCGAGAACGCCGCCCATCCCGTCGACCTGCCGCCGATCCGCAAGACGGTGCTGCGCCCGGCGCTGATGCGCCGGGGCGTGGGCGGCGACGACTCCTGGGGTGCCCGCACCCATCCGGAGCACCTGCTGCCGACCGGCGAGCTGGAGTTCGCCTTCACGCTGCGGGCGGTTCGGCCGGAGTGACAGCGGCCACGCGCGGTCTCGTTCGCGTGTCGGGGCTTCCCCCTCGCGGGCCGGCGGGTCATGCTGAGCGCATGCGCGCGACGTCGATCCCTGCCCTGACGGCGATCCTGCTGCTCGCCGGGTGCGCGTCCGCCGCACGCGGCGGGCAGCCCGCGGCGTCGCCCGACCCGGGAGGCGTGACGACCGAGACGTGCGTGAGCTGGGTCGAGTTCGAGACGCCGTCGGACGCGGCGGAGGATGCCGAGGCGGTGGTCCGCGGCACGATCGGCGATCCCGCCGGCACCGCGCCGGTGTTCGGCGTCGACGCGCCGGTCTGGACGGTCGACGTCGCCGAGTGGATCGAGGGCGAGGGCCCGGATCGGATCGAGGTGATCTCGACGCCGGTCACCTGCGAGGGGACGCCGTCGCCGGATCCCTTCGCCTCCGCCGAGGGCGAGATGATCCTGTTCCTGCACCTCGACGAGAGCCGCTGGCGGGGCATCACCCCGCTGCAGGCGCTCGTCGCCCCCGGGCCCGACGGCCAAGTGCCCGCTCGCTGGAAGTGATGACAGCCCCGATGCCGATGGGAGCGCTCCCACGCCTAGTGTCGCAACGGAGCCGATGATGACCAGACCCGCGCAGAGCACCCGCCCCACGATCGACGACGTCGCCCGTCTCGCGGGTGTCTCGCGCGCCACGACCTCGCGCGCGCTCAACGGCCAGCCCGGCGCCTCGGCGCAGTCCCGCGAGCGCGTGGCCCGGGCGGTCGCCGAGCTCGGCTATCGCGCCGACGAGGCGGCCCGCGAGCTCGCCTCGGGGCGGCGGCGCACCGTCGACCTCGTCATCTACACCGGCGACGACGACATCACCTGGCTGGGCGCCGATCCCTACTACGGGCGGATCCTGGCGGGCCTGCTCCCCACGCTCGACTGCGAGGGGCTGCCGCTGCAGATCCGGCGCGTCGACCCGTCGGACGCCCTCTCGCAGGTCGTCGGCCTCGCCTCGCTCGTCACCGCGGGCGCCGTGCTGGTGAGCCTGCCGCCCGCGCTCGCCTCGGCGTTCACGCGACGGGCGCGCGGCCCGGTGGTGTCGCTGACGCCCGCGGGCGAGGTGACGCCCACGGTCTCGGCGGCGAACCGCGAGGGGGCGAGCGCCGCCATCACCCACCTGCACACGCTCGGACGGCGCCGGATCGCGGCCGTCCACGGGCCCGACGACAACGGCTGCGCGGCGGCCCGCCGGCTCGGGCACCTCGACGCCGCGGCCGCCCTCGGCATCGAGGTGCTCGAGGCCGACGGCGACTTCTCGCGGGACGGCGGCTATCACGCCGCGGCCGAGCTGCTCGAGCGCCACCCGGATCTCGACGCGCTCTTCGTGACCTCCGACGTCATGGCCGCCGGCGCCGTGCAGGCCCTGACGGACCGCGGCCGCCGGATCCCGCAGGACGTGGCGCTGATCGGGTTCGACGACTCGATCGCCGCCACCTTCGCGAATCCGCCGCTGACCACGATCCGCCAGCCGGTCGAGGAGATGGCCGCCGCCGCCATCGACGCCCTGCTGTCCGGGACGACCCACCCCGGCTGGAGCACCTCGTTCGCCTGCGGCCTCGTGGAGCGCGCCAGCGCCTGAGTCCCCCGCGGGCGCGAGCGTCGGGCGCGGGCGCCGGCGTGGTGCGCAGCGTAGGAGGAATGCGTTCCGGAGGAGCGCGGAGGCGATCCTGCCCCTACGGAAGGGATTCCTCCGACTCGACGGCGCGCGCGACGATGACCGCGCAGGGGCGGGCGCCCGGATCCTGCCGCTGCACCGACCGGACGACCCGGAAGCCCGCCCGCTCGAGGTCGGCGGCGAGCCGGGTCGGCGACCGGAACCAGGCCGTGGTCACCGCGTGCGGGAACGGCTCGAGGTCGGGGCCGTCGAAGAACCCGAGGACGAGGCCGCCTCCCGGCCGGAGCACGCGCCGGATCTCCGCCAGCGCGCCGGGCGCGTCCGCCGGCGGGAGATGGATCAGCGAGAACCAGGCGAGCACACCGGCGAGGTGCGCATCGGGCAGGTCGAGACGGCGCACATCGCCGAGGCGGAAGTCGACCTGCGGGTGCCGAGCACGCGCGATCCGGACGAACTCGGGGGTCAGGTCGATGCCGGTGATGTCGACGCCGAGGGCGTGCAGGCGCGCGCTCCACTGGCCGGGCCCGCAGCCGACGTCGAGCACCGGCCCGTCGAGCGCCGCCGCCCACTGCTCGACGAGCGCCCTGTCGTCCGGATGCGCCGCCTCGATGTCTCCGAACAGCGCGGTGTACTCGGCCGAGCGCGCGCCGTACGCGCTCGCGACCGTCACTTGGCGAGCATCGCCTTCACGTACGCCACGATGGCGTTCGCGTGCCCGTGGCCGAGCCCGTGCTCGGACTTCAGCCAGGCGACCACCTGCATGTGCGGCTCGGCGTCGAGGCGGTCGGCGGCCAGGTCGAGCCAGTGCTGGATCGGCTGGCCGTAGGTCTTCTCGATGCTCGGGAAGTACGACGCCGGACCCCGGGGCTTGTCGCCCTCGGCGATGACGGGCGCGGTGACGCGATGCTCTGCCATGGCGCCACGCTAGCCGGATCAGGCGCGCAGGGTGTCGAGGATCTTCGCGATCCGACGCTCGCGCGTCGCGTCCTGCTTCGCCTCGGCGACCGAGCGCGCCGCCTCCTTGCGGTTCGTGAACGACTGGGCGTCGAACGCGGCGCGCAGCCCCTCGGCGTCCAGGGCCGCCGCGAGCTCGGCCGGCAGGTCGACCGTGCGCTCGGCGGCGTCGAGCTCGATGCGGGCCTCGACGCGCTCGCCCGGCTCGATGCCGAGCTCGCCCCGGGCGGCCTTGCTGAAGCCGATCATGGTCTCGCCGCCCATGCGCCCCACCCGCAGCCGCGCGGTGCGGGCGCCGATCGTCACGCGCACCGGGGGCGTCCGTCCGCCGCCGAGCTGCTCGACCTGCTCGTCGGTGAGCAGGATCGCCGCGGCCGGGCCGCGCGGTTCGAGGACGGTGTCGAGGGTGAGCGCGCTCATGCGGTCAGCGTACGGCCGCGCCGGCGCCGGCGGAATCGGCCGGGCGGATCCCCGCCCGCGAACTCAGGGGATCCCGGATCCCCAGGGCCGCCCGGGTGATCCGGCCCTGAGAACCCGGGATCCCCGGGGAACGGCGCCCAGCGGCATCCGATCCTGACCCCGATAATCTGGCCGGATGTCCGGCAGCCCGCTCTCCGCCTCGGCGTACGAGATCCTCGGCGTCGCCCCGAGCGCGACCGAGGACGAGCTGCGGCGCGCGTACCGCCTGCGCCTGCGCGAGACGCACCCCGACACCGGGGGCGACGACGCCGCGTTCATCCGCGTGCGGCGCGCGTGGGAGCTGATCGGCACGGTCGAGGCGCGCGCCGCCTACGACCGGGGGGCGTCGGCCGACGCCGGATCCGAGTGGCGGGTGACCCCCACGGAGGCACCGCGCACCGACAGCCGCCCGCGCGCCCGGTCGCACGGGCACCCGGGAGGCTGGCGACGCGAGCGCTACCTCGAGCTGGTGCGCGAATGGGCGGGGCGCGGGGCGGACCTCGCCGATCCCTACGCCCCGGAGCTGGTGCGCTCGGCCCCCGACGAGCTGCGGCTGCTGCTGGCCGGGGCGCTCGCGGAGGAGGCCACCGCGCGCACGATCGCCCACCTCGGCATCGGCTTCACCGTGTGGCACGGCGTGATGGCCGGCGCCCCGGGCCGGATCGCCGACGGGCACCGCATCCTCGACCACGTTGTGCTGAGCCCATCGGGCCTCTACGGCATCGCGTCGGCCGACTTCGGCGGCGAGGTGCGCTTCCGCCGCGGCGAGCTGATCGGCGACGCCGTGCGCGGCGAGACCCCCGTCGCCTCGCTGCTGGCCGGCATGCGGGCGACCGCGAAGGCGGCGCGGGTGCGCTTCGGGGGCGCGATCGTGGTGCTGCCGGACGACGCGCTCCCCCAGCCCGTCACGCCGCTCGGCTCGGTGCGGGGTGTGCCCGTGGTGGTGGTGCGCCGCAGCGTGCTCGGCCACCTGCTCCGCCAGGGTGTCCCCGGCGCGCGGCCGGTCGGAGGCAACGAGCTCTTCGACGTGCGCACGCGCCTGCAGCAGACCGTCCGCTTCGTCTGACGCCGCGCGATCCGGCCTCCCGTGCGCGGCACGGGCGAAGCGGCGGCGCACCGGATCCAGGATCGGGTGCGTCCCCGCGCCGGGGACGTGCGGTCAGGAGGTGGGCGCCAGCCAGACGGTGGTCTCGCCCGGGACCTCGGTCGCCGTGGCACCGTCACTCGAGAGCAGGATCCGGGCGTCGCCGGACAGCGCGAACGGCTCGGTGCCGAAGTTGGTGATGACCTGCCAGCCGTTGGGGCGGCGGAACCAGAGCACATCGGCCCGCCCGGACTCGTGCCAGGCCAGCTGCTCGCCGTCCTGCAGCTCATGGCGCAGCGCCAGGGCGCGGCGATAGAGCGACAGCGTCGAGGCCGGGTCGCCGTCCTGGACGGAGACCGCGTGCTGCGCGAACCACGCCGGCTGGGGAAGCTGCGGCTCGCCCGGCCCGAACCCGAGGGAGGGGCCCTCCGTCGTCCATGGCAGCGGGACGCGGCACCCGTCGCGCCCCGGCTCCTCTCCCCCGGTCCGGAAGAACCACGGATCCTGGTGCCGGTCGGCCGGGATGTCGACCACCTCGTGCAGGCCCAGCTCCTCGCCCTGGTAGAGGTAGGCCGAGCCCGGCAGCCCCAGCATGAACAGCGTCGCGGCGCGCGCGCGGCGCGTTCCCCGCTCGCGGTCGAGCAGCGCCTCGTCGCCGCCGGCGCGCAGCCACTCGCCGCCGTGCTGCACCTCGGCCGTCGAGCCCGCGGGGTCGGCCGGGATGCCGTAGCGCGTCGGGTGGCGCACCACGTCGTGGTTCGAGAGCACCCAGGTGCTCGACGACCCCGACTCGGCGGCGAGGGCGAGGTTGTCCGACACGATGCGGCGGAACTCGCCCGCGTCGAACGACGCCTTCAGCAGGTCGAAGTTGAACGCCTGCCCGAGGCTCTCGGGGCTGGCGTAGCGCGGCACGCGGTGCGAGGCGACCCACGCCTCGGCCACGGCCGTGCGCGGCGGGTCGTACGAGTTGAACAGGGCGCGCCACTCGGCGTAGATCTCGTGCACCTCGTCGCGGTCGCTCAGCGGGTGGTTGCCGTCGATCGGGATCAGGGCCAGCTCCTCCCGCGAGGGCAGCGGATCGCTGAAGTCCTTCGCGAGCATCTCGGCGACGTCGATCCGGAATCCGTCGACGCCGCGGTCCGACCAGAAGCGCAGGGTCTTCAGGAAGTCGTCGCGCACCTCGCGCAGATCCCAGTTGAGGTCCGGCTGCTCCTTGGCGAAGTGGTGGAAGTACCACTGGCCGTCTTCGACGCGCTCCCACGCGGGACCGCCGAACACCGACACCCAGTCGGTGGGCGGCTCGACCCCGCCTTCCCCCTTCCCCTCGCGGAAGATGTACCGCTCGCGCGCGGCCGACCCGCGGCCGGCGGCGAGCGCCTCCTGGAACCACTCGTGCTGATCCGACGTGTGGTTGGGCACGATGTCGACGACCACCCGGATGCCGCGCTCGTGGAGCGCCGCGACCATCGCGTCGAAGTCGTCGAGGGTGCCGAGGCGGGGGTCGACGTCGCGGTAGTCGGCGACGTCGTACCCGCCGTCCGCGAGGGCGGACGGGTAGAAGGGGCTCAGCCAGACCGCGTCCACGCCGAGGGCCGCGAGGTAGTCGACGCGCGACAGGATGCCGGGGATGTCGCCGATCCCGTCGCCGTCGGCATCCGCGAATGCCCGCGGGTAGATCTGGTACACCACGGCCTGGCGCCACCAGGCCGCGGCGGCGTCGGTCTCGGGGGTCTCGCGGGGAAGAGCGTCTGTCATGAGAGCGGGGCTCCTTCGTCTCGATCGGCGGTCGTGCGGTCCTGCGGTCGTGCGGTCCTGCGGTCTTGCGGTCAGCCCTTCACGGCTCCCTGCGTGACGCCCTCCATGACCCACCGCTGGGTGAACAGGTACGCGATGATCGCGGGCGCCATCGCCATGAGGTACGACGCGAAGGCGACGTTGTAGTTGCTGCTGAACTGATTCTGGAAGAGGTTCTGGCGCACCGGAAGGGTCTGCAGATCCGGATCCGAGATGATCAGCGACGGCATCATGAAGTCGTTCCAGGCGTACAGGAAGGCGAAGATCCCGACCGTGGCGCTCATGGGCGCCAGCAGCGGGAAGATCAGCTGCCAGAAGGTCTGCCAGGTGGTGGCGCCGTCGATCCGGGCGCTCTCCTCGAGCTCGATCGGGATCGACCGCAGGAACGCGGTGAACAGCAGCACGCTGAAGCTGAGCTGGAACATCGTGGCGAGGATGATGACGCCCGCGGGGTTGTCGAGCCCGACGCGGCCGGTCAGCTGGATCTGCGGCAGCGCGACCACCGGGAACGGGATGAACATCGCAGCCAGCAGGTAGAAGAACGAGTACCGGAACAGCCGGTGATCCCAGTTGCGCACGATCGCGTACGACGCGAACGCCGCCAGCAGGATCGTCGCCGTCACCGTGCCGGCGGTGACGAGCAGCGAGACGCCGGCGCCGACCGGGAACCGAGTGAGGTTCCAGGCCTCGACGAACCCGTCGAAGCTCAGCGGCGCGGGCAGCGAGAAGGCGTTGCCGTCCACCGCCTGCGCCGGGGTCTTCAGCGCCATGCTGATGGTGGCGTACAGCGGCAGCAGCACCGTCACGGCGCACAGGATCAGCAGGATGGTTCCTGGCCAGTTGATGCGCTCGGCGCCGACGCGCCCGCGCCCGCCGGTGACCGTCGTGGCCGTGGTGGTGGGGACCTCGGACATCAGAACGCGCTCCTTCCGCGGGTGAGCGACAGCTGCAGCAGCGAGATGAGCACCGCGACGATGAAGAAGATCGTCGCGTTGGCCATCTGGTAGGCGTAGTCGCCGCCGTTGAAGCCGGCGATGATCGTCATCGCGACGCTGCGGGTGGCCGTTCCCGGGCCGCCGTTGGTGAGGCCGACGATGATGTCGTACGCGTTGAGGAAGCCCTTGAAGCCGAGGATCACGTTGATGACGACATACCCGGCGACAAGCGGGATGGTGATCCGGGTGAGCTGCTGCGTCTTCGAGGCGCCGTCGATGTCGGCCGCCTCGTACACCTCGCCCGGCACCGACAGCAGACCCGCGATGTAGATGAGCAGCGTGCCGGGGATCGACTGCCAGGCGGTGACGATCACGATCGCGACCCACGCCAGATCCGGGTTGGCGAGCAGGCTCGTCGACAGCCACGGCACACCCATCGCCGCACCGGCGGCGGGCAGCGAGTTCGAGAACAGGAAGTTGAAGACGTAGGCGATGACGATGCCCGAGATCACCATCGGGATCACGAAGACCGTGCGAAGCGCCGTCTTCATCCGGATCCGGGAGGTCAGCCCGATCGCCAGGAGGAAGGCGATGACGTTCACGACGATCACGGTGGCGATCGAGAACCCGAACGTGAACAGGTAGCTCTGGATCACCGCCGGGTCGCTGAACAGCGCGAGGTAGTTCGTGAGCCCGTGGAAGCTCCACTCGCCGATGCCGATCGAGTCGGTGAAGCTGAAGAAGATGCCCATCACGCCCGGCAGCGTGATGGCCAGGGTGAACAGGATCACCGTGGGCAGCAGGAAGAGGTAGTAGATCGGCTCGACGCGGCGCCGGTCGCGGCGACGCGGGGGCGGCCCGGTCTCGGGGGCCGGGGCGATGGCCGGGGTGGTCGCACTCATTCGCCGGACTCCTTCGACTCGTCGCTGCGCGGGGCCGGGGCGCGGAACGCGAGTCGCGCCCAGTCGGCGTCCATGGTGCGCAGCGTGGCGGCCGGATCCTGCCCGAGCACCATGGCCTGCGCGTAGTTGAAGACCGGGATGGTCTTGGGCACGAGGACCGACGGGCCCTGGTAGATGCGGGCCTCGTCGTAGTACGTGGTCATCCCCTCGACGCGGGGGTCGTCCGGCGGCGGCGCGTCCTCGGTCGGCGCGAAGCCGAGCTGCGAGTCGTTGTAGGCCTCGATGATCTCGGGCTGGAAGAGGTACTCGAGGAAGTCGCGCGCCGCCTCCGGGTGGGCGCCCTCCTCGGGGATCATGGCGGCGAGATCCATGTTCACGCGCACCGCGAGATCCTCGGGATCGTCGGTCATCGGCAGGGGGAACGTGCCGAGCTCGAGATCCTGCGCGGTCTTGGCGATCTCGCTGAACGCCCACGGGCCCTGCAGGTACATCGCCGCCTCGCCGTTCGCCATCGCGAGGTTCCCGTCGCCGTACGCGCGACTGGCGGCATCCGGGTTCGTGTAGCTCGCGAGCTGGATCATCCGATCCATCGGCTCGGCGAAGTCCTTCTGGAACGACACCTCCGAATCGGGCCCCACCTTCGCGCCCTCCGCGGCGAGCGCGTCGAAGAAGTCGATGACGTCGAGCGAGCCGCCGACCGCGTAGTCGTACCAGCCCTGCGCGACGGTCCAGTCCTCCTTGAACGTCGCGTAGATCGGCACAACACCGGCGGCCTTCAGGGTCTCGCACGCCTCGATCAGCTCGTCCCAGGTCTGCGGCACCTCGAGATCGTTCTGCGCGAAGATCTCCTTGTTGTAGATGACCGACGCCGCCATCACCGAGTACGGCAGGGCGCTGATGCGGCCCTCGCACGACCCGTACTGCTCCATCAGCGGCTGCAGGTCGTCGCGGATCCCCGCCGCGGCCTGGGTCTCGGACAGATCGACCAGCGCGCACCGCTGCACGAAGCGCGCGATCTCGTAGTTGTAGTTCGAGAGCATCAGATCCGGCGGGTTGCCCCGCACGAAGCTCGCCGAGACGACGTCGACGCCGGACGTGTCCATCTCGACGCGCACCCTGTCCTGCGAGGCGTTGTACTCGTCGACGACCTCTTTCATGAACGACAGCGCCTCGCGCTTGCTGAAGGCGAACCGCACCGTCTCGCGCCCGCCCGCCGAGCACCCCGCCAGCATCGCCGCCGTCAGAACGAGGGCGGCCCCGCCGGCCGCCGCGCGCGCCCCGCCTCGTGTCAGCACCGCGTCTCCTTCGCCCGCCGATCCCGCCCCGGCTCGAGTCAACGGCCGCGGGCGGATCTGCGGGAGGGCATTGACACGAACCGCCTCCGTGTCGCAGGGGTCAGGCGAGGAGGTCGGCGTACTCCGGGCTGCTGCGGACGAAGGCGACGACCACCGGGCACTCGGCCGTGATGGCCACCCCGGTGCCGCGGAGGTCGTCGAGCACGTCGGCGATGAAGTCGGCGGCGATGCCCCGCCCGCGGAACTCCCTGGCGACGGAGGTCGACTCGATCACCGTCGTCGCCCCCTCCCTCCGGTACAGGATCGTCGCGATCACCCGGTCGCCGAGCGTCGCGACGTAGCGGTGCTCGGCGTCGATCCGGCGCACCGCGATCTCCTCGTCCGTCTCGGCCGACGGGGTGTCGACCTCCTCCACCTCGCGGATGAGGGCCGCGGTGTCCTGGTCGTCTGCGACGTTCATGGTCTCTCCTGTCGGTCGTCGAGCACCCCCGTGAGGGATGACCGGATCGCCCGCCTCGGTGTGACGTCCGATCGGGACGGCGGCGGATCGGACGGCGTCGGATCGGGACGGGCGTGAGGCCGGGAGGCGGCGCTTGCGCTCGCGCGGGCCGGAACGACAGGGTGAGGGCATGACGCCCCACGCCCTGCGGGAGGCGACCGCGCACCTGCCGGCGCCGCTCGCGATCATCGACGCCGCACGGCTGCGCGCCAACGCCGACCAGCTGATCGCCCGTGCGGCCGGGACGCCCGTGCGCATCGCGACGAAGTCGGTGCGCGTGCGCTCGATCATCGAGGACGTGCTGGGGCGCCCGGGCTGGGCGGGCGCCATGACGTACTCGCTGGCCGAGTCGCTGTGGCTGAGCGAGCGGGGCGTCGGCGACATCCTCCTCGCCTACCCGACCGTCGACCGCGACGGCCTCGCCCGGCTCGCGGCGAGCGCCGAGCATCGCGACAAAATCACCGTGATGGTCGACAGCGCGGAGCACCTCGAGCTGATCACCCGAGCGGGCGCCGGGGCGGCCAACCCCGTGCGCGTGTGCCTCGACGTGGACGCCTCGCTGCGCCTCGGTCGTGGGCGGATCGCCGCGCACCTGGGCGTGCGACGGTCGCCCGTACACAGCGTGGCCGAGGCCGCGGCGCTCGCGCGGCGAGTGGTCACGACCCCCGGCGTCGAGCTCAACGGCGTGATGTTCTACGACGCGCAGATCGCCGGCCTCCCCGACACCTCGCCGGCCGTGCGGCTGGTGAAGACCCGCTCGGATGCCGAGCTGCGCGAGCGCCGGGCGGCCGTCGTGGCGGCGGTGCGCGAGGTCGCGCCCCTGCGCTTCGTGAACGCCGGCGGCACCGGAAGCCTCGAGCGCACCGGATCCGACCCCGCCGTCACCGAGCTGACCGCGGGATCCGGGCTGTTCGCCCCCACGCTGTTCGACCGGTACGACGCGTTCGAGGCGCATCCCGCCGCGTTCTTCGCGCTCGACGTCGTCCGGCGCCCCGCCGAGGATGTGGCGACGTGCTTCGGCGGCGGCTACATCGCCTCGGGGCCGGCGGGCCGCACCCGGGTGCCCACGCCCGTGTGGCCCGCGGGGCTGTCGCTGATCGGATCGGAGGGCGCCGGCGAGGTGCAGACCCCCGTGCGCGGGGCGGCGGCCCGCGCCCTGCGGGTCGGCGACCGTGTGCTGTTTCGCCACGCCAAGGCGGGCGAGCTCTGCGAGCGGTTCGACACCGTCGCACTGGTCGACGCCGACGGCGACGGGCCGCCCCGCGTCACGCCGGTGCCGACCTATCGGGGCGAGGGGCGGAGCTTCGGATGAGCGAATGGCGCAATTGGGCGCGCAACCAGCGCGCGCGGCCGGCGCGGGTGATCGCGCCGTCGTCGACCGGCGAGGTGGCGGCCCTGATCGCTGACGCGCGTGCGACGGGTGCCACCGTGAAGCCGCTCGGCGCCGGGCACTCGTTCACGGGCATCGCCGCCACGGACGGGACGCAGGTGCGGCTCGACGGGATGGCCGCGATCCTGCATCACGACCCCGCGACCCGTCGGGTGCGGGTGCAGGCCGGGGTCTCGCTGCACGCTCTCAACCCGCGCCTGCGGGAGCTCGGCCTGGCCCTGCCGAACATGGGCGACGTCGACCCCCAGTCCATCGCCGGCGCGATCTCGACGGGGACGCACGGCACGGGCGCGCGGTCGCACGGCATCGCGCACGCCGTCGTGGGCCTGCAGCTCGTCACGGGCACGGGCGAGGTGGTCGAGATCGACGAGCAGCACCCGTGGTTCGGGGCGGCGCGGGTGTCGCTCGGCGCGCTGGGGGTGATCACCGAGGTGACGCTGCAGTGCGTGCCGGCCTTCGGCCTGCGCGCGGTCGAGCAGCCGATGCGCCTGCCCGAGGTGATGGAGCGCCTCGGCGAGTTCCTCGAGGACGACCACTTCGAGTTCTACTGGTTCCCCCACACCGATGCGGCGCTGATCAAACGGAACAGCCGCGTGCCCGGGGACACGCCGCTGCGCCCCGTGGGGCGGATCCGGCACCTCTGGGACGACGAGATCCTCAGCAACGGGGTGTTCGGGGCGGTCAACGCGATCGGGGGCGCCCGGCCGTCGTGGATTCCCGCGATCAACCGGATCAGCGGATCGGCCCTGTCGCCGCGCGAGTACGTAGACCGCTCGTACGACGTGTTCGTCTCGCCGCGGCGGGTGAGGTTCGTCGAGTCGGAGTGGGCGGTGCCGCGCGCCGCGCTGCCGGAGGCGATCGCCGAGCTGCGGCGCTGGTTCGAGACGAGCGGAGAGCGGGTGGCCTTCCCCATCGAGGTGCGGTTCGCCGCCGCCGACGACATCTGGCTGTCGACGGGTCACGAGCGCGACAACGCCTACGTGGCGGTGCACCAGTGGTTCCGGCGCCCCTCCGAGCGGTACTTCGCCGCCGCCCAGGCGATCTTCGACGCCCACGAGGGGCGACCGCACTGGGGGAAGCTGCACACCCTCACGGCCGACCGGCTCCGCGAGCGCTACCCGCGCTTCGACGACTTCCTCGCGATCCGCGACGCCGCCGATCCGGATCGGGTGCTCGACAACGCCTACCTGCGCCAGGTGCTCGGGTAGGGGCGCGCGGGCGGGCGCTTGCCCCGATCCGCCGCCTCGGCGGGCGGGTTGCCCCGATCCGCCGCATCCGCAGGGCCGGAGGGGGCGGATCGGGGCACGTCGCTCAGGCGCCGGCGCCGGGAGGGCCGTCGAGCACCGCCGGGGTGCCCTCGAACAGCTGGAGCCGCCCGTCGAAGGTGCGGGTGGTGACGTCCGAGAAGGCGACGTCGGGCCAGCCGACGTAGATGCGGTCGGGCCCGGTGGCGCCGTTCACCACGGGGAAGACGACCACCCGGTAGCGATCGACCAGGCCCGCCTCGAGCAGGGAGCGCACGAGGCTCGGGCTGCCGAGCGTGCGCAGGGGCCTGTCGCCCCGTTTCAGGTCGCGTACGAATTCGACCGCGTCGTCGCGCACGAGCGTCGAGTCGCCGAGGCCCAGCGGCGCATCGAGCGCGTGCGAGAAGACGTACTTGCGCCGGGCCGCCAGCTCGGCGGTGGCCTCTTCGCCCGACTCGGCGAATCGGGCGAAGAGCCGGTACGTGGTCGCGCCCATCAGCAGCGCGTGCCCCTGCCTGCCCTCCTCCTCGAGGAAGGCGAAGTACTCGGGGCTGCCCATCCCCCAGAGCCCCGGCCACCCCTCCGCGGATCCGTATCCGTCGAGCGAGGTGATGTAGTCGACCATCAGCTGCGCCATGCCCCCGAGTGTGCTCCGCGCGGGCGGAGCGGACAACGGGGTCGGCGGTCAGGCGCCGACGGCCTCCGCGGCGAGCTCCGCCATCCGGTAGCCGCCCTCGTGATCGTCGGCGGTCACCGTCACGACGGCGTCGCCCGCGAAGACCAGCAGCTGGCCGTAGGCGCCGTGCAGGCGCCAGGCGTCGCCCGGGCCCGCCCAGCCCGACAGCGCGTAGCGCTCGTAGCCCGGGGAGCCGCCGGTGGCGATCCAGTCGGAGTGCATCGCGTCGATCCACCGCGCGTCGACGAGGCGCCGGCCCCGCCACTCGCCGCGATCGCGGATCAGCCGGCCGATGCGGGCGAGCTCGCCGGTGCGCAGGTGCAGGCCCTCTCCGGCCTTGATCCATCCGTTGGGGCAGCGGTCCCACAGCGGGTCGTCGATGCCGAGCGGCTCGAACAGGCGCGGCGCCAGCCAGTCACGCACGTCGCCCACGACGGCGGCCAGCGCGCGCATCGCCGTGTAGGTGCTGGCGTTGGCGTACTGGCTCACGCGCCCCCGGGACGGACGGCGCAGGAACTCGCGGGCGAGATCGGGCCAGTCCTCGAAGAGCGTCGGCGTCCACGGCAGATCGATGCCGCTGGTCATGGTGAAGAGGTGCCGGGCGGTGACCTCGCCGACTCCCGCTCCGAGCACCATGTCGGGCAGGTACCGCGCGACCGGGGCGTCGAGATCGAAGACGCCCTCGTCGGCGGCGATGCCCGCGGCGATCACGCACACGCTCTTCGCGATCGAGTGGATGTCGGCGGGGCCCTCCGGCACCCACCGATGGCGCGCGATCTCGTCACCCACGAGCACCTCCACGCCGTGGGCGCGGAGCCCCTCGGCCTCGACGCCGCGGACGAATCGATCGACCGCGGCCTGCGCCGCGCCCATCACTGGAAGTCGTTGACCGGCGCCATGTCCGCGAAGCGGCTGAAGTGGCCCTGGAAGGCGACCTCGATGGTCGCCGTGGGGCCGTTTCGGTGCTTGGCCACGATCAGGTCGGCCTCGCCCGGGCGGGTGTCCTTGTCGTAGACCGAGTCGCGGTGCAGCAGGATCACCATGTCGGCGTCCTGCTCGATCGAGCCGGACTCGCGCAGGTCGCTGACCTGGGGACGCTTGTCGGTGCGCTGCTCGGACCCTCGGTTCAGCTGCGAGAGCGCGATGACCGGCACCTGGAGCTCCTTCGCGAGCAGCTTGAGCGCACGCGAGAACTCGCTGACCTCCTGCTGACGCGATTCGACCTTCTTGCCCGAGGTCATCAGCTGCAGGTAGTCGATGATGACCATCTTCAGCCCCACGCGCTGCTTGAGACGACGGCACTTCGCGCGGATCTCGACGAGCGTCATGTTGGGGCTGTCGTCGATGTAGAGCGGCGCTTCGTGGATGCGGCCGCGGGTCTGCGCGACGTTGGTCCAGTCGCGCGAGTCGAGGGTTCCCTTGCGGATGTTCTGCAGCGGGATGGCGCCCTCGGCGCTGAGCAGGCGCATGGCGATCTCGGCCTTGCCCATCTCGAGCGAGAAGAACACGGCGGGCATGTTGTGCTTGATGGCCGCCGCGCGGGCGAAGTCGAGCGCGAGCGTCGACTTGCCCATGGCGGGTCGAGCGGCGACGACGATCATCTGGCCGCCGTGCAGGCCGCTGGTGAGCTCGTCGAGCTCGGCGAAGCCCGTGGGCACGCCCGTCAGGCCGCCGTCGCGGCCGCCGGCGGCCTCGATCTCCTCCATCGCGGCGTCGACCGCGATGGAGAGGGGCACGTAGTCCTCGGTCTTCTCGGTGCCGGTGACGGAGTAGATCTCGGCCTGGGCGTTGTTGACCAGGTCGACGGCCTCGCCCTCGCCCGAGTATCCCCACTGCACGATGCGGGTGCCGGCCTCGACGAGGCGGCGCAGCAGCGCGCGCTCGGCGACGATGTTGGCGTAGTAGCCGGCGTTCGCGGCGGTCGGCACGATCGACGTGAGCGAGTGCAGGTAGTCGGCGCCGCCCGCGCGCTGCAGGTCGCCGGTCTTGATGAGCTCGTCGGTGACGGCGACCACGTCGGTGGGCTCGCCGTGGGAGTAGAGCGAGAGCACGGCCTCGAAGATCAGCTCGTGCTTCGGGATGTAGAAGTCGGCGCCGCGCAGCGACTCGATGACATCGGCCACCGCGTCCTTCGACAGCAGCATGCCGCCGAGCGTGGACTGCTCGGCGAGGAGGTCGTGCGGAGGGGTGCGCTCGTGCTCGCGGCGTCCGCCCATGCGCTCGTCGGAGATATCGGCGATCGACACGTGGTTCCTTCCTGGGAATGGAGGGCTCGGGAGGGGGCGCGAAGCGGGCCCGCATTCGATCCGCTGGGGGTGAGGAGGGGCTCTCCAGCTCAGTAGAGCAGGGGCCACCGACATCCGCCCGTTCACGTTATGGGTGCGCTTGTCCCCAAGCAAATGCCCCTGTGGATAACGCTGTGGAGGACATGGGGGTAACCCCCCGTTCGAATGTGGAAACAACCTGTGGAAAGTCGCGACGCGCCCGGCGAGTTGTCACGAATATCTTGCCTCTGACCTGGAATTTGCATTTCCCACACCCTGTGGAGAGCGCTGTGGTTAAAGATTCCATTGAAGGTTCGGCGTGTCGCACTCGGTTGTGGACAGCAGCGGTCGATTCCCCTGTCCCTCCGACCCCGATATGTCAAGTGCGGGTGAACGGATGGTGACCACAGAGTTGCGCGCGGTGCCCATGTGGGACGCCACAGACCCGGGCACTCCGGGGCAGGCCGTGAGCTCCACAGGAGGGCCCGCAGAGGCCTCCACGCGGCCTCGAAGGCCCCCGGGCGGAGACCCCCCGCACGCGGCTCCCCCGCGCCCCCAGGCGGACCGCAGCCGACACGAAGAAGCGCCCGGATCCGCGGGGGATCCGGGCGCTTCTCGCGTCAGAAGTGATTACTTCTTGAGCGCGACAACCTGGAGGTTGATGGCCGCGACGACGTCGTCGTGCAGACGCACAACGGCCTCGTGCTCGCCGACCGACTTGATCGGGGTGGCGATGGTGACCTTGCGCTTGTCGATCGAGCCGAGGCCGGCAGCGGCCACCGCGTCAGCGATGTCACCGGTCTTGACCGAACCGAACAGGCGACCCTCGGCGCCGGCCTTGACGGCCAGCTTGACCTTGGCGGCCTCGATGGTGTTCTTCAGGGCGACGGCCTCGTCGTGCGTCGCGATGGCGCGAGCCTCGCGAGCGGCACGGATCGACGCGACCTGCTTCTCGCCGCCGCGCGTCCACGCGGTGGCGAAGCCCTGGGGGATGAGGTAGTTACGGGCGTACCCGTTCTTGACCTCGACGACGTCGCCGGCGGAGCCCAGGCCGTCGACCTCATGAGTGAGAATCAGCTTTGCCATGGTTGCTCCTTAGCGGCCAGCGCCGGCGTAGGGCAGGAGCGCCATCTCGCGCGCGTTCTTGATCGCCTTGGCGATCAGACGCTGCTCCTGCACCGAGACACCGGTGATACGACGGGCACGGATCTTGCCGCGCTCCGAGATGAACTTGCGAAGGGTGGCGACATCCTTGTAATCGATGAGGCCGACCCGGATCGACTTCGCGGGGGCGGCGTTCTTCGCGCCCTTCCGCGGCTTGCGGCGGTCGCCGCTCGACTTTCCAGCCATTAGTGGGTCCTTAACAGTTGCGGATCCGCGACGTCAGTCGCGGGCCCGGCGAGATATCAGAACGGGGTGTCGTCTCCGAACGACCCCGGGGTGCTCCATGCGTCGGCGCCCGTCGAACCGGGCGTGGCCCAGGGCTCCTCGGAGACCTGCTGGCGCGGCTGACCGCCGCCGCCGAACTGGTTTCCGCCGCCCGCGCCGCCGTTGCTGGCGGCTCGGGTGACCTGGGCAGTCGCGTATCGCAGCGAGGGGCCGATCTCGTCGACCTCCAGCTCGATGGCGGTGCGGTTGTTGCCGTCACGGTCCTGGTAGGAGCGCTGGCGAAGACGGCCCTGCGCGATGACGCGCATGCCCTTCGTCAGCGAACCCGCCACGTGCTCGGCGAACTCGCGCCAGACGCTCGCGCGCAGGAAGAGGGCCTCGCCGTCCTTCCACTCGTTGCTCGCGCGATCGAAATTGCGCGACGTCGAGGCGATCGTGAAGTTCGCCACGGGCAGACCGTTCTGCGTGTAACGCAGCTCGGGGTCGGCCGTGAGGTTCCCCACAACGGTGATGACGGTTTCGCCGGCCATGGGACTTAGGCCTTCGCCGCCGTCTTGCGAGCAGCCCGCTCCTCGGCGCGCTTGGCCTCGGAGGCAACCATCGCGATGGCCTCCTCGGCGCGCAGCACCTTGGTGCGCATGATCTGCTCGTTGAGGCCGAGCTGGCGGTCCAGCTCCTGGGTGGCCTCGCTGGTCGCGGTGAAGTTGACGACGGCGTAGATGCCCTCGTTCTTCTTCTGGATCTCGTAGGCCAGACGGCGCTTGCCCCAGATGTCGATGTTCTCGATGGTGCCACCGGACTCGGTGATCACCGTCAGGAACTTGTCGACGATCGCGGGAACCTGGCGCTCATCGATCTCGGGCTGCAGGATGGCCATGAGCTCGTACTGGTGCGTCACTTACCCACCTCCTTCGGACTTGATCGGCTGCCGGGCACTTCCCGACAGCAGGAGGGTGTGTTGCATGCCGTGTGGGCGAGCGCCGAACGCGCGCGGTCCACACAACCTCGTCAGCCTAGCAGACACCGCCTCGACGCCTCCCCAGGGCTGGATCGCCCGCGGAGCCCGCGACTAGGGTGGCGCGGCATGCGGGAGATCAGCGACTACGGCATCATCGGCGACCTGCGAAGCGTCGCCCTGATCGGTCGCGACGGGGCCGTCGACTGGCTGTGCCTGCCCGACCTCGACTCCCCCGCCTGCTTCGCCGCGCTGCTCGGCGACGAGCGCCACGGCCGCTGGCGCCTGGCCCCGTCGGGGGCGGGCGACGGCACGTCGCGCCGCTACCGCGACGGCACCCTGATCCTCGAGACCGAGTGGAGGGTCGAGGGCGGCGCGGTGCGCGTCGTCGACTTCATGACGCCCCGGGATCGCGAGCCGAACCTGATCCGGATCGTCGAGGGGCTCGCCGGCAGCGTCCGCATGTCGATGGAGCTGATCCCCCGCTTCGACTACGGCGCGATCGTGCCGTGGGTGACCGCCAGCGGCAGCCGGATCCGCGCCATCGCCGGCCCGGACGCCCTGGTGCTCGACACCCCGGTGGAGGTCCGGCACGGCGACCCCGCCTCCCCCGGCGCGCTGCGCGCCGAGTTCACGGTCTCGGCGGGCGATCGTGTGCCGTTCGTGCTCGGATACCACCGCTCGCACCAGCCGATGCCGGGGCTTGTGGACGCCGAGGCCGGCCTGAGCCGCACGGCGGGGTTCTGGCGGGACTGGGTGGCGCGGACGACCTACGCGGGCCCCTGGGACGAGCCCGTGCAGCGGTCGCTCATCACGCTCAAGGCCCTCACCTACGCCCCCACCGGGGCGATCGCGGCCGCCGCCACCACGTCGCTGCCCGAGCAGCTGGGAGGCGGGCGCAACTGGGACTACCGGTTCTGCTGGCTGCGCGATGCGACGCTGACGCTGCAGGCCCTGCTCGGCACCGGCTACGTCGAGGAGGCGCGAGCCTGGCGCGAGTGGCTGGTGCGCGCGGCCGCGGGGGACCCCGCCGATCTGCAGATCATGTACGGGCTCGACGGACGCCGCCGCCTCCCCGAGTACGAGCTCGACTGGCTGCCCGGGTTCGGCGGATCGCGGCCGGTGCGGGTCGGCAACGGCGCATCCGGGCAGCTGCAGATCGATGTGTGGGGCGAGACCCTCCAGGCCGCGCACGCCGCGCGGGAGGCCGGGCTCGAGGCCGATGACGACGCCTGGCGGCTGCAGCGCGAGCTCCTCGACTTCCTCGAGGGGCACTGGGACGACCTCGACAACGGGCTCTGGGAGGTGCGCGGGCCCCGGCGCGCGTTCGTCCACTCGCGGGTGATGGCGTGGGCCGGTGTCGACAGCGCCGTGCGGGCCGTGCGCGACTACGGGCTCGAGGGGCACGGCGAGCGCTGGGCCGCGCTGCGCGACCGGATCCACGCCGACGTCTGCGCGCGGGGCTACGACGCCGACCGCAACACCTTCACGCAGTTCTACGGGTCGAAGGGGGTGGACGCCGCCCTCCTGCTGATGGGTCACACCGGCTTCCTGTCCTGGAAGGACCCGCGGATGGTCGGCACGATCGAGGCCGTCCAGCGCGAGCTCTCGGTCGACGGCATGCTGCTGCGCTACCTCACCGACGCGGACGGCGGGGTGGACGGCCTGCCCGGCGACGAGGGCGTGTTCGTCATCTGCACGTTCTGGCTCGTCGACGCGCTGCACGGCATCGGTCGCGAGAAGGAGGCCACCGCCCTGTTCGAGCGCCTGCTCGACCTGCGCAACGACCTCGGCCTGCTCAGCGAGGAGTACGACATGCGGGCGGGCCGCCAGCTCGGCAACATGCCGCAGGCGTTCAGCCATCTCGGGCTGGTCAACAGCGCGCTGCGGCTGAGCGGATCCACGGGAAGCCGTGCGGGCCGGCACCTCGGCACCGCGGAGAGAGAGGAGTGACATGCGTGCACTGACCGTCATCCCCGGACAGGCGGACAGCCTGTCGGTGAGAGACGTCCCCGATCCGGCCCCCGGATCCGGCGAGCTGCTGGTGGAGGGGCTCGCCCTCGGCATCTGCGGGACGGACCGCGAGATCGCCTCCGCCGAGTACGGCTGGGCCCCGCCCGGCCAGGAGCACCTCGTGCTGGGCCACGAGTCGCTCGGCCGCGTGCGCGAGGCGCCGGAGGGGTCCGGCTTCGCGGAGGGCGACCTGGTGGTCGCGGTGGTGCGGCGCCCGGATCCGGAGCCCTGCGGCGCATGCGCCCGCGGGCGCTTCGACATGTGCCGCAACGGCGGCTACACCGAGCACGGCATCAAGCAGCTCGACGGCTTCGGATCCGAGCGGTGGAGCGTCGAGACCGACTACGCGATCCGGCTCGATCCGTCGCTCGAGCGCACGGGCGTGCTGCTGGAGCCGACGTCGGTGGTGGCCAAGGCGTGGGAGCAGGTCGACCTCGTGGGCGGCCGTTCCTGGTTCGAGCCGCGACGGGTGCTCGTCACGGGTGCGGGGCCGATCGGCCTGCTCGCCGCCCTCATCGGCGCGCAGCGCGGCCTCGACGTGCACGTGCTGGATCGCGTGACCGACGGGCCCAAGCCGTCGCTCGTGGCCGACCTGGGCGCGACATACCACTCGGAGCCGGTGTCGGACGTCGCGGAGCAGCTGAAGCCCGACGTGGTGATCGAGGCCACGGGCGCGGGCCAGGTCGTGGCCGACGCGCTGACCGCGACCCGCGGATACGGGGTGACGTGCCTGACCGGCGTCTCGAGCGCCGGGCGCACGCTGCGCTTCGACGCCGGAGCCGCCAACCGCGAGATCGTGCTCGAGAACGACGTCATCGTGGGATCGGTGAACGCCTCGGTCGCCCACTACCGCGACGCCGCCGACGTGCTGCGCGACGCGGATCCCGCGTGGCTGGAGCGCCTGATCACGCGGCGGCTGCCGCTCGACCGCGCATCGGAGGCCTTCGGGCCGGCCGACCACGACATCAAGACGGTGATCGACCTGCGCTGAGCGCCCGGGCCTGCCCCGGCGGGCTCCGGCCCGCTCAGCCCACCCGGCAGATGAGCTCGCCGTGCAGCAGCGAGAACCAGCCGTCCGGGTGGGCCGCCCACGCGCGCCACCCCGCCGAGATCTCCTGCAGGTCGGTGGGGGTGGCAAGGCCCGCATCGAGCAGCTGGCGCGCAATGGCCGAGCTCAGGATCCGCTCCGCCCACATGCCGCCCCACCATTCGCGCTCGTCGGGCGTCGCGTAGCACCACGTGCTCGACGTCGCCGTGACGTCCTCGAGCCCGGCGGCGTGCGCCCAGGACAGCAGGCGCCGCCCGGCGTCGGGCTCGCCGCCGTTGGCGCGCGTGGCGGCCAGGTACAGCTCGAGCCAGGTGTCCAGCGCCGGAACCCGCGGCCACCAGGCGAACGCGCTGTAGTCGCTGTCCCGGACGGCCACGATGCCGCCGGGACGGACGACCCGCGCCAGCTCCCGCAGCGCCTGCACCGGATCGGCCACGTGCTGCAGCACCTGGTGCGCGTGAGCGACGTCGAAGGTGTTGTCCTCGAACGGCAGCGCGTGCACGTCGGCGACCTGGAAGTCGATGTTCGTCGACCCGTGCTCCGCGGCCGTCGCGCGGGTCAGGGCGAGTTCGTCCGGTCCGATCTCCGTGGCCGTGACCTGCGCGACCCGCTCGGCAAGATCCACCGTGATCGTCCCGGGACCGGCGCCGAGATCGAGCAGCCGGTCGGTCGGGGTCAGCAGCGGCAAGAGGTAGGCCGCCGAGTTCTGCGCGGTGCGCGAGCGATGCGAGCGCAGCACCGATTCGTGGTGGCCGTGGGTGTAGGTCGTCATGCCGCCAGGCTCGCGCCCCGGTCGGCGCCGCGGAAGACCGTACTGTTCATAGGAGTCACGCACCCACCCGACGAGCGGAGGTCCCGATGCCGAACGAGCTCGGCGAGTTCCTCCGCGCGCGGCGCGCCGACGCCGCCCTCGCCCCTCCCGCGTCCGCGGGAGCCGGACGGCGCCGGATCAGCGGGCTGCGACGCGAGGAGATCGCCACGCTGGCGGGCATCAGCGTCGACTACTACGTGCGCCTCGAGCAGGGCCGCGAGACTCACCCGAGCGATGCCGTGCTGGACGCCCTCGCCCGGGTGCTGCGGCTCTCCGCCGACGGCCGCGAGCACCTCCAGCGCCTGCGGGACGGCGGGGCCGCACCCGCGCGGCGCGCCGACGACCCGGGCCTCGCCGCCCGCATGGCCGCCCTCGTCGCGGCGGTCGGCCCGCGCCCGGCCTATGTGCTCGACCGCCTCGGCAACATGGTCGCCGCCACCCCCGAGGGGCTCGCGCTCTACGACGGCTTCGCCGAGCTGCCCCCCGGCGAGCGCAACACCTGCCGATACCTGCTCACCGATCCGCGAGCGCCCCGCACCTTCGTCGAATGGGAGGACCTGGCGCGCGGCGCCGTCGCGCACCTGCGCGCGGCGAACGCGGCCGACCTGCAGGATCCGGCGCTGCGCGCGCTGGTCGCGGAGCTGAGCGAGGCGAGCCCCCGGTTCGTCGAGTGGTGGGGCGAGCACGTTGTGGCGCGGCGCCGCGCCGCCGCCACGCACGTCCGCACCGCGGGCGGCGAGGTCGTCGCGCGCCGCTTCGAGGTGCTGCACCTCCCCGAGGACGGGCTGCGCATGACCATCTGGCTCGACGCGGCGTGACCGCTGCCCATCGGAGGGAACCCGCTCCAGGCGCTACCGTGACCGGGTGATCACCTTCGATGCGCGCCCGCTGACCGAGCCCGTCGACGAGGCCGAGGTGGCACGGGCCGATCGGGCCTACAAGGCGAGCAGCCCGCGCTCGGGCGCAGGCATCGCCGCGATCGTGATCCTCGCCGTTGTAGTGGTGGTCTTCCTCGGCGTGGGGTCGCTGTTCGCGGTGGTGGGCGTCGCCGTGGCGTCCCAGGGCGGCGAGCAGCTCCCCTGGACGGCCGCGGTCCTGCCGAGCATCCTCGTCGTCGTCGCCATCGGGGCGGTGATCCTGGCCGTCGTCTCGGCCCGCCGCAGCAGGGAGCGGCGGTACCGGCTGGCGCGCTTCGCCGCGGCGAACGGCATGCAGTACCTCCCCGCGCTCGCCTCGCCGCAGCTGCCCGGCATGGTCTTCGGCAGGGGCAGCAGCCGGCAGGCGCACGACCTCGTGCGCGGCACACGACCCCGCTTCGTCGAGTTCGCCAACTACCAGTACACAACCGGGTCGGGGAAGAACCGGACGACGCATCGCTGGGGGTACATCGCCGTGCACCTCGACACCCCGCTGCCGCACATCGTGCTCGACGCCCTCGGCAACAACGGCCTCGGGCTCTCGAACCTGCCGATCACGCTCGCCCGCGGCCAGCGCCTGAGCCTCGAGGGCGATTTCGACAGCCACTTCGCGCTGTACTGCCCCGAGGGATACGAGCAGGACGCGCTCTACCTCTTCACGCCGGACATCATGGCCCGCTTCATCGACAGCGCGGGCGAGCTCGACGTCGAGATCGTCGACGACTGGCTCTTCCTCTACACGCGCCGGCAGGTGTCCACCACGGATCCGGCCAACTGGGAGTGGCTCTTCTCGGTCGTGGGCGCGCTGATGGACAAGCTCGACCAGTGGGGCCGGTGGCGCGACGACCACCTCGCCGCGCAGGCGGCGAGCCCGCTCGGCAGCCCCGTCGCGGGCGACCCGACGGGCGCATTCGCCGCCCCCGCCGCTCTGATCACCCCGCCGAAGGGCGTGGCCGCGCCCGGTCGCCGCCTGAAGGGGGGCTTCTCCTGGTCCTTCGCCGTGGTGCTCGCCGTGGTGATCCTCTGGCAGTTCGGGGCCCCGCTGCTCCAGGCCCTCATCGGCAGCCGGTGACGAGCGACCCATGAGCATGCCGAATCCCCTCCCCTCCCCGGCCCCCGTCGGGCGCTACCCGTTCGAGGCGCGTCCGCTGACGGATCCGGTCGACCCCGCCGCCGTCACGCGGTTCGAGGACGACCTGCGGCGCCGGTTCCCGGGGCTCGGGCCGAACATCGCCGTCCTCGTGGTCGTGTGTGTGCTCGCGGTGCCGTTCCTGCTCGTCTTCTTCGCGATCCTGGGCATGATCCTCTCGACCTTCGTCGCGGTCGGGTTCGGGCTGATCGCGGTGCCGTTCGCGGTGTTCGTCGCGGCCGTCCTCGGGCTGATGGTCTGGCTGATCGTGCGGCAGGTGCGCGGCCGCTCCCGCGACCACCGCTATCGGCTCGACGCCTTCGCCCGCGCGAACGCGATGCACTACGTCCCGATGCTCGCGAACCCGAACCTGCCGGGCCTGATCTTCTCGCAGGGCGGCGACCGGCGGGCGACGGATCTGCTGCGCGGCGAGCAGCCGCGGTTCGTCGAGTTCGCCAACTACCGGTACACCACGAGCGACGGCAAGAACTCGACCACCCACCACTGGGGCTACGTCGCGATCCACCTCGGCACGCCCCTGCCGCACATCGTGCTGGACGCGGTGGGCAACAACGGGATGCTGGGCTCGAACCTGCCGGCGTCGTTCGATCGCCAGCAGCGCCTCAGCCTCGAGGGCGACTTCGACAAGCACTTCACGCTGTACTGCCCGCAGGGCTACGAGCGCGACGCGCTGTACCTGTTCACCCCCGACGTGATGGCGCGATTCCTCGACCGCGTCGGGCAGCTCGACGTCGAGATCGTGGACGAGTGGCTGTTCCTCTACACACGCCGCCCGGTGTCGACCACCGATCCGGCGAACTGGGCGTGGCTGTTCTCGGCCGTCTCGGCCCTCATGGACAAACTCGCGCAGTGGGAGCGCTGGCGCGATGAACGCCTCGCCGCCGAGACGGGGTCCGCGCCGCCGGTGCCGGCGGGGCTGGCCGCCGCCGCGCCGCTGCCGTTCCACACCAGCGCCGCGACCCCTCCCCCGCCGGCACCCGCGTGGCCGGGACCCAAGGGGGTCGCTCAGCCGGGGCGCCGCCTCCGCCGCCGCATCCCCTGGGTGGTCATCGTGGTCGTCGGCGTGGTCCTGCTCCTGCTGGCGGCGCCGCTGCTGCTCGCACCGCTGCTTCTGCTGCTCCCGTCCTGACCCGCCCGCGGGCGAGCCCCGCGCACGGGCGATCCCCACGCGGACCACGGAAGAGTCAGGGCCCGGATCTGCTCCCCCGAGGATCCGGGCCCCGCGCGGTCGAAGGGGCCTCCGAACCGCACAGCCTGACGCGGGGCGCCCCCCGGCACCCATCACGTCGGCGACGTCTTCACTGAAGAGACGCATCGAGGGCGGATCGGTTACGCGGTTCTCAGGAAGAAATTCTCACGGCCGGTCGAAGGGCCGCAGGATCCGGTCGAGGAAGCGCCGGGTGCGCTCGTTCTGCGGGTTGGTGAAGATCTGCGAGGGCGCCCCGTGCTCGGCGACCACTCCGCCGTCGAGGAAGAGCACCTCGTCGGCCACCTCGCGCGCGAACTGCAGCTCGTGGGTGACGACCACCATCGTCCAGCCCTCGTCTGCGAGTTCCTTCATCACGACCAGCACCTCGCCCACGAGCTCGGGATCGAGCGCGGAGGTGGGCTCGTCGAACAGCAGCAGGTCGGGCTTCAGCGCGAGCGCGCGCACGATGCCCACACGCTGCTGCTGCCCGCCCGAGAGCTCGTGGGGGTAGGCATCGCGCTTGGCGGCGAGGCCCACCCGCTCGAGCAGCTCGTCGGCCTGCGCGACCGCCTCCGCGCGCGGCACGCCCTGCACACGCACCGGGCCCTCGATCACGTTCTGCAGCACGGTGCAGTGCGGGAAGAGGTTGTGGTGCTGGAAGACCATCGCCGAGCGGTCGCGGATCGCGAAGCGCTCCTGCTTCGCGAGGCCCCGCCCGAAGTCGACCGAGGGGCCGCCGTCGAACGCGAGGGTGCCCTGGTCCGGCGTCTCGAGCCCGTTGAGCGAGCGCAGCACGGTGGTCTTGCCCGACCCGGACGGGCCGATGAGGGCTACGACCTCGCCGCGGCGCACCTCGAGGTCGACGCCCTTGAGCACCTCGTGGTCGCCGAAGGCCTTGCGGAGGCCTTCGACCTGCAGCAGAACGGGTCCGTCAGTGCGCGACATAGCGATCCAGCCTCTTCTCCATCCGATCCTGCAGGGCGGCGAGCACCGTGCAGATCGCCCAGTAGATCAGCGCGGCCTCGAGGTACAGCGTCATGAACTCGAAGGTCACGGATGCGATCTTCTGCGCCTGCTTGAACATCTCGGTGACGAGGATCACCGAGGCCAGCGAGGTGTCCTTGACCAGCGAGATGAAGGTGTTCGACAGCGGCGGCACACTCACGCGCGCGGCCTGCGGCAGGATGATCCGGCGCAGGGTCGTGACGTTCGACATGCCGATCGTGTAGCCCGCCTCCCACTGCCCCTTCGGGACGGAGAGGATCGACGCGCGGATGATCTCGGCGGCATAGCCTCCGACGTTCAGCGAGAACGCGATGACGGCGCTCGGCCACGGGTCGAGGGTGAGACCGATCGAGGGCAGGCCGTAGAAGATCAGGAACAGCTGCACCAGCAGCGGCGTGCCGCGGATCACCGAGACGTACGCCCGCCCGATCCAGGACAGCACGGGGTTCGCCGACATCCGCAGCAGCGCGACCCCGAGCGCGATGACGAGCCCGATCGCGAACGAGATCAGCGTCAGCGGGATGGTCCCGATCAGGGCGCCCGACAGCAGCGGCCAGAACGAGTCGAGGATCAGCTGCCAGTCCATCTGGCTCCCTCCGTGGTTACCGTACGGGCGTTGACTAGCCTCGCGCGGGATTACTAGTCCAGCCTGGACTAGTAATCCCGCGCAGGACTAGTCGACGCACATGCGGAGGCCCCGCGGCGGCGAACCGACCGCGGGACCCGCTGCGGTCACTTCGAGACGTCGGCGCCGAAGAACTCCTGGCCCAGATCGGCGAGCGTGCCGTCCTCGGCCAGCTCGGCGAGGGCGCCGTCGACGGCCTCGGCGAGGTCGTCGTTGTCGTTCGTGAAGACGAAGGCCATCTCGCCGGCCTCGGGGGTCTCGGCGGCGATCTTCACGCCGGTCTCCGGGTGCTGCTTCGTGTAATCCAGCACGGTCAGCTCGTCGTTGATCGTGGCGTCGATGCGGCCGTCCTCGAGGAGGGCGACGGCCTGCGCCCAGCCCTCGACGGGCTCGACGGTGGCGCCGGACTCCTCGGCCAGGGCGCCCCAGTTGCTCGAGAGCGACTGCGCGGTCGTCTTGCCGTCGAGGTCATCGAAGGAGGTGATGTCGGTGTTGTCCTCGGGGACGACGATCACGCCGGGCGAGACCGTGTACGGCGTCGAGAAGGTGTACTTGGCCTTGCGCTCGTCGTTGATCGTGACCTGGTTCGCGATGGTCTCGAAGCGGCCCGCGTCGAGACCGGCGAAGATCGCGTCCCACTGCGTCTCCTGGAACTCGATCTCGACGCCGAGCTTCTCGGCCACCGCGCGGGCGACCTCGACGTCGTAGCCGGTGAGCTCGCCGGCGCCGTCCTTGTGGAAGCTGAAGGGAGGGTAGGTGCCCTCGGTGGCGACGATCAGCTTGCCGTCCTCGAGCGCGGCGGCCGCGGCCTTCTCGCCCGCGGGCTTCTCGGTCGCGGCGGGCTGCGCGGAGCAGCCGGCGAGCGCGAAGAGAGCGACGGCGGACGTGGCGACGGCGATGCGGGTGAGGCGCATGAGGATCCTTCGTGAGGCGCGGTGAGGTGCTGTGGGGGGGGTCGGGCGATCAGCCCGTGAGATGAAGCTCACCATCGGGAGCTCCATCTGTCGAACCCAGGTGACGCCGTGTTTCTTCCCGCGCCCGGGCCCGTCGGCTCTCACGCAGCGGGAGAGCGGGTCCGGGCCGGGATCCGCGTCGCTCGCCGGCTAGCCGCGCACCGCGGCCAGGGCGGCAGCCGCCGCGGCCGACCGCGCGGCCGAGAGGAGACCGCCGTGATAGATCACGAACTCGGTGATCCCGGCGCGCGCGAGGGCCTGCCAGCGCTCGGCGAGCCCGTCCGGATCCTGCGGGGGCATCGCCTGCACGTACGCCCCGACCGCGGCGCCGCTGCCGGAGGCGAGGGCGGCGACCGCCTCGGCGTCGAGCGCCCCCGCGGCCGGATCCGACAGGATCAGCGCATCGACGGGCAGCGGCCCCGGCCCGAACGTCGTGAACGAGCCGGTGCCCCAGCGGTCCAGCCCCGCGTGCACGGTGAGCCGGGCCCCGCCCGCCGCGTCCGCGACGGCGTCGAGCATCCGCCGCGTCGCCGCGCGCCGCCCCGCCAGCACGGGGCCCGCGAGGTCGCCGAGCGCCTCCTCCACCGACTCCGCACCGGATCCGACGGCCCGGCGGATCGCGCCCGCGAGCTCCGGATCCTGATCGCAGGCGGCGCAGGTGCAGATCGACAGCAGGTCCTCGTCGACGCTCGAGCGGATCACCCTCGAACGCTATCGGAGACGGATCGGGGCGCGTCGCCCGCCCTCAGCGGGGCTCCGGGGCCGCCGCCGGTGCCGCCGGCAGCGCACCCCCGCGCAGCAGCACCGCGGTGACGAGCCACAGCGGCCCGGCGACCCCGAAGGCCGGGATCAGCCCCGGCACCAGGTAGTACGCCGCAGCGAGCGCGGCCGCCGCGCCGAGCGGGGCCAGGGCCGCGAGTGGCCTGCCGAGCAGCAGCACCACGGCGCCCCGGATGACCGCGAGGGGGCGCGCGTCGAAGTGCGCAGCGAGCGGCCACACCAGCACCCCGAGTGCCGCGACCCCGGCGCCGAGCATCCACAGCACCCCCGCCACGAACACGCCGATCGCGCCGTCGCCGGCCGCGCGCATCACGCGCTCCTCGATCAGGATCAGGGCCCCCGCCGCGGCGAGGATCCATCCGAGCGCGTTCGCATGGCGGAACTGCCCGCGCCAGTGCCGCGCGAAGTCGCGCCGCAGCTCGCCCCACGACCCCTCCGCGGTGCGACCGAGCGCATCGCGGCGCGCGATCGCGGCCACGGCCGCCGTCGCGGGGAACACCCCGAGCACCAGGCCGCCGCGCAGGGTCCACCCCAGCCACAGCGCATGCAGCTGCACCAGCCGCAGCAGCACGTCGGCGATCCGGAGGTGCACCGCGAGCAGCCGCGACGTCCCCGGTCCGGACCGGTCCTGCCGCTTCCCGACGGCCGGCGCGCTCATCCCTTCACCGATCCGATCATCACGCCCTTGTCGAAGTAGCGCTGCAGGAACGGGTACAGGATGATCAGCGGCAGCGTCGAGACGACGATCACGCCGTACTTGATCTGGTCCGCGAACCGCTGCCCGTACTCGCCTCCGCCGGATCCCCCGGATCCGCCGGCGCCGCCCGCGAACGCCTGGTTCGAGAGCAGGATGTCGCGCAGCACGATCTGCAGCGGCTGCTTCTGCGCGTCGCGGACGAAGATCAGGCCGGTGAAGAAGTCGTTCCAATGCTGCACGAGGTAGTACAGCGCGATCACCGCGATGATCGCCTTCGACAGCGGCAGCGCGATGCGCACGAAGAACTGGAAGTACGAGGCGCCGTCGAGCATCGCGGCCTCGAACAGCTCGTTCGGCAGTGAGTTCTCGAAGAAGGCCCTCGCGATGATCAGGTTGTAGACGTTCAGCGCCGACGGGAGGATGAACACCAGCCAGTTGTCGAGCAGCCCGATGTCCTTGTACAGCAGGTAGGTCGGGATCAGACCGCCCGAGAAGAACATCGTGAACGCGAAGAACAGCATGATCGGCCGGCGCCAGATGAACTCCGAGCGCGAGAGCGCGTACGCGGCGGGCATCGTGACCACGAGGTTCAGTGCGGTGCCGACGAGGCTGTAGACGAGCGTGTTGCGGTAGCCCGTCCAGATGCGCTCGTCCTGCAGGATCTGCTCGTAGCCGAACCAGCTGATGCCCCGAGGGAAGAACACCACGTCGCCGGTGGCGACGCGGGCCGGATCCGAGATCGACGCGATGATCACGAAGAACAGCGGATAGATCGTCACGATCACCACGAGCGTGCACAGGGTCACCACGATGGCGGTGAAGAAGAGGTCGAGCGGCCGCTGTCGGCGCAGGCGCGAGAGGCGTGTCATGGGGTGTGCTCCTGTCACCACAGGCTCGTGTTCGCCACGCGCTTGGCGATCTGGTTCGCGACCATGAGGAACACGAAGTTGATCACCGTGTTGAACAGGCCGATCGCAGTCGAATAGCTGAACTGGCTGCTGAGGATGCCGATCTTGTAGACGTAGGTCGCGATGACCTCCGAGACCGGGAGGTTCAGCGGGTTCTGCATCAGGTAGATCTTCTCGAAGCCCGTCGCGAGCACCCCTCCCATGTTCAGGATCAGCAGCACCACCATGGTGGGGACCAGCGCCGGGATGTCGACGTGCCGGATCGTCTGGAACCGGTGCGCGCCGTCGATCTTGGCCGCCTCGTACAGCTGCGGGTCGACGCTCGACAGCGCGGCGAGGTAGATGATGCTGTTCCAGCCGCAGTGCTGCCACACGTCGGAGATCACGTACACCGGCACGAAGGCGCCGGGGTCGCCGAGCACGTTGACATCGGCCGCGCCGAACATCTCGAACAGGCGCGTCAGGATCCCGGTGGTCGGCGACAGGAACACCTGCAGCATGCCGACGATCACCACGATCGAGATGAAGTGCGGCATGTAGGTGACGGTCTGCACAAGGCGCTTCGCCCGGGCGTGAGCGATCTGGTTGACCGTGAGGGCGAGCAGGATCGGCGCGATGAAGCCGACGACCAGCGTTGTGAGGCTGATCACGACGGTGTTGCGCATCAGCGTCCAGAACAGCGGCGACTCGAAGAACTGGATGAAGTACTTCATCCCCACCCAGTCGCCGCCGGTGATCCCCTTGGCGAAGTCGAACTCGCGGAAGGCGAGCTGGATGCCGTACATCGGCACATAGGCGAACAGCACCGTGAAGGCGATGGCCGGGGCCAGCATCACCCACAGCTGCCACGAGCGGGCGGTCTTGAGGCGGCTGCCGCGGGGCAGCCAGGCGGGGGGACGGACCCTGCCGCCTTCCGGCGGCAGGGTCGTCACGAGGCGCGTCGTCGTCATCCGGCGTCGAACTCGTCGTAGTACTTCTGGTGGATCTCGATGTTCTGCGTGAGTCCGGCGCCCTCGACCTGGGCGACGTAGTCGTCCCACTGGTCCTCGATGCCGCCCTGGGTCAGCCACTCGGCGAACTTCGTCTGCGTCAGGTTGAGGATCGTCGTGTTGTTGAGCGAGATGGTGTTGAGGTCATCCGCGCTCATCTTGATGAACTGGAACGGGTAGACGTCCTTCTTCAGGTCGATGTTCGCGAGCGCGTCCGCGAGAGGGGCCGCCTGGTCGCGGGCCTCCTGCAGGTCGGTGGGCAGCTCGACCTCGATGTCGTCCCTGATCCACATCGGGCCGTTGTCGGCGAGCGACGACGTCCACTTCCACGTCGACGGATCGCTTGTCCCGTCGGCAGGCGGCAGCACCTTGTAGGTCGAGTCGTCGACCTTCTCGACGTTCGGCCCGATGTCGCCGAAGAGCACCTGCACCGACATGTCCTGGTCGTAGAAGGCGTTGATCGCGGCGAGGGCGGCCTTCTTGTTGTCCGAGTTCGCCGACATCGCGATCTGGTTCGCGGGGTAGTTCTCGCCGTAGCCGTCGTAGCTCCACGCGACGGGGTCGCTCTGACCGGCGGACGCCTGCAGCGGCGCGGTCGCCGTGTACTGCGACGCGAGCTGCGCGCCGAAGCGGTCGGATGCCGTCCAGCCCCAGCTGAAGCCGACCGCGGCGGTGTCGCCGTCGCCGCGCGCGACCGATTGGTAGGCCGAGTAGTCCTGGGTCATGACCTCCTTGGAGATGAGCCCCGCGGCGTAGGCCTTGTGCAGGAACTCCAGGAGCTCGCGGTAGCGGTCGTCGACGAGGAAGTTGCCGACCGTGCCGTCCTCGAGGAAGTAGCCCGTGCCGCCGCCGCTGGCCACCGCCAGCCCCAGGCTGCCGAGCATCACCGTCGGCTGGAAGTACCCGAAGCCGCCGGTGCCGACCGGGCTCCAGTCCCACGGGATCTCGTCGTCCGGGTCGCCGTTGCCGTTGGCGTCCTCGTCCTTGAACGCGACGAGCACGTCGAACAGCTCGTCCCAGGTGGTGGGCACCTCGAGGCCGAGATTGTCGAGCCACTGCTGGTTGATGTACTGGTGCGTGACCGTCTCGGGCCAGAACCGCTTGTAGCCGGGGACGCTGTAGATCTCGCCGTCGGTCTGCGTGGCCATCTGCTCGAGCAGCGGCTGCGCCTCGAACATGTCGGCGACGTTGGGCAGCTCGTCGTCGGCGATGTGGGGCGCCAGGTCCTCGAACAGCGAGCCGTAGGTCGCCAGATCCGAGTCGGTGATCGCGTTGGTCCCGACGATCAGGTCGGGGATGTCGCCCGAGGCGAGGATCGTCGACTTCTTCTGGTCCCAGTCGGCCGACACCTCCTGCCACTCGATCTCGACGCCCGCCTCCTTCTCGAGGTCGGCGACCCACGCCATCTTCGACATGTCCTGCGTGAGCGGGTGCTTGATGACGAGCACCTGCAGGGCGCCCCCGGTCTGTGCGGCTTCGTCGCCGCCCCCGCCGCCCGTGCAGGCGGTCAGGACGAGGGATGAGAACGCGACGGTGGCCGCCAGCGCGAGACCGCGGCGCCGTGCTGCCGGCTCGCGGAACGTGGATGAGAGCACTGAATCCTCCTTGATCTGGTGCAAGCCGACCGGCGGTGGTCGCCCCGCCGGTCAGCATAGGGAGATTGGTTCAGCGTTGGCAACGACAAGACAGAAAATGGCGTGCGAACGCCATGGGCACGCCTGCCCGGTGGTGGGCGTGAGTCAGCTCGAGTCGCGCACAACGAGATCGGCGCCCACCAGCACCTCGCGCGGGGCGCCGGTCTCGCCCTCGATGCGCTCGCGGAGCAGATGCACCGCGGTGGCCGCCATCTCGTCCGTGCGGGGGCTCACCGACGTGAGCGACGGCACGAGGTACGCACCCTCGACGGTGTCGTCGAACCCGGTCACGGCCACGTCCCCCGGCACCCTCACTCCGCGCATCCGAAGCGCGCGCATGGCGCCGATCGCCATGGCGTCGTTCACGCAGAGCACCGCGTCGAAGCGCTGTCCCGAGGTGAGCAGCGCGATCATCGCCTCGAAGCCCGATGCCCGGCGATCCCAGTCCGAGCCGTAGGCGATCAGCGCGGGGTCGAGGGCGACGCCGGCCTCGGCGAGGGCGTCGCGGTAGCCGTCGTAGCGCGCCCCGCCCGGCGGGACGTCGTCGGCGCCGGTCCAGATCAGCGCGATCCGGCGGCGCCCCTGTCCGAGCAGATGCGCGGTGAGCTGGCGGAAGCCCTCGTACTCGCCCATCACAACGCGATCGAACACCCGAGTGGGGCGCGACCCGAGCTGCACGGTGGGCCGGCTCGGCGGCGTGCGGTCGAACAGGTCGTCGCGCAGCCAGTGCGGGCAGACGATCACGCCGTCGACGTCCTGCGCGGCGGCGACGGCGCGCAGCTCGGCGTCCTGGTCGGCCGCGATCACCAACGTCGAGCTCATGCCCGCGCGCTCGATCTCGAGGATCAGACGCTCCGCCGTCTCGGCGAAGTAGGGCTGGTGGAGGTCCGGCACCACGACGGCGATGCGCCCCGTGCGGCCGGAGGCCATCTGACGGCCGGCGGGGTCGGCGACATAGCCCAGCCGGGCGATCGCCTCCTCGATCCGCGCTCGGGTGGCCGCCGAGGCGCCGGGGCGTCCGAGCACCACGTTCGAGACGGTCTTCGCCGAGCACCCTGCCTCGCGAGCGACGTCGTCGAGGGTGGGGCGGGTCATCCGAGCACCGTCCCGAGCGTCGACTCGCGCCGGATCAGCTCGATCGGCGTGGGTCGGCGGATTTCGACCGGGCGGCCGGCGAGGCGCGCCTCGAGCGCATCCAGGGCCTCCCGCGCCAGCACGGGATAGCCCGGGTCGACCGTGGTGAGGCTCGGGGTCGTGTAGCGGCCGTCCTCCGTCGCGCCGAACCCCGTGATGGCGATGCGCGCCGGCAGCGGCACCCCGCGACGTGCGAGCGCGGAGAGGAGACCGAGGGCGATCTCGTCGGTCTCGCAGAGCACCGCATCGGCGTCGGGGTGGTCGCCGAGCAGCGTCTCGGCGGCCTCGGCGCCGGCGGCACGCGAGTCTTCGCGCAGCGCGAGCACCGCCACCGGCGGCTGGGGCAGCGCCCGGCGCACGGCGTCGATGAGGGTCGTGCCACCGTCGGCCTCCTCCGCGCCGCCGGCGGGCTCCCGCGGCGCGAGGCCGAGCAGCACCACGCGACGGCGCCGCATCGTCGCGACGTGGCGCACCAGCACACCGGCCGCCGCATCCAGGTCCGATCCGACGCGGCCGGGCCCGCGGTGGGCGCCCTGCACCGTGACGACCGCACCCGGCGCGGCATCCGGCGAGACCCCGGCCGCCGCCTCGCCGAGCACCAGCACGCCGTCGTACAGGCGGCCGCAGGAGGCGAGCACACGCGCGGCGCGCTCGGGGTCGTTGTGCGTCGGCTCGAGCCCGACGGCGAGGCCGCGGCGGCCGGCCTCGGCGGCGAGCGCCTCGACGAGCATCGTGGTGGAGGGGTTCTCGAGCGATGAGACCGCGATGGCGATCCGGTCGGTGCGCCCGGTGCGCATGGCACGGGCGCCGCCGTGCGCCACCCAGCCCAGCTCGGCGATCGCCCGTGTGACGCGTTCGACGACCTCGGGGCGCGTGTGCGGCTCATGGTTGACCACGCGCGAGACGGTCTTCAGCGACACGCCGGCCGCGCGCGCCACATCCGCCATCGTCACCGCCATTCGATCAGAGTACTGCCGCGGGATTCCCCGCCCGGGGCGGCCGCGGCCCCTGCCATGTACATTGATCTTGACAACGCTGAAGCGGATACCGATCAGCGCCGTTCGCCGCCTCTCCGGGAGCCACGATGAAGTTCTTCCCCGCCCACGCCGTGCGTCTGACGGACGGCCCGTTCGCCGCGGCCCTGCGCACCGACCTCGACAGCGTCCTGGCGCTCGACGGAGACCGGCTGCTCGCGCCGTTCCTGCGCGAGGCGGGCCTCGATCCGGTCGCGCCCTCGTACGGCAACTGGGAGGACTCGGGCCTGGACGGCCACACCGCCGGGCACTGGCTCTCGGCCCTCGCCCATCTGCACGCCGCGACGGGCGAGGACGAGCCGCTCGCGCGGCTGCGCGCCGCGCTCGACGAGCTCGATCGGGCGCAGCGGGCGGTCGGCACCGGATGGCTCGGCGGCGTGCCGGGCGGCGCCGCGCTGTTCGGGAGCCTGCGCGACGGCGGCATCGACGCCGCGCGCGCGATCGGATCGCACACGCACTGGGTGCCCTGGTACAACCTGCACAAGACCTTCCAGGGGCTGATCGACGCGCACGTCGTCGCGGGCGAGGAGCGCGCCCTGCGGATGGCGACCTGGCTGGCCGACTGGTGGCTCGACATCGCCGCGGGCATGGACGACGACGCCTTCGAGGCGATGCTCGACACCGAGTTCGGGGGCATGAACGAGGCGTACGCCACCCTCGCGCGCCTCACGGGCCGCGAGGACTACGCGGCCATGGCGCGGCGCTTCTCGCACCGCGCGATCCTGGATCCGCTGCTCGAGGGCGCCGACGCGCTCACGGGGCGCCACGCCAACACGCAGATCCCGAAGGCGGTCGGCTACGCGGCGGTCGGCGGCGAGCTGCACGATGCCGCCGACGCCTTCTGGCGGACGGTCGTCACGCGCCGGAGCGTGGTGATCGGCGGCAACAGCGTGCGTGAGCACTTCCACGACCCGGGCGACTTCACCCCGATGATCGAGGACCGCGAGGGCCCCGAGACCTGCAACACCTACAACATGCTCAAGCTGACCCGCGAGCTGCTCGAGGCCGCGCCCCGGCCCGAGATGCTCGACTACGCCGAGCGCGCGCTGCTCAACCACGTGCTCTCGGCCCAGCACCCCGACGGGGGCTACGTCTACTTCACGTCGATGCGGCCTCGTCACTACCGCGTGTACTCGACCTCCGGGCTGGGCTTCTGGTGCTGCGTGGGAACGGGCATGGAGATGCAGGCCCGCGTGGGCGAATGGGTCTTCGGCACGGAGGGCGACGCGCTCGCGGTGAACCTGTTCGTGCCGGCCGAGCTCGACGCCGCCGACTTCGGCGTGCGCCTGCGGCTCGACGCCGACCTGCCCTCGGACGACCGCGTCACCGTGCGCGTCTCGGGCGACGCCCCGCGCCCCTTCCCGCTGCGGCTGCGGGTGCCCGGCTGGGCCGGCCGCCTCGACGACCTGCGGGTGAATGGCGCCGCGGCGACGGGCGCGGTCTCGCCGGGCGCCGTGACGATCGAGCGCGCCTGGGGCGACGGCGACGAGGTCTCGTTCCGCGTGCCGCTGGAGCTTCGCGCCGAGCGCCTGCCCGACGGATCCGCCTGGCAGGCCTACCTCGCCGGGCCGTTCGCTCTCGCCGCGCGCGACGAGTCGGGCGACCTCGACGGCCTGCGCGCCGACGACAGCCGGATGGGTCACGTCGCCGCCGGCCCCCTGCGCCCCCTCGGCGACGTGCCGATCGTGCCCGAAGGCGTCGCCGGCGCCAGCCGCACGGGCCCCGCGTCGTGGCGGGTGCCCACGGCCGACCCCGCCGGGTTCATCGACCTCGAGCCCTTCGCCGGCCTGCACGACAGCCGCTACACGATCTACTGGCCGATCGACGGCCCCGGCCGCCGGGCCCAGCTCGTGGCCGAGGACGAGCGCCTCGCCCTCGACCAGGCCACCCTCGACGCCCTCGCGTTCGGCGAGCAGCAGCCCGAATCGGATCACGCGGTCGCGGCCGACGGCTCGCCCGTGTGGAGCGACGGCGACGCCCACGGCAGGCACCTCCGCTCGACCATCACGGCGACCCTGCGCGATCCGGCCTCCGCCGGGCGGCGGCTGCGCCTGCGGGTGCTCCCCTCCGCCGAGGCCACGGCCTTCACGCTGGCGTGGCCCGGCGAGGCGCGCCGCACCGTGCGCATCGCCGCGGGTCAGGACGTCGTCGAGCTGGACGTCGCCCCGGCCGCTCCCGCCCACCTCGAGCTCGTGCCGATGGCGGGCGTGCCCGCCCCGGTCATCCGCGAGCTCCGCCTGCTGCGCTGACCCGCGCCGCGCAGCGACCCCGCGCCTCGCGTCGGGCACCCGCCTCGCGTCTCAGAGGGGACGAGCCTCGTCGCGACGGCGCATGAGCTCGCGGCGCGTGCGGGCCGTGAGCAGGGACGGGTCGCCCAGCGACGGCACCGTCGCCCACATCTCGGGCTCCTCCTGGCCGAGGGCCGCGAGGTACTGGGCGGCGCGGGCCGCTGGCGTCTGACCGCGCAGGCCCAGCGACGCCATCAAGCGCGCCGGATCCAGCGGGCCGACGGGGGCGAACGCATCGTTGGCGACACCGGCGATCCAGGCGATCGCGGCGGCGGCGAGCTCGGGCTTGCCCTTCGCGAACAGCCGCGGGTCGGTCTCGGCCAGCAGGTCGGCGACCCCCGCCGCGGCGACGCGGATCTCCGGATCGCCGAGCGCCTCGTCCTCGAACAGGGCACCGGCCCGCTCCAGCAGCGCGTGCACCTTCGCGAGCCCCGCCGCGGCGCGCTCGTCCAGGTGTCGCAGATCCGGCACCACCCGCGTGATGGGCACGGCGGTCAGGCCGTCGAGGTGTCGCCGGCCCCCGACTCGCAGCGCCAGCACCGCCAGCTCGTGCGCCGCGGGGTCGTCCTCCGGCAGGTCGCCGTCGGCCTCCATCGCGGCGAGATCGAGGAACTCGTCCTGCAGTTCGTCCAGGGCCTCGACCGTGTACGCCGTGAGGCGCTCGTGCACGCCGGCGAGCTCGTGCCCCGCGGCGACCAGCGCGCGCAGCGCCGCGACCAGGGTCTCGGGATCCTCCTGCGCGAACGGCAGGTGATCCAGGAGCAGATCGGTGACGAACGTGTCGCTCCACAGCCTCGGATCGCCGGATCCGCTCAGCTCGCGGTTCAGCGAGACCAGCAGGCGCGCGGCGTCGCCGGATCCGGGGGCCGCCTGCTCGGCGGCGGCGACGAGCTGCGCATCGAGGGCCTCGTCCTCCGCCGGGCGCGGGAGGACCGATCCGCCCGCCGGCAGGCTGCGCAGGATCCAGGCGAGCAGCGAGCGGTGGCCCGGCCAGGTCTCGGTGACCAGCGGCGGCTCGATCACGAGATCGGCGGCGACCGCCTGGAGCACGCGCTCGCGGGCGTCGGCCGGATCGATGTCGACGACGGTGAACGTGTCGAGGTCGATGCCCTTGGTGCCCGCGGCGAGCGCCGCCCGGAACTCCTCCGGGGCGACGAAGGCGTCCTCGATGGTGCCGCCGCCGTCGCGGTCGACGAAGACGGTGGCCGTCGCGGGGGTGCCGTCCGGCAGCGTCGCGCCGATGACGATCGTGCTGGCGGCGCCCAGGACGTGCTCGATCGAGGTGACCCCGGTGATCTCGAGCGCGGCGTCCGCGTCGGTCTCGTCGAGCCAGGCGGGCAGGGTCTTCCAGCGTCCGCGCGCCTCCGCGCGGATCCGCTCGGCGAGCGCCGCGTCGGCGGGCCCGTTGCCGTCGAGCATCGGCGCCATCGCCAGCAGCAGCGCGTCGCTCTGGCGCACGGCGTCGGCCAGCGTGCTGTCCACCATCTCCCCGAGCGTGGGCATCCCCGACACCGGGTTGCCGTCGGGGTCGAGCGGCCGCCGGAGCATCTCGAGCACGCGGCTCGCATAGGTGGCGAGGTCGTACGCGTCACCCCGCAGCGCCTCGTCGACGTTGCGGATGAGATCGAGGTCACGGCGCACCATAGGACGAGGGTATCCGCGGTGTCCTGGGCGGCAGATCGGCCCCGCTTCTCCCGCGTAGACTGGGCGGGTCCGGCCCGCCGCCCGCCGAGGAGCTCCCGCGTGACCAACGCCCCCACCGAACACGTCGCCGACACCGTCGAGAACGCCGCCGCCACGCCCGAGCGCGAGCAGCCGTTCGACGCCCTCGGCCTCAAGCCCGACGAGTACGCGAAGATCCGCGAGATCCTCGGCCGCCGCCCCACGTCGGGCGAGCTGGCCATGTACTCGGTCATGTGGTCGGAGCACTGCTCGTACAAGTCGAGCAAGATCTACCTCCGCCGCTTCGGCGACAAGGTCTCGGACGAGATGAAGAAGCGCCTGATGGTCGGCATGGGCCAGAACGCGGGCGTGGTCGATGTGGGCGAGGGCTGGGCGGTGACCTTCAAGGTCGAATCGCACAACCACCCGTCGTACATCGAGCCCTTCCAGGGCGCCGCGACCGGCGTCGGCGGCATCGTCCGCGACATCATCTCGATGGGCGCGCGCCCCGTCGCGGTCATGGACCAGCTGCGCTTCGGCGCCATCGACCACCCCGACACCGCGCGCGTTGTGCACGGCGTCGTCTCGGGCATCTCGTCCTACGGCAACTGCCTGGGCCTTCCGAACATCGGCGGCGAGACGGTCTTCGACTCGGTCTACCAGGCCAACCCGCTCGTCAACGCGCTCGCCGTCGGCGTTATGCGCCACGAGGACATCCGCCTGGCTAACGCCACCGGCGCCGGCAACAAGGTCGTGCTGTTCGGCGCCCGCACGGGCGGCGACGGCATCGGCGGCGCGTCGATCCTGGCCTCCGACACCTTCGCCGACGGCGGCCCCACCAAGCGCCCCGCGGTGCAGGTCGGCGACCCCTTCGCCGAGAAGGTGCTCATCGAGTGCTGCCTCGAGCTGTACAAGGACGACCTCGTCGAGGCCATCCAGGACCTGGGCGCCGCGGGCATCTCGTGCGCGACTAGCGAGCTCGCCGCCAACGGCGGCTCGGGCATGAACGTCGAGCTGACCAACGTCCTGCTGCGCGACCCCTCGCTCACCGCCGAGGAGATCCTCATGAGCGAGTCGCAGGAGCGCATGATGGCGATCGTCGCGCCCGAGAAGCTCGACGCGTTCCTCGCCGTGGTGAAGAAGTGGGACGTCGAGACCAGCGTGCTCGGCGAGGTCACCGGCGACGGCCGCCTAGTCATCACCTGGAACGGCGAGACCATCGTCGACGTCGACCCGTCCACGGTCGCCGTCGACGGCCCGGTCTACGAGCGCCCCGTCGCCTACCCGACGTGGATCGACGCCCTGCAGGCCGACTCGGCCGCCGCGCTCGAGCGCCCGACCGACGGCGCCGCGATCCTGGATCAGGTCAAGCAGCTCGTCGCGTCGCCGAACCTCGCCGACACCAGCTGGATCACGAACCAGTACGACTACTACGTGCTCGGCAACACCGCCCTCGCCTTCCCCGACGACGCGGGCATGATCCGCGTCGACGAGGAGACGGGCCTGGGCGTGTCGATCGCGACCGACGCGAACGGCCGCTACTGCCAGCTCGACCCGTACGCGGGCGCGCAGCTGGCCCTGGCCGAGGCGTACCGCAACGTCGCCGTCACGGGCGCCGAGCCCACCGCCGTCACCGACTGCCTGAACTTCGGCTCGCCGGAGAACCCCGAGGTCATGTGGCAGTTCTCGCAGGCCGTCGACGGCCTGTCGGACGCCTGCCTCGAGCTGGGTGTCCCCGTCACGGGCGGCAACGTCTCGTTCTACAACCAGACCGGCGACACCCCGATCCACCCGACGCCCGTCGTCGGCGTGCTCGGCATCATCGACGACGTCTCGCGCCGCATCCCGAGCGGATGGCAGGACGCGGGCGAGAACATCTACCTGCTGGGCACGACCGCGCTCGAGCTGGACGGATCGGCCTGGGCCGGCACCGTGCACAACCACCTCGGCGGCCGCCCGCCGAAGGTCGACCTGGCGGGCGAGCGCACCCTCGCCGGCATCATCGGCGCGGCGAAGGACGAGATGCTCGTCTCCAGCGCGCACGACCTCTCCGAGGGCGGCCTGGCCCAGGCGGTCACCGACGCCGTCCTGCGCTTCGGCGTCGGCGCCCGCGTGTGGCTGACCGAGATCATGGAGCGCGACGGCGTCGACGCCGCCACGGCCCTGTTCTCCGAGTCGACCGGTCGCGTGATCGTCACGGTCCCGCGCGAGGAGGACGTGAAGTTCCGCGGACTCTGCGAGGGTCGCGGCTACCCCGTGATGCGCATCGGCGTGACCGACACCGAGCCCGTGCTCGAGGTGCAGGACCTCTTCCAGGTGCCCGTCGCCGAGCTGCGCGCCCTGTCGACGGGCACCCTGCCCGCCGCGTTCGGCGCCACCGTCACGGAGCCGGTCGGGGCCCGACAGCGATGACGCAGATCAACCACTCCGAGCTCGAGCCCGACGGCGAGGCCGCCGACCTCTGGTCCGAGAAGCGCAACCGCCGCGTCCGCACGGTCGCGTGGGTGGTGATCGGCGCCCTGCTGGTCACCGGCGGCGGAGCGACCGTCTTCGCCCTGCTGTTCGGCTGAACCGCGTCGCGAGAGGGGGGAGGACTTCGGTCCTTCCCCCTCTCGTCGTTTCGCCTAGAGTCGGAGCGTGCTGGAGCCCGTTTTCCACTTCATCGGCCAGAACTGGTGGCTGTGGTTCGTCTTCGGCGGATCCATCGTCGGCGGTGTCCGCGCGATCGGCGCGTGGACCGAGCGCTCCGCGAAGCAGCGGCACAAGCGCCGGCTCGAGGTGATCCGGGCGAAGGCGGAGGCCAAGGCGCTCACGACCGCCGCCGCCCCCGCGCTTCCGGCCGGGGTCGTCGAAGCCGACGAGAAGACCCAGCGCGATCGCCTCGCGCGCCTGCTCGACGCCCATGCCGACGTCACCCGGCGCTGGCTCGAGTACGAGCTCGACGTGGCCAAGCTCATCGCCTTCCCGACGATGAGCGACGGCCGCGAGCCCCTGACGGCGGCGTTCCTGCGCGCCAAGAAGGCCGCCGACGCCCTGCGCCCCGACGCGGGCGCCAAGCTCGACCAGGAGGCCTTCACGGAGTACCGCGACGCGGTGCACGACTACGAGGTCGCGTTCGACGTCGCCGAGCAGGACGCGCGGCGCGTGCGCGACAGCGGCTTCAGCGACGAGGAGCGCAAGCGGCTGGAGCGCGCCCAGCAGCTGCTGCAGACCGCGGTGGATCAGTCGGCCACGGGCGCCGAGCGTCAGCTCGCCTACAAGCGGGTGCGCGCCGAGCTCGACGGGCTCATCGCGCTGCCGCCCGAGGCCGTCGAGGTGCTCGAGAAGAAGGTCGCCCCGCAGATCGAGCAGCGCCTCCCTCCCGAGCCCGCCTGACCCCGGCGGTCGCCGGGCCCGGCGGTCGCCGCCGGAACCGCTCCCACCGGTCCGCGCACCCGACGGGCGCGGAGTGTCCGAAGCGCGTCGTAGCGTTGTCCTGATGTCCCAGGCACCTGCTTCCGCGCCCGCTCCGTCCGACGACCCGGCGGGCGCATCGGCGCGCCCCGTGTGGCGTCGCCTCGACTGGCGGCGGCTGCGTGGCGTCGCCTCGCTGATCGCGCTGACCCTGCTGGCCGTGGGCACCACCGCGCAGGCAGTCGGGACCGTGATCGCCGGCCGGCTCGCGGGCGACCCCACGACGACCGCGCTGATCCTGTTCGCCCTGTGCGTCATCGGCGGCGCCGCGGTCGACAGCATCGGTCAGGTGCTGTGGGCGGGTGTCGTGGACCGCGCCGAGGGCAGGCTGCGAGCCGACCTGCTCACGGCGGCGATGAGCCAGCCGCTCGCGGTCCTGTCCGAGCAGGCGGTCGGCGAGGTGATGGACAGGGTCGACGACGACACCCGCGCGGTCGGATCGCTGGTGCGACGCCAGCTCTGGGGCGCGGGCCGCACCGTGGCCGGCGTCCTGCCGCTGTGGGTGGTGGCGAGCGCGACCTGGTGGCCGGCGTGGCTGCTGTTCCCAGCGCTCGGCGCGGTGGTCACGGTGGTGGCTCGGCCGCTGCTCAGCGAGATCGCGCGCCGCAAGGTCCTCGAGGAAGAGGCGTGGACCGATCACGCGGCCGCGTTCGAGGAGGCGGTGGCCGCGCGCAACGACCTGCGCACGAGCCTCGGCCAGGCCTTCGCGGTGCGCCGGCTCGCGCAGATCTCCGCGGTCGTGCACGAGCGTCTGCGCGCGCTGACCGGGCTCGAGATGCGGCTCATCTACCGGGCCGAGCTGCTGCTGCACGCGCTGCTGGGCGGCATCGCCGTGGTCGGGGCGGTGCTCGCCTTCGGCGGCCAGCTTCCCGTGGCGCAGCTTGTCACCCTGTTCCTGGCGACCGCGCTGCTCGTCGGATCCGTCTCGAACCTCGTCCACCACCTGCCCGACATCCAGGAGGGCCTTGGCGCCCTCGTCCGCATCCGGCAGATGCTCGAGGTCGACCCCGAGCCCACCGGGGGCCGGGAGGTGCCCGCGGGGCCCGTCGGCCTGGAGGTGCGCGACCTCACCTTCGCGTATGAGGAGGGCCAGTTCGCGCTCGAGCGCGTGTCGCTCGAGGTGCCGGCCGGGCAGACGATCGCGCTCGTGGGGCGCACGGGCTCGGGCAAGTCGACCCTCGCCGCGTTGATCTCCCGCGCGCAGGAGCCCGCCGCGGGGACGGTGTTCCTCGGCGGGGTCGACGTGTGCGACCTCGACCTGCAGATGCTGCGCGCCGCCGTGGGCGTCGTCACCCAGCGCACCGAGATCCTCTCCGGCACCCTGGCCGAGAACATCGCGCTGTTCGCGCCCGTCCCCCGCGGCGAGATCGAGGCGGCCGTCGCCGAGCTCGGGCTCGGCGACTGGGTCGCGGGCCTGCCCGGCGGGCTCGACACCCCGCTCGGCCCGGGCGGCACGGCCCTGTCCGCCGGCGAGGAGCAGCTCGTCGCCTTCGCCCGCCTCCTTGTGCGTCAGGTGCAGGTGGTGGTGCTCGACGAGGCGACCGCGCGGATGGATCCCCTCACCGAGGCACGCGTCGTCTCGGCGGCCGAGCGCCTGCTGAGCGGCCGGACCGGTGTGCTCGTCGCGCACCGGCTGTCGACCATCGAGCGCGCCGACCTGGTCGCCGTGCTCGATCACGGGAGCGTGGTGCAGCAGGGGCCGCGCGCGACCCTCGCCGTCGCCGAGGGGCCCTTCCGGCGCCTCCGCGAGGCCGCCGCGACCGCCGGCGTGATCGATGAGACCGCCGACGGAGAAGACGCCCCGCGTCCCGCCGAGGTCCCGCACCCCGCGCCCGGCGACGCGCCCTCCGACGACGCCGCCGACGACCCGAGCGCGGGTGTGGGGACGCGGCGCCGCGCGGGCACACCGCCCGACCTCCCCGTGACCGGCGACGGGCCGTCGCTCTCGCGCGGCATCCTCCACGTCCTGTTCGTGCGTCCCGAGTGGGGCGTGGTCGGCGCCGCGCTGTTCCTCGTCTCGGCGCTCGCCTCGGCGCAGGGCGCGCTGACCGGCTTCCTGTGGGGCCGCACCGTCGAGGCGCTGCAGGCCGGCGACATGCCGTGGGCGCTGCTCAGCGGCCTGGTCGCGCTGGTGCTGCTCAGCCCGATCGCGCTCGGCAAGGCCATCCACCTCTACCCCAGCTGGTGGATCGAGAACCTGCTGCGGGTGCGGATGCGCGTGATGTACGGGCAGACCCGGCAGCACCGCCTGTCGGCGACGCCGCCGGGCGAGATCGTGGCGCGCGCCATGGATGCCGACCGGTACGTCATGTACGCCGACCGCTGGGTCGACTTCGTCAACGGGCTGATCATCGCCGCGGTCACCGCGCTCGTCTCGCGCTCCTGGCTCGCGGGCGGCGTGCTGCTCGCGGTCATGATGGTCTCCGCGCTGGCCGCCGCCGTGGGCCGCCCGATCGCCGGGCGCTCGGCGACGCGCTCCTCGGCCGCGCGCGCCCGGTTCGGCCGCTCGCTCGTCTCGGCGCTCGACGCGGCGCGCACCGTCAAGCTCGCCGCCCGCACCCCCGAGGTGCACCGTCACCTGCAGGAGGTCGACAGCGGCCGCGTGCGCGCGGCGATCTTCGAGCACCGCGTGCAGGCCGTGCTCGACGGCGTCCCGATCGTCGCCCTGCAGCTCGGCGCTGTCGCCGCGTGGGCGGCCTTCCTCACCGACCAATGGAACCTTGCCACCACGCTCCTCGTCGCCAACGCCGTCACCGGCTTCGGCTGGTTCGGCGTCGTCGCCGGCGCCGTCGTGACCGAGGCCCCGGGCACGCGGGCGTGGCAGCAGGCCACCGCGCGCTTCGCCGGCGGCGTCGACCTGGTCGATCCCGTGCCGGGCGTCGACCTCGTCGCGGGCACCGCGCCCGAGCCTCCCGTGGTGCGACGCGAGCCGCTCCAGACGCTCGAGCTGGCGGGTCTCACGGCCGTGCACGACGACGGCACGCTCGGGGTGGCCGGCGTCGACCTCACCGTGCGGCGCGGCGAGCTGGTGCTGCTGCTCGGCCAGATCGGATCCGGGAAGTCGAGCCTGCTGGCGGCGCTCTCGGGCCTCGTGGAGCACACGGGCCACATCCGGTGGAACGGCACGACCGTCGGCGACGCGCAGGAGTTCCTGCGGCCGGGGCAGGTCGCGCACGTGGCACAAGTGCCGCGGGTGCTCAGCGGCACGTTCGCCGACAACGTGCGCCTCGACCACCCGCGCGACGTCGAGGGCCCCATCGACGGCGCCCGGCTCGGCGAGGACGTGGCCGAGGCGGGTGGCTCCCACGCGCTCGTCGGGCACCGCGGCGTGCGGCTCTCGGGCGGCCAGGTGCAGCGCCTCGCCCTCGCGCGGGCGCTGGCGGCCGATGCCGAGCTGCTGCTCGCCGACGACGTGTCCTCGGCGCTGGACGCCCGCACCGAGATCGAGCTCTGGCAGGCGCTGCGCGACCGCGGCACCACCGTGATCGGGTCGACCTCGAAGCGCGCCGCCCTCGCCCGGGCAGACCGCGTCGTCGTCCTCGCCGAGGGCGAGGTCGCGGCGGTCGGCCCGTGGCACGAGCTCGCCGCGCGCTGGGGCCACCTGGCCGGCTGACCCCGCGGCCGCCGGCCCGGCCGGGCGCGGCCCGCGGTGCGCTCGGAAGGAGAAATCCCTTCCGTCGGAGCGAAGCGGTCCGGATCCTCCTACGGAAGGGATCCCTCCGCCGCGACGGCCGGAGCGCTCAGGCCCCGAGACGCGTGAGCGCGGCCGCGGGGATCGAGAGCAGGAAGTCGGCGATGCGGGTGCGCGTCGCGCGGCGGCGGGCCCTGCGCTCGCGCGTGCGCTCCCAGCGCAGGTCCGCGATCCGGTCGGCGAACTCGCGCCGCTCGTCGGGGCTCATCGGGTCGGACATGTCCGTCACCTCTCGTCTCTGTCTCCGGCGGGGCCGATCCGGTGATCCGCCCTCGACAGAGCGACGACGAGCCCGGGCCGGATCCGACATCCACGACGGCTCTTGAGATTTCTCCGCCCGAGGCTGTCGAATCGACCCGGGGCCGTTCGTAGACCTCATGAAGGAGGCACACGATGGGTGCACAACAGAGGTTCCTGGTGATCCACATGACCGACCCCGCCGCGGCGGAGTGGGATCCGGCGATCGACGAGCCGGCGATGGACGCCTGGCTCGCCCACCGCGAGGGCCCCCAGGGGTGGCAGCCGAACGGCGAGACCGTCGCCGGGCCCGCCGCCGCCCGACGCATCACGGCCCACGACGGCGATGTCGTGGTGACCGACGGGCCGTTCCCCGAGTTCGCCGAGTGGTTCCTCGGCGTCGAGTGGATCGAGGCCGAGTCGATGGAGCACGCCACCCGGCTGCTCGAGAACCATCCGACCGCCCGCATCGGGCGGATGTACGTCGTGCCCACCCGCGGCACGCACGAGGAGGACTGAGTCATGGCGCGATACCTGCTGTCGGTGATGGGCCGTCAGGAGTACACGGAGTTCTACGGATACGCCTCGGCCGACGAGATGCGCGAGGCGATGGCGGCGACGGAGGCGTTCAACGAGCGTCTCGCCGACGCCGGAGTGCTGGTGTTCGTCGACGGGCTGGAGGAGGCCTCCACCGCCACCGTCATCGACGCGCGCGGCGACGAGCCGCTGTTCAGCGACGGCCCGTTCATCGAGGCGAAGGAGGGCCTGAACGGCCTCTGGATCATCGACGTGCCCGATCTGGACGCGGCCCTGAAGATCGCCTCCGAGGCCTCGCACGTCTGCCGGGAGCGCATCGAGGTGCGGCCGTTCGCATGACCGCCGCGCCCGCCGCCGCCGAGGCCGTCGCCCGCACCCACCGCGAGGAGTGGGCGCGGGTGGTGGCGGGCCTCGCGCGGAGGTTCGGTGACCTCGACCTCGCCGAGGAGATGGCCGCCGAGGCGTTCGCCACGGCGGTCGAGCGGTGGCCGGCCGACGGGATCCCGCCCAACCCGGGCGCCTGGATCACCACCACCGCGCACCGCCGCGCGATCGATCGCCTGCGCCGCGAGAGCCGGCGCGACGCCAAGCAGCAGGAGGCGTTCATGATGCACGACGACTCGCCACCGGATCCGGTGGGTGCGGTCGACGACGACCGCCTGCGCCTCGTGTTCACCTGCTGCCACCCCGCGCTGTCCATGGAGGCCCGCGTGGCCCTGACCCTGCGCATCGTCGGCGGCCTCACGGTGCCCGAGATCGCACACGCCTTCCTCGTGCAGGAGACGACGATGGGCCAGCGGATCAGCCGCGCGAAGGCCAAGATCAAGGCCGCGCACATCCCGTTCCGCGTGCCGGAGCACACCGACCTCCCCTCGCGCGTGGGCGGGGTGCTGGCCGTGCTGTACCTGATCTTCAACGAGGGCTACCTCGCGTCGGGCGAGAGATCGGATCCGATCCGCCGCGACCTGACGAGCGAGGCCATCCGGCTCACCCGGCTCGTGCGCGAGCTGCTGCCCGACGACTCGGACGAGCGCGGCGAGGCCACGGGGCTGCTCGCGCTGATGCTGCTGACCGAGGCCCGCACCGCCGCGCGCGTCTCGCGCGACGGCGAGCTCGTTCGCCTGGACGAGCAGGATCGCGGCGCCTGGGATCGTGCGCTGATCGCCGAGGGGCTGGCGCTTGTGCGCGAGCGGGTCGACGCGGTGCGGGCCGGCCGGGCCCGCGCCGGCCGGTACGAGCTGCTGGCCGCCATCAACGCCGTGCACGTCCGCGCACCCCACGCGTGCGACACCGACTGGTCGCAGATCGTCGCGCTGTACGGGCAGCTCGAGCGGATCGATCCGAGCCCCATCGTGACCCTCAACAAGGCCATCGCGATCAGCGAGTTCGACTCGCCCCAGGTCGCGCTGGCACTGGTCGACACGCTCGCCGGCTCGCTCGACGAGTACCACGCCTTCCACGCCACCCGCGCCGAGCTGCTGCGGCTGGTCGGCCGCTCGGCCGACGCGCACGCCGCCTACGACCGGGCGATCGAGCTCGCCGGGAACACCGCCGAGTCCAGCCACCTCATCCGCCGCCGGGGCCAACTGGCGACGCCACCGAGATCACCCCAGAAGGAAGAAGCATCATGACGCAGAAGTTCCTGGTCCTGCACCTGACCGACCTCGCCGGATCCACCCTTCCTCCCGAGGAGGACCAGCGCATGCTCGAGAGCTGGGCCGAGGAGGGCGAGCGGTCCGGGGCGCTCGGCATGGGCGCCCCGGTCGCCAGCCCTGACCGCGCGAAGTCGGTGGTCGTGCGCGACGGCAGGACGCTGATCACCGACGGCCCCTTCCCCGAGTTCAAGGAGTGGTTTGCGGGCTACGACCAGCTCGAGGCCGAGTCGATCGAGGAGGCGGCCGTCTACATGGCGAAGCACCCCAGCGCGGTGCTCGGGCGGATCCTGATCCTGCCCGTCGTGAAGCTGCCCTGGGAGGAGTGACCATGACCGACACCCAGCTTCCCGGGTCGCCGCCGATCGTCGACCGTGCCACCTGGCAGGCGGCGCGCGACGCGCTGCTCGTGCGCGAGAAGGCGCACACGCGCGAGGGCGATGCGATCGCCGCGGCGCGCCGCCGCCTGCCCATGTTCGAGGTCGACGCCGGGCAGCCGGTCGTGGGAGCCGACGGGCCCGTGCCGTTCATCGACCTGCTCCAGGGCCGCGACGAGCTGCTCGTCTACAAGCACATGTGGCACGACGGCGCGCCCCATCAGGGCCAGTGCGAGGGCTGCACCATGTCGGCGTGGGAGCTGCGCGAGGCCGTCTACCTCCGCGCCCGCGGCGTCTCGTACGCCGTGCTGTGCGAGGGCCCGTGGGACGAGATCGCCCCGTTCCGCGAGTTCATGGGCTACACGGAGCCCTGGTACTCGGTGCGCGGGGTGCCGGATCCGATCGGCGGTGAGATGGGGCACCTGACGGCGTTCCTGCGCCGGGGCGACGACGTCTACCTGACGTACGACACCACCGGCCGCGGGGGCGAGATCGCCGACACCCAGCTGCGGCTGCTCGATCTCCTGCCGTACGGCCGCGGCGAGTCGTGGCAGGACGTCCCCGACGGCTGGCCCGAGGGCGACCACCCCTGCTGGTACTGGCGCAGCGACGAGCAGGGCCGGGGCCACCACGGCGAGAACACCCGCCCCGTGCCGCAGTGGACGCGCCCCGGCGCCGGCCCCGTCGAGACCCTGGGCAGGCGGCACGCCCACCACTGATGCGCGGGAGGGGGCGGCGCTAAGGTGAGCGCGTGAGCACCGCCGCCATCGAGGTCGCCGACCTCCAGAAGCACTACGGGCGGCACACCGCCCTGCGCGGGATCGACCTGCATCTCGCGCCCGGATCGGTACTGGGGCTGGTCGGGCCGAACGGCGCCGGCAAGACGACGACGCTCCGGATCCTGCTCGATCTGCTCCGCCCGTCCGGGGGCTCCGTGCGCGTGCTCGGTGCCGAGCCGCGCCGCGGCGGCCCCGCGCTGCGGGAGCGCATCGGGTACCTGCCCGGCGACCTGCGCCTCGACGGGCGCACCACGGGACGGCAGCTGCTCTCGTTCTACGCCCGCGTGTCCCGCCCCGTTCCCCGCGGGCGGGACGAACAGCTCGCCGAGCGCCTGGGGCTCGACCTCTCGCGCCCGGTCCGGGCGCTCTCGAAGGGCAACCGCCAGAAGCTCGGCATCGTGCAGGCGTTTATGCGCGACCCGGACCTGCTGGTCCTCGACGAGCCGACCAGCGGGCTCGACCCGCTGGTGCAGCGGACGTTCCTCGACCTGGTGCGCGAGGCGCGGCACAACGGCGCGGCCGTGCTGCTGAGCTCGCACGTGATGAGCGAGATCCAGCACGTCGCCGATGACGTCGCCGTCCTCGCGGACGGCAGGATCATCGCCACGGGCGACGTCGCGGCCCTGCGCCGCCGGGCGGCCCGCCGCGTCCGCGCGGTCTTCGCCGACGCCGACTCCGAGGCCGTGTGGGATCACCTCCGGCACCTGCCGCTGCGCGACACGGCCCTCGCCGACGAGCCGGATGGTGTGCGCCTGGATGCCCTCTACGACGGCGAGCTCGATGCCCTCGTCAAGACCATCTCGGGCCTGACCACCGCCGAGCTCGACATCCAGGAACCGGATCTGGAGGACGCGATCCTGCAGCTCTACAAGCGCCCGCGCGATCCGGCGACCAAGCGCCCTCCCCTGGATCTCGCGTCGCTCGCCGACGCGCGCGGCACCGCGAGGGAGGCGGGCCGGTGACCCACGTGCTGTTGCGCGAGCTGGCCGGGTCGTGGCGCTCGACGGCCCTGTGGTCGTTGGCCATCGTCGGGATCCTGTCGCTCTACCTGCCCCTGTACCCGAGCCTCGTGGGCGGCGACATGCAGGCGCTGCTCGACTCTCTGCCGCCGGACCTCGTCACGACCCTCGGCTACGACGACATCACCTCGGGGCCGGGCTACGTGCAGGCGACCTTCTACGGGCTGATGGGGTTCTTCCTCGTGACGGCCGCCTCGGTGGGCTGGGCGTCGCAGGCCGTCGGCGGGCACGAGCAGTCCGGGCGTCTCGAGCTCGATCTGGCGCACGGGATCGGCCGGGGGCGCTACGTGCTGGCGCAGGCGCTGGCCCTGGCGATCCGGGTCCTGGTCCTGGTGCTGGTCGGCACGGCCGTTGTGCTGGGGTTCAACACGTCGGCCGAGCTCGAGCTGGAGGTGGGGCCGGTGCTCGTCGCCGGTGCGGCGCTGGCCGGACTCGCGCTGTTCTGCGGCGTGTGGGCGCTGCTGGCCGGGGCCGCGATCGGCGGGCGCGCGCTGTCCGCCGGCGTCGGCGCGCTGGTGGCGGTGGCCGGCTACGCGCTCAACGCCGTCGCGGCCCGCACCCCCGACTCGGACTGGATCGCCGCGTCGTCGCCGTATTCGTGGGCGTTCGGCGACGCGCCGCTGCAGGGCGGTGTCACCGTCGCCGACCAGTGGCCGCTGTGGCTGTTCGTCGTGGCTCTTCCCGCTCTGGCCATGCTCGCCCTGCGCCGGCGCGACCTCCGCGGCTGAGCCGGTGCAGGCCCCCGCCCTGGCGGATGTCGGAGGCCGGTGGGACCGTGGGCGCATGAACGGAATCGAGAGGATCCGCCCCGCGGGGCTCGTGCACAGCCCCGCGTTCAGCCACGTCGCCGTTGTGCCCCCGGGCGCGACGACGATCTACGTCGGCGGCCAGAACGCCGTCGACGCCGATGGCGCCCTCGTCGGAGGGGACGACGTCGCCGCCCAGGCCGGCCGCGCGGTCGACAACGCCATCGCCGCGCTGGCGGCCGTCGACGCGACGCCCGCCGACGTCATCCAGTGGACGGTGCTCATCGCAGAGGGCGCGGATCTCCGCGCCGCCTACGGGGCGATCGCGGCGAAGGTCGCCGCGCCCGAGCCGCCGCTCGTGACCGCCGCGGTGGTGGCCGCGCTCGGCGTGCCCGGGGTGCTCATCGAGGTCAGCGCCGTCGCCGCCCGCTGACCCGCTCACGCCGCGGGACGACGAAGGGGCGGGCGCGTGATGCGCCCGCCCCTTCGAGGGATCGGATCAGATGACGCCGAGCGCGAGCATCGCGTCGGCGACCTTCGTGAAGCCGGCGATGTTGGCGCCGACGACGTAGTCGCCGGGGGCCCCGTAGCCGTCTGCCGTCTCGAGCGAGCGGTCGTGGATCGACTTCATGATGCCGTGCAGGCGCTCTTCGGTGTACTCGAACGACCACGCGTCGCGCGACGCGTTCTGCTGCATCTCGAGCGCCGAGGTCGCCACGCCACCGGCGTTGGCGGCCTTGCCGGGCGCGAACTTCACGCCGGCCTCGCGCAGCACGCGGATCGCCTCGGGCGTGGTGGGCATGTTCGCGCCCTCGGCGACGACCTTCACGCCGTTCTTCACGAGCTGGATGGCCGCGGCCTCGCCCAGCTCGTTCTGCGTGGCGGACGGGATGGCGACGTCGGCGGGGACGTCCCAGATGGATCCGCCCTCGACGTACACGGCGCCCTCGCGGGCGTCGGCGTACTCGCTGATGCGAGCGCGGCGCACCTCCTTGACGTCCTTGAGGAGCTCGATGTCGATGCCCTTCTCGTCGACGACGTAGCCGCTCGAGTCCGAGACGGCCACGACGGTGCCGCCGAGCTGGTGCACCTTCTGCGTGGCGTAGGTCGCGACGTTGCCCGAACCCGAGACGATGACGCGCTTGCCGTCGAACGAGTCGCCCGAGGTGGCGAGGATCTCCTGCGCGAAGAAGACGGCGCCGAAGCCCGTCGACTCGGTGCGCACCAGGGATCCGCCCCAGCTGATGCCCTTGCCGGTGAGCACACCCGACTCGTAGCGGTTGGTGATGCGCTTGTACTGGCCGAACATGTAGCCGATCTCGCGGCCGCCGACGCCGATGTCGCCCGCGGGGACATCGGTGTACTCGCCGATGTGGCGGTACAGCTCGGTCATGAACGACTGGCAGAAGCGCATGATCTCGGCGTCCGACTTGCCCTTGGGGTCGAAGTCCGAGCCGCCCTTGCCGCCGCCGATGGGGAGGCCGGTGAGGGAGTTCTTGAAGATCTGCTCGAAGCCGAGGAACTTCACGATGCCGAGGTTCACCGACGGGTGGAAGCGCAGGCCGCCCTTGTAGGGGCCCAGTGCCGAGTTGAACTCGACACGGAAACCGCGGTTGACCTGGGCGCGACCGGCGTCGTCGACCCACGGCACACGGAAGATGATCTGGCGCTCCGGCTCGCACAGGCGGCGGATGACCTGGGCGTCGACGTACTCGGAGTGCTTCTCGACGACCGGGCCGAGGCTTTCGAGGACCTCGTGGGCGGCCTGGTGGAACTCGAGCTCGCCGGCGTTGCGGGTCACGATCTCATCGAAGATCGGCACGAGGTGGGCATGCAGCTGCGGCATGGGACTCTCCATCAGCTAGGAGCGCGGGCCTGGTGGGGATGAGGTCGCGCTCGGAAAGAAATCCGGCCGGATCAGCCGGTGCGGTGACACCGCGGATTGCGACTGCCGGCGAGGCTCGGATTCTCCTCGGGCATGTCGTCCCCAAGTTTAGGGGGCGTTGCGCCGTCGACCTCACCGCAAGCCTCCAGCGGTTGTGAGGAGAGCAGAGGGTTGACACTCTCGGCGTTCCATGGTTCATTACTTGAGTAACTAACCCACCCACCACCAGGGGTCGCATTGATCGAAGAAGGCAAGCCGCTGTTCGTGCAAATCGCCGAGCGCATCGAGGACTCCATCGTGGACGGCTCCCTCCCCGAGCGGGACCAGGCGCCGTCGACGAACGAGCTCGCCGCCTTCTACCGGATCAATCCGGCCACCGCAGCGAAGGGAGTCGCGATGCTCGTCGACAAGTCCGTGCTCGAGAAGCGCCGCGGCATCGGCATGTTCGTGTCGGACGGCGCGCGCGAGCTGCTGCTGCGCGAGCGCCGCGACGCGTTCGCCGACCGCTACATCACCCCCCTCATCGACGAGGCCCGCCGCATCGGCCTCTCCCCCACCGACCTCGCCGCGCTCGTCCGCGAGCACGGCTCCACCCCCCAGGCATCCCCCGACACCGGAAGGCAGTCATGACCGCCGTCATCGAGGTGCGAGACCTCACCAAGCGCTACAAGGACACGCTGGCCCTCGACGCCGTCAGCTTCGACGTCGAGAAGGACACGATCTACGGCTTCCTCGGCCGCAACGGGGCGGGCAAGACGACAGCCATGTCGATCCTGACCGCCCAGAACTTCGCCACCAGCGGTTCCGTCCGCGTCTTCGGCGAGCACCCCTACGAGAACGCCCGCGTGCTCAGCCGCATCTGCTTCGTCCGCGAGAGCCAGAAGTACCCGGACGACGCGACGGCCCGGCACGCCCTCGCCGCCGCGCTGCTGTTCTTTCCCCACTGGGACCAGGATCTCGCCGAGCGCCTCGTCGACGAGTTCCAGCTGCCGATGAGGACGCGCATCAAGAAGCTCTCGCGCGGTCAGCTCTCCGCCGTGGGAGTGATCATCGGCCTCGCCTCGCGCGCCGAGATCACCTTCTTCGACGAGCCCTACCTCGGGCTCGACGCCGTGGCGCGGCAGATCTTCTACGACCGCCTGCTCGCCGACTACGCCGAGCACCCGCGCACGATCCTGCTGTCGAGCCACCTGATCGACGAGGTCGCGAACCTCGTCGAGCGGGTCCTGGTGATCGACCGCGGCCGGATCATCATGGACGAGACCACCGAGGACGCGCTGCAGAAGGCCACCAACCTCGTGGGCGACGCCGCCGCGATCGACGCGTTCCTCCGCGGCCGCGAGGTGATCCACCGCGAGTCGCTGGGTCGCGTGTCGTCCGTCACGCTCGTCGGCGGCCTCACCGCCGCCGAGCGCGCCGAGGCATCGGCCGCGGGCCTCGAGCTCGCGCCCGTCTCGCTGCAGCAGCTCATCGTCCGCAGCACCCAGCACGCCACGCACGCGCGTGCGTCCGAGAAAGAGGAGGTGGCGTCGTGAGCGCCGTCGCCAGCAGCCCCCAGCGGCACAACCGGATCCTCAACGTCGTCCGGCTGCAGTTCATCAACAAGGTCACCTACATCTGGATGCCCCTGCTTGTGCTCGGGGCGTCGTGGGTGATCTCGATCCTGATCTTCACGATGATCCCGATCGACGAGCCGAAGTACGGCGGCGGGGCGCAGGCGCCGCTGTGGGCCTTCATGGCGGTGGGCATCCAGGCGATGACGATGTCGTTCCCGTTCTCGCAGGCGATGAGCCTCACACGGCGCGAGTTCTACCTCGGCACGCTCGCGGCGGCCTCGGTGACGGGCGTGATGCTCTCGACCGTCTTCGTGGTGATCGGCCTGATCGAGAAGGCGACAGACGGCTTCGGCGTCAACGGCTACTTCGCCTACCTGCCGGCCGTCTGGGCCTCTGGCTGGTGGGCCGCGTGGATCACGTACTTCGTGATCACGATGTTCCTCTTCGTCATCGGCTTCTGGAGCGCGACGATCTTCAAGCGCTGGGGAACGCTCGCCGTCACCCTCGTGCTCACGGGCCTCGGCCTGATCCTGGTGGGTGTGGTGTTCCTCATCACCCGGCTCGAGGCGTGGCCCGCCACATGGACCTGGCTGGTCGAGACCGGCCCCCTGGGAATGGCGCTCTGGGCGGTGCCGGCCATCGCGCTCATGGCGCTCGGCAGCTACGTCACCCTTCGCCGCGCGGTGGCGTAGGGGCCGGCGGCGCGGTCGCGCTACGCGTCGGCCGCGGTGCTCTTGAAGGCTTCGTGGTGGCGGATGACCTCCGCCACCACGAAGTTGAACCACTTCTCGGCGAACTCCGGATCGAGGTGGGCGGCCTCGGCGAGAGCGCGCAGGCGGGCGACCTGCTGCTCTTCGCGGTACGGGTCGGACGCCGGCATCGCGTGCGTCGCCTTCAGCAGCCCGACCTGCTGGGTCGCCCGGAAGCGCTCGGCCAGCATGTAGACCAGCGCCGCGTCGATGTTGTCGATGCTGGCGCGCAGGCGCAGCAGCGTCGCCTGGGGGTCCTCTGCGGGCGTGATCTCGCTCATGGCATCGAGGTTACCGGGGCCCGGGCGCCGGCCGGTTCGCCCCCCGCGCGGATCAGCGGACGGGCAGGATGTGCTGCGGCGTCGGGACCGCGAGGCGGTGGCGCACCCGGCCCGGCACGCCCGTGCGCTGATCGACCGCCAGCGAGGCGATCTCGTTCGATCCCTGCCCCGCGATCAGCAGGGCGTCGCGGATCACCACGTGGTGACGCGGCGTGCGGATGCCCGACTCGGCGAGCGCGACGTGCTCGAGGCGCTCGCCATCGCCGCGCACGCGCAGCACCGCGATGGTGTCACTGCCTCGCAGACCGGCGTAGAGGAACTCGCCGTCGCGCGAGCGGGTGAGCTCGGCGCCGGTGTCGGTCGCCATCGCCCCGGGCGACGCGGTGGTGGCCGAGCGGAGCGCCCAGCGGCCGTCGGGCCCCGCCGCGAGCGCGTACACCTCGCACGAGAACTCGGTGACGACGTGCAGGTGACCGCTCGGGTGCAGGCTCAGGTGCCGCGGCCCCGTGCCCCGCGGCAGGGCGACCTCGTGATCGAGGCGCAGGCCCTGAGGCGACGTGCGCCAGAACCGCACCAGGTCGTAGCCGAGGTCGGTGGTGGCGACGAGCCCGCCGGGCAGGAACACCGAGCAGTGCGCGCGCGGCACGCGCTCGGCGGGCGGCTCGGGGGCCGCCGGCGCCGTGCCGCTGAGGTCGACGGCACCCGCCAGCGGCGAGGCCGGATCCGGGGCGCCGCGCAGGATGTCGCGGACGGCCGGGTCGTCGAACGGGTCCTTCGACCGCCCGAGCAGGGCCAGGATCTCGTCGAGCCCGGCATCCGCGCCGATCGCGGGCGCGGGGGCCGTGCCCGCGAGCAGCGCCGCGATCTGCGAGGCGTCGGCACCGCGGTCCACCAGGCTGCGCAGATCGGCGATGCCGCCGTCCTGCGCGACGAGGGAGGCGGCATCCGGTGCGGGCGCCTTCCCGGTCGAGTAGGGATCCTCCGAGGGGTCGCCGACCGCCGCCGCTCCGAGGCGTCCGTCCGTCCCGAGCGCGACGTGCGTCACCCTGCCCTCGCCCCACGAGGTGGCGACGAGGTGGGATCCGTCCGGCGAGACGCTGACGTGGCAGGTCGCGTCGCCCGTGGCGACGGTGGGGCCGAGGGGCGTCAGCGTCGACTCGCCCGTGCGGCGGAAGGCGCCGACGTGGCCCTTCTTCTCGAGCGCCGCGTAGACCATGTCGAGGCGGGGATGCGGGGCGAGCCAGGTCGGCGACGGCGCCGCGACGGCATCGCCGGAGAGCGCCAGCGGCCCGCTCGCCAGGGGCGAGTCGGCATCGCCCGCCGTGGCGGCCATGATGCCGTTCGCCTCGGCCTTCATGTCGGCGCCGCGCGCCCCGATCCAGAACCTCATGCCTCGATCCTGACAGGTCGCCTCTCGGCAGCGGCAGCGGCGCAGACGCGAAGAGGCCGTCGCGCGAACGCGACGGCCTCGTGAGCGCGAGCGGATCGGGTCAGTCGACCAGGTCGTGGCGCACGATGACGGCGTCGCGGCCGGGGCCGACGCCGATGACCGAGATGCGGGTGTTGCTCATCTTCTCGAGGGCCAGCACGTAGTCCTGCGCGTTCTGCGGCAGATCCTCGAAGCGGCGCACGCCCGTGATGTCCTCGGACCAGCCGGGGAAGTTCTCGTAGATCGGCTTCGCGTGGTGGAAGTCGGTCTGGTTGACCGGCACCTCGTCGAAGCGCACGCCGTCGACGTCGTACGCGACGCACACGGGGATCTCGTCGAGCCCCGTCAGCACGTCGAGCTTGGTGACCACGAGGTCGGTGATGCCGTTGACGCGGGTGGCGTAGCGCGTGATGGGCGCGTCGTACCAGCCGGTGCGGCGCAGGCGCCCGGTGGTGGTGCCGTACTCGAAGCCGGTCTTGCGCAGCCACTCGCCCTTCTCGTCGAAGAGCTCGGTCGGGAAGGGGCCGGCGCCGACGCGGGTCGTGTAGGCCTTGACGATGCCGACGATGCGGTCGAGGCGGTTGGGGCCGACGCCCGATCCGGTCGACGCCCCGCCGGCCGTCGCGGACGACGACGTCACGAACGGGTACGTGCCGTGGTCGACGTCGAGCATGGTCGCCTGGCCGCCCTCGAAGACGACGACCTCGCCGCGGTCGAGCGCCTCGTTCAGCAGCAGGCCCGTGTCGCACACCATGGGGCGCACGCGCTCGGCGTACGAGAGCAGGTCCTCGACGATCTCGTCGGCGCTGATCGAGCGGCGGTTGAAGATCTTCACCAGCAGGTGGTTCTTCTGGTCGAGCGCTGCCTCGACCTTCTGGCGCAGGATCGACTCGTCGAACAGATCCTGGACGCGGATGCCGACGCGGTTGATCTTGTCGGCGTACGCGGGGCCGATGCCGCGACCGGTAGTGCCGATCTGACGCTTGCCGAGGAAGCGCTCGGTGACCTTGTCGAGGGTGCGGTGGTAGTGCGTGATGACGTGCGCGTTCGCGCTGACCTTCAGCTTCGACGTGTCGATGCCGCGGGCGTTGAGCGCGTCGAGCTCCTGGAACAGCACCTCGAGGTCGATGACCACGCCGTTGCCGATCACGGCGTTCACGCCGGGCGACAGGATGCCCGAGGGCAGCAGGTGGAGGGCGTACTTCTCGCCGCCGATCACCACGGTGTGGCCGGCGTTGTTGCCGCCGTTGAACTTCACGACCCAGTCGGTGCGCTCACCGAGAAGATCGGTGGCCTTGCCCTTGCCCTCGTCGCCCCACTGGACGCCGACGATCACGATTCCTGGCATGGGTTTCCCCTTGTCTGTGCACGAGCCCTGTGGCTCGATGTGCCCAAGACCTCTCTCCCGCTTTTCGGGCTGCGTTCTGGGCCGCCGCCAGTCTACCGGGACGGGCGTGCCGGGCCCGGGGGCGCCGCCATTCCGGCGTCCGGGGCCCCCGTTACGCTGGGTCCGGATCGGATGCGCGCGCGTCCGCGAGGGGAGAACCATGAGCGAGACCACCGAGGCCCCGACTCCTCAGGAGATGGCCCGGGCCGTGGAGGTCATCCGGATCGTCTCCGACGCGTACTCGTCGAAGATGGTCGGCCAGGAGCGCCTGCGCACCAGCCTGCTCATCGGCCTCATCGCGGGCGGCCACATCCTGCTCGAGTCGGTGCCGGGCCTGGCCAAGACCACCGCGGCCTCGACGCTCGCCGACACCATCGACGCGCAGTTCAAGCGCATCCAGTGCACGCCCGACCTGCTGCCCTCCGACATCACCGGGAACCAGGTCTACGACGCCAGCACCGGATCCTTCCGCACGGTGCTCGGGCCGGTGCATGCGAACTTCGTCCTGCTCGACGAGATCAACCGCTCGAGCGCGAAGACGCAGAGCGCGATGCTCGAGGCGATGCAGGAGCGCCAGACCACGATCGGCGGCGAGGTGCACCGCCTGCCGAAGCCCTTCCTCGTGATCGCGACGCAGAACCCCATCGAGCAGGAGGGCACGTACGAGCTGCCCGAGGCCCAGATGGACCGCTTCCTGCTGAAGGAGATCGTCGAGTACCCGTCGCCGCAGGAGGAGTTCGAGATCCTCGAGCGGATCGACTCGGGCGCCCTCGACCCCGAGCATCACGTGCACAGCTCGGTGACGCTCGCCGATGTCCACCTGCTGCAGGAGGTCGCGAGCCGCATCCACGTCTCCCCCGCGATCCGCAACTACATCGTCGGGCTGTCGTACGTCACGAGGAACCCCGCGCCGTACATCGGCGAGCAGAAGGCGCGGTACATCAAGTACGGCGCCAGCCCCCGGGCCTCGATCGCCTTCCTGCAGGCATCGCGCGCGCTGGCGCTGCTCAACGGCCGCGCGCACGTGCTGCCCGAGGACATCCGCGCGCTGCGGCACGTCGTGCTGCGCCACCGCGTGCTGCTGAACTTCGAGGCCGAGGCCGACGGGGTGCGGAGCGAGGAGATCATCGACGCGATCTTCGCCTCCGTCCCGACGCCCTGATCAGGGCCGGCGACGCAGATCCTGATGCCCACGCTGATCACCCGGGTGAAGAGCAAGCTCTTCATCCACTCCTCGCAGAAGTCGACGCATGCGCTCGACGGCGCCTATGCGTCGCTCCTGCGCGGGCGCAGCCACGACTTCGAGGATCTGCGGGAGTATCAGCCGGGCGACGAGGTGCGCGACATCGACTGGCGTGCCACGGCGCGTCTGGGCAGCCCGATGATCAAGCGCATGCGCGCCAACCGCATGCACACGATCCTGTTCGTGGTCGATTCGGGCCGCGGGCTCGCGGCGCTGGCCGCCGACGACCGCCCCAAGCGCGAGCTGGCCGTGCTGGCCGTGGGAGCGCTCGGGGTGCTGGCGCTGCGCCACGACGACGACTTCTCGATCGTCTGGGGCGACGAGGGGGGCATCCGCCGCCTGCCGCCGCGCCGGTCCGAGGGCGCCCTCGAGCACGCGCTCCGCACGATCGACGCTGCCCCCCGGGCGGACGGCCCGGCCAGCGCGCGCGAGAAGCTGCTCGGCTTCGTGGCGCGCACGATCGCGCGCCGCATGATCGTCGTCGTCGTCACGGACGAGGCCCCGATCACCGGCGAGACGGAGAGCGTGCTGCGGCGCCTGCGCACCCAGCACGACGTGATCTGGATCACCGTGCGCGATGCGGACCCGGTGCTGCGCCACCGCGACGGGTCGGGTCGCCGCGACATCGACACCGGATGGACCGTCCCCGAGTTCCTGCACGGCGACGCCGCCGTCCTCGCCGAGCTCGACGAACGCCACCGCGCCGAGCAGTCCCGCCGCGATGCGCTGCTGACCGCTTTGGAGATCGACCACGCGGACCTCGCCACGCAGGACGACGCGATCCCCGCCCTGCTGCGCATGCTCGGACGGAGGACCTCTCGTGTCCGAACCTGACGAGCTGTACCCGCCCGTCCAGTACGCCCCGGGCTGGATGCTGCTGGCGCTCGGCGTCATCGCCCTGGTGATCCTGGCGGTCTGGGCGATCCTGTTCTTCACGCGCGCCCGCCGGCCGGCACCCCACCTCGCGTCGGGGCCGGTGACCGCCGACGCGCTGACGCAGCTGCGCCACGAGTACCTCGACGCGGTCGACGACATCGAGCGCCGCTGGAACGGCAGGCGGATCGGCGCACGGCAGGCCAACCTCGAACTGAGCCGCACCACCCGGGCGTTCGTGAACGAGTTCAGCGGCATCGAGGCGCCGGTCCTGGCGCTGGGAGACCTCGTGACGCTGGGCGTGCATCCCGCGCTGATCGACGCGATGAAGCGCCACTACTACCCGAGCATCTTCGGCCGCGGGCCCGCGATCGATCCGGCCGCCGGCGCCGCCGCGGCCCGCAGGGTGGTGAGCGAATGGCACTGATCGACCTCGCGCACCCCTGGATCCTGCCGGTCGCCCTGCTTGTGGTGGCCGCCGCGATCGGGCTGGGCGTGCTGCTCGGCCGCCGTTCCCGCGGAGCCCGCGCCGCGGCGGCCCCCGTCTCGCGCGCGGAACGCCTGCGCGAGCTGCCCGCCGTCCGCCGCGCCACGCGCCGCAGAACCGCCGCCCTGCTCGGCGCCCTGGCGCTGCTGGCCGGGGCCGCCGTCGTGGCGGGCGTTGTGGCCGCGCGGCCCATGGCGGCGCAGACGATCCGGCCCGTCGACACCAGCCGCGACATCATGCTGTGCCTGGACGTGTCGGGGTCGATGAGCGAGGTCGACATCGAGGTGCTCGAGGTCTTCGAGGAGCTGCTGGACGGCTTCGAGGGCGAGCGCATCGGGCTCACGATCTTCAACAGCTCGCCGGTGCAGGTCTTCCCGCTGACCGACGACTACGCGTTCGTGCGCGAGCACCTGCAGCAGATCCGCGCGGCATTCGACGATGACGTGAGCGCGGTCCCCGAGCACTGGGTGGGCACCCTCAACGGCACCGGATCGTCGCTCATCGGCGACGGCCTCGCGGCCTGCGCGCTGCGATTCGACCACCGCGACGACGAGCGCTCGCGCTCGATCATCCTCGCCACCGACAACGAGGCGTTCGGGGCGGGCATCGTCTCGATCGAGGAGGCCGCCGCCTACGCACGCGATGCCGGCGTCCGCGTGTTCGCGCTGAACCCCGTCGAGGGTAAGGACGACGAGATCACCGCCGAGCTGACCGCCGCAGCCGAGACCACCGGCGGGCAGGCCTACGCGCTGCGCGGCGACACCACGGTCGGCGACATCATCCGCGAGGTGCAGAAGCAGGAGGCCACCGCCCTCCAGGGCGAGGCCCGCGTGGTGTGGCGCGACGTGCCGGATGTCTGGATCGCCGTCCTCCTCGCCCTCGTGCTCACGGGGGTCCTGCTGCTGTGGAGGGTGCGACTGTGATCCTCCAGCCCGTCCTCCACCCCCTGCTGCTGGCCGCGCTTGTGCTGCCCGTGCTGTTCTTCGCGGTGCGCGCGCTGGTCCGGTCTCGCGGTCGCGCGCGGGCGCAGTGGCTGCTGCGGGTGGCGACGCTGGTGGCCGTGGCGCTGCTCGCGCTGCGGCCCGGGATCGCCGGCGGCGAGACCGAGACCCTCTCGACCGACACCGACGTCGTGATCCTCGTCGACAGCACCGCGAGCATCGTGGCCGAGGACTGGGGCGACGCCCGCCCCCGGCTCGAGGGCGTCCGCGCGGACGTGGAGGCGATCGTCGAGGCCTATCCCGGCGCCCGCTTCGCGCTGATCACCTTCGATCGCGAGGCGGAGCTGCGCCTGCCGCTCACGACCGACACCGCGGCGCTGCGCTCGGCGCTCGAGGTGCTGACGCCCGAGGTCACCCAGCGGTCGCGGGGATCGTCGGTCGGCATCGCGCACCGCCTGCTCGCCACAACGCTCGAATCGGCGGCGCGCGACTCGCCCGACCGGTCGCGGATGGCGTTCTACCTGGGCGACGGCGAGCAGACAGCCGACACCGATCCCGAGTCGTTCCGCGCCAGCGCCGACCTGATCGACGGCGGGGGCGTGCTCGGCTACGGCACCGCGGAGGGCGGCCGCATGCGCGTGCAGACCGGCGACGTGGCGACCTCGGGCGGCGAGTACATCGTCGACGGCGGCGGCGATCCCGCGCTCTCCCGCATCGACGAGGCGGCCCTGCAGACCATCGCCGACGACCTCGGCGTCGAGCTGCAGGTGCGCAGCGCCGACGCCGCCCCGCGACTGCCCGAGCCCCCGACGACCACCACCACCCAAGCCGCCGGCACCACGGGCGATGTCACCGAGCTCGGCTGGATCCTGGCGCTGCTCGTCGTCGCGCTGCTCGCGGCCGACGCCGCGCTCGTCGCGACGGCCGCGCCGGGTGTGCTGCGCCTCGCCCGGCCGGCGTCCGCGCCGGCCGCCTCCCCCTCCTCGCCCCCGGGCGGTGCGTTGTGACCGCGGCCCCGCACAACCCGGCCGTTCACAACGCCGGCGAGCTGCTCGCGGCCAACCGGCGGCGCGCGCGACGGCGGCGCCTGCTGCTGTGGATCGTGATCCCGCTGTGCGTGCTGGCCCTGCTCGTGCCGGCGAAGATCGCGTCGATGTACGCCTTCGCTCACCGCTCGATCACCGCGCACGTCGCGGGCGACTTCGCCGGATCCACGGCCGCGGCCCGCGGTCAGGAGGTCGCGAACGTCTTCGAGACGTACAAGGCGCCCTACAACGTGGGGGTGGGGCTCGCGATGTCCGGCGATCTCGCGGGGGCGCGGGAGCGGTTCGAGCGCGCACTCGAGCTGGACCCCCCCGGGCTCGAGGCCTGCGCCGTGCACATCAATCTCGGCATCACGATCGAGCGCATGGGCGACGCGGCCCGCGAGGCCGGCGACCCGGCGGGCGCTTCCGCGCTGTACGACGAGGCGCTGGGAGTCGTCGCCGACACCCCCGAGGAGTGCCGCTCGGACGAGGCCGATGAGCAGTCGCCGGACGAGGATCGCAGCACCGGCCAGAGCCTCGACGAGCTGGAAGAGCGCCTCCGGCAGAAGCAGCAGCCGCCGCCCTCGAGCCCAACGCCGTCCGAGGATCCCTCCGAGCCGGATGAGGATCGCCCGTCGGATGCGCAGCTCGACGAGCTCGAGGACCAGCTGCAGCAGGGCGACGGCGAGCGTCAGCAGTATCGGGGCGACGACGACGAATCGGGCGAGGGAGGGGTGGAGAAGCCGTGGTGAGCGAAGACGCCGCAGCGTCATCCGTGCCCGTGCCGACGCCCGCGCCCGCGCCGAAGCCGCAGGGCAGGCTCGACGCGCACACCGGCCAGCGCTACCTCACGCGCTCGGAGGGCGCCCCTCCCCTGCCCCCGCCCGGCGGGTACCGGGGCGCGCGCCGGGTTCGGGGCCCCGAGCCCGCAGGCCCCGGGGCCGCCGAACCGGGCGCCGTCGTGCCTGCCCGCCCGCGGCCGGGAGTGCTCGGCTGGATCGCGCTGGGCGTCAGCGCCCTCTTCGCCGCCGCGCTCATCCTGCTGCTCGCCTTCGGCGCGACCGACGCCATCTACAGCGCCACCGCGGTCGTCCTGCAGCTGCTGGTGGTGGGCGTGCTGGTCGCGGCGCTTCTCACCCCGCGCGGTCGTGTGCTCGGCGCCTGGGGCCTCGCCCTCGCCCTGATGCTGAACGTCGGGACGGTGGGGGCGCTCGGCGCCATGCGCACCTCGGCCGAGGGCGGATACGCCGGCGCGAAGACCGACGAGGAGCGCCACCTCGAGGCGTACCCTGGTATCAGCGGCGAGCCGGCCGCGACGACGCTCTCCCGCACGTCGCTCGAGGACGCCCGGGCCCTGGCCGACTCGCTCTCGGCCGAGATCCGCGACGAGCTCTCGGCCCAGTACGGCTTCACCTGGACCGAGCGCCCCGCCGAGGATCTGCGCCCCGAGCGCAACGGCCACGGCGGCGAGTCGATGCTCGTCCGCTTCACCTCGGCCACGTCGTCGACGAACGAGCCGGTCCACGACTACGAGACCAAGCTCGCCGTCATGGACTCGATCCAGGGCGTCCTCACCCGGCACGACTGGTGGGAGCTGTACGCGTTCAACGAGCCCGGATCCGGGATGGATCCGTCGCTGCTCGAGAAGTTCTACGGCAGCGACGACCCGAAGACCCAGGTCGCGTGGGAGTGGTACACGCAGGACCCGACGGGCGACGTCGCCTTCTACGCCTCGATCGTCGACCTCTCCCAGGACACCACGGGCGACTGGCGCGAGGATCGCGAGGTCCAGAGCGGTCAGACCGGCGAGCCCGTCGAGGGCCTGCAGATCTCCTTCTACGCCGAGCGCCTGCTCAGCGAGGCCGATCGCGCCGAGTTCGAGCGCCGGATGGCCGAGTACGAGTAGACCGCCTACGCGGGGAGGACCCGGATCCCGCCCGCGGCGAGCGCGCGGATCGTCGGATCGTCCTCCGGCGCGTCGGTGAGGACACCGGCCACCTCGTCGAGGCCGAGCACCGTGTACCGCGACGCGGTGCCGATCTTCTCCTCGCTCGCGAGGACGAGCGTCTCGGCGGCGCGAGCCGCGAGCGCTCGCTTCATCGCCGCCTCGTCGGAATCGCCGGTCGTGAGCCCGGCGTCCGGGTGCACGCCGGTGACGCCGAGGAAGAACAGGTCGGCGCTGATGCGACTCGCGGCCTCGACCGCGGCGGCCCCGCAGGCGACCGCGGAGTGCTTGAACAGGCGACCGCCGATGAGGAGGACCTCGGCGGTGTGCTCGAGCAGCGAGGCGGCGATGGTCGGACTGTGCGTGATGACGGTGCACGGCAGCGTCCGGGGCAGCGCGTCGACCATGGCGAGGGTGGTGGTGCCCCCGTCCAGGATCACCGTGGCCCCCGGCTGGATCAGGGCGACCGCCGCGGCGGCGACCCGCCGCTTGCTGTCGGGGGAGACCGCGGTGCGCGCCGCGTAGTCGGCCACCGCGGGCGAGGCCGGAAGGGCGCCGCCGTACACCCGCACGGCGAGACCCGCGGCATCGAGCTCGCGCAGATCGCGACGGATCGAGTCCTCCGAGAGGCCGAGCTCGGCCGCGATCTCCTTCGCGATGATGCGGCCGTCGCGGCGCAGCCGGTCCAACAGAAGCTCCTTGCGCGCGGCAGCCAGCATCGCGTTCCTTCCTGTTTCTTCACGTTTGTTCACTATCGTACCGGATATGACGACTCCCCTGATGATCCTCATCGCCGGCCCGTACGCGTCCGGCACCGACGGCGACCCCACCCTGATGGCCCGCAACCTGCGCCGGCTCGAGGAGGCGGCCTGGCCGATCTTCCGCGCCGGGCACATCCCCATGATCGGCGAATGGGTCGCCCTCCCCGTGCTCTCCAGCGCCGGGGCGTCCGGGCCCGCCGATCCGCTCGCCGCCGAGGTGATGTACCCGACGGCCCAGCGCCTGCTGCAGCACTGCGACGGCGTGCTGCGCCTTCCGGGCGAATCGCGGGGTGCCGACCAGGACGTCGCGATCGCCCGCGAGCGCGGGATCCCGGTCTGGTTCTCGCTGGACGAGATCCACACCGCCTAGCCTGAAGTCATGACGAACGCGCCTCGCACGAAGAACGGAACCGCCTGGGCTGCCTTCTGGGCCGGGCTCGCCGGGCTGGTCCTGATGCCGATCCCGCTGTTCATCGGCTTCATCCTCGGCGGCGGCCTCTCACTCGTCGCCGCCGTCCTCGGGGTGATCGCGCTGCTCAAGGGCCTCGCGCGCCAGGGCGCCGGCATGGCGCCCCTGGTCTTCGCCGGCATCTTCGTCGCCCTGACCTGGGTCGGCATCGCCAACGGCGGCGGCATCATCTGGTGACAGCCCCCGGCGGGCGGCGGGCCGGGCGCTCCGGCGCCGCGCCCATCAGCCCGGAAGGGCGGCGGCGAGCTCCGCGAGCGTGCGGACCGTGTTGAGGTTGCGGGCGGTGCCCCGCGCGGCGGCGGGCAGCACGAGCTTCGATCGCCCCATGCCCGACGGGTAGTGCACCCAGATCTCCCGGGTGCCGAGGGCGATCCGCTCATCGGCCACGTGCCGCGTATCGGGATCGCCTGGCGCCTCGTCGAGGAAGAGCGCGGTGACCTGATTGCCGGGGGCGTCCGGGAAGGGCGACGCCCCGGCGATCGCCGACATCTCCTGCGCGGTGCGCACCATCACCCCGACGGGCTTGCCGGCGTACGCCCGCAGGCGCTGCTCGAGCGCCTCCTTCACCGCCGACGGCGATCCGTCCGCGGTGAACACCACGTTGCCGCTGGCGATGTACGTCCGCACATCGGCGAACCCCGCGTCCTCGCACATCGCGACGAGCTCGGTCATCGGCAGCTTGCCGGTGCCCCCGACGTTGACGGCGCGCAGAAGGGCGACATAGGCGGTCATGCCGCCGATCCTGCCCCCCTGGGCACCCCGATCCGCCAGCGCCACGCGTCGGATCCGGCGGCCGGGCGTGGTCAGCTCATCGTCCCGAGGCCCGCGGCGAGCGCGAAGCCGAGGACGGTGGCGACCCCCGCCACGTCCTTCGCGCGGGTCTGCGCCTCCGGCACCATCGAGTCGACCAGCATCACCAGCAGCGCACCGGCGGCGAAGCCGCTGAGTCCGGTGCGCACCCCGACGGTCGCGACGTCGGCCAGCGCCCAGCCCGCCACCGTCGAGAGCGCGCAGACCACGGCGACCGCCGACCAGATTCCCAGCACCGAGCGCTTCTTCACGCCGCCGTCGAGGAGGTCCGCCGAGGATCCGACCGACTCCGGCAGGTTCGAGACGAAGATCGCGACGACGAGGGCGATGCTGACGCCCTGCCCGTCGGCGAGCCCGAAGCCCAGCACGAGCTGCTCGGGGATGCCGTCGAGAAGGGCGCCGAGCGCGAGCGGCACCCCGGCGGCCGCCGCTCCCCCGGCCCGCTTCGCGCGACGCTCGACGAGACGATCCGCGGTGAAGTAGACCGCGGCCCCGAGCGCGACGCCGATCGCGAGCGGGACGGGGCCGCCGGCGTCCAGGCCGTCCTCCCACAGCTCGAACGCGATGCTGGCGATGAGCGCCCCGGCGCCGAAGCCGAGCACCACGCCGATCAGCCGATCCGGCCAGCGTCGCAGGCCCGCCAGCACGGCGCCGATCACGAGGGGCGCGGCGCCGACGACCCCCCACAGCAGACTTTCGAGCACGCCTCACGATCTCACGCGGCGCTCCTCCCCGCAGGACGACAGCGAACCGGGCCGCGGCGATTGCGGGACGCGCGGTTAAGGTGTATGGGGCCGACCGGCCCACTCACACGACTGTGGAGGCATCTCGCGAACATGGCGAAGATCACCCCGTCCACCGCGCCGCAGCGCCGGAGACCTTCCCTCCTTCCCCGGATCGGCGCCCTGCTGACCGCCGCCGGCATCGCCGCCGGCGCCCTGGTCGGCGGCTTCGTCGCCGTGTCCCCCGCCGCCGCGGAGACCGGAGAGACGTACGTCATCGGCACGGACACGACGTACGCGCCGTTCGAGTTCAACGACGGCAGCGCCCTCAAGGGCATCGACATCGATCTGCTCAACGCGATCGCCGAGGACCAGGGCTTCACGGTCGAGTGGCAGCAGCTCGGCTTCGACGCGGCCGTGCAGGCTCTGCAGTCGAACCAGGTCGACGGCGTGATGGCCGGCATGTCCATCACGGACGAGCGCGAGCAGACGTTCGACTTCGGCGACGGCTACTTCACCGGCGGCATCCAGTTCGGCGTGCTCGAGGACAGCGACATCACCTCGCTCGACGACCTGCAGGGTCAGACCGTCGCCGTCAAGACCGGCACCCAGGGCCAGACGTACGCCGAGTCGCTCCAGGAGGAGCTCGGCCTCACGATCACGCCCTACAACGAGACCACCGACATGGTCGACGCGGTCAAGGCGGGCCAGGCCGTCGCCTATGCCGAGGACTACCCCGTCATCGGCTACGGCATCACGCAGGGCTCCGGATTCCGCCTGATCGGCGAGCCCGCCCTCGGCGGCGAGTACGGCTTCGCGGTGAACAAGGGCCAGAACGCCGAGCTCATCGAGAAGTTCAACGCGGGCCTTTCGAACCTCAAGGACAGCGGCGAGTACGCCGAGATCATCGCGACCTACATCGGGACGGGCGGATCGGCGGGCGGCGACGAGGCCGAGCAGACCCCGCCCCTCGGCAACGGCGAGAACTTCGTCATCGGCACGGACACGACGTACGCGCCGTTCGAGTTCAACGACGGCAGCGCCCTCAAGGGCATCGACATCGACCTGCTCGACGCCATCGCCGAGAACCAGAACTTCACGGTCGAGTGGCAGCAGCTCGGATTCGACGCCGCGCTGCAGGCCCTGCAGTCCAACCAGGTCGACGGCGTGATGGCCGGCATGTCCATCACCGACGAGCGCAAGCAGACGTTCGACTTCGGCGACGGCTACTTCACCGGCGGCATCCAGTTCGGCGTGCTCGACGACAGCGACATCCAGACGCTCGACGACCTGCAGGGCAAGACCGTCGCGGTCAAGACCGGCACCCAGGGCCAGACCTACGCCGAGTCGCTGAAGGAGCAGTACGACCTGAAGGTCACCCCCTACGCCGAGACCACCGACATGGTCGACGCCGTCAAGGCCGGCCAGGCCGTCGCCTACGCCGAGGACTACCCGGTGCTGGCGTACGGCATCACCCAGGGCTCCGGCTTCCGCCTGATCGACGAGCCCGCCCTCGGCGGCGAGTACGGCTTCGCGGTCAACAAGGGCCAGAACCCCGAGCTGATCGAGATGTTCAACGCGGGTCTTGCGAACCTCAAGGCCAGCGGCGACTACGACAAGATCATCGAGACGTACGTCGGGACCGACGGATCCGACGGCGGATCGCGCGGCGGCGCCTCCGCGGAGGAGGCCCCCAGCGACATCTTCTCGATCACGGCGAAGTACTGGCCGACCCTGATGCAGGGCCTCGGCTGGACGCTGCTGTCGACGATCGTCGCCCTCGTGGCCGCGTTCGTGCTCGGCATCGTCTTCGGCTTCGGCCGCCTGTCGCGGATCCTGCCCCTGCGCTGGATCTCGACGGCGTACGTGTACGTCTTCCGCGGCACCCCGATCCTGATCCAGGCGTTCTTCGTGTTCTTCGCGGTGCCGCAGCTGCTCGCCGGGTCGGATATCAAGTTCAGCCCGTTCGTGGCCGGCGCGATCACGCTGGCGCTGAACACCGGCGCCTACATGACCGAGATCATCCGCGGCGGCATCCTGGCCGTCGATCCGGGCCAGAACGAAGCGTCGCGCTCGCTCGGCCTCGGCCACTGGAAGACGATGCAGAAGGTCGTGCTGCCGCAGGCGTTCCGCATCATGATCCCGTCCTTCGTGAACCAGAGCATCATCACGCTGAAGGACACCTCGCTGCTCAGCGTGATCGGTCTCGCCGAGCTCACCTTCCAGTCGAAGCAGATCATCGCCTCGACCTACATGTCGGCCCAGATCCTGACCGTGGTCGCGGTGATCTACTTCGTCGTCATCACGCTGCTGACCGTGCTCGCCGACCGCCTGGAGAGGAAGTTCAACTCGTGAGCAAGATCATGGTGCAGGACCTGCACAAGTCGTTCGGCGACAACGACGTGCTCAAGGGCATCGACCTCGAGGTCGCCCAGGGCGAGGTCGTCGCGGTGATCGGCCCGTCCGGATCGGGCAAGTCGACGCTGCTGCGCTGCCTCAACAAGCTCGAGGAGCCCACCGCCGGGCACGTCGTCATCGACGGCGTCGACCTCACGGACAAGTCGGTGAAGCTCGACGACGTGCGCCAGCGCATCGGGATGGTGTTCCAGCACTTCAACCTCTTCCCGCACATGACCGTGCTCGAGAACATCACGCTCGCGCCGATCGAGCTCGGCAAGCTCTCCAAGGCCGATGCCCGCGAGCGCGCGCTGAGCCTGCTCGACCGCGTGGGTCTGCGCGAGAAGGCCGACGCGAAGCCGGCCTCGCTCTCGGGCGGCCAGAAGCAGCGCGTGGCGATCGCCCGCGCGCTGGCGATGGAGCCCGAGGTCATGCTCTTCGACGAGGCCACCAGCGCCCTCGACCCGGAGATGGTCGGCGAGGTGCTGCAGGTCATCCGCGATCTCGCCGAGGGCGGCATGACCATGGTGCTCGTCACGCACGAGATGGGCTTCGCCCGCGAGGTCTCGAGCCGCGTCGTGTTCATGGACGGCGGCGTTGTGGTCGAGCAGGCCGCACCGGCCGAGCTGTTCGGCGCCCCGAAGAACGAGCGCCTGCAGGACTTCCTCTCCAAGGTGCTCTGACGCCCGGCGGGGCGGGAGGGCCCGGGCGGCGTGTCGCCCGCCGGCGTCCCGCCCCCGCCGGGGGCCGCTCGCGCGGCGGCCGGGCGGTTCGCCGCCCCCGCGTCTCCTAAACTGGACTCATGTCCAAGGTCCTCGAGTCCCTTCCCGTCGGCGAGCGCGTCGGCATCGCCTTCTCCGGGGGTCTCGACACCTCCGTCGCCGTCGCATGGATGCGCGACAAGGGCGCGATCCCGTTCACCTACACGGGCGACCTGGGCCAGCCGGACGAGGACGACATCGACGCCATCCCCGGCCGCGCGCTCGAGTACGGCGCCGAGGCGTCGCGCCTGATCGACTGCAAGCCGATGCTCGTCGAGGAGGGCTTCGGCGCTCTCGCCTGCGGCGCCTTCCACATCCGCTCGGGCGGTCGCACCTACTTCAACACGACGCCGCTGGGCCGCGCCGTCACCGGCACGCTGCTCGTGCGGGCCATGAAGGAGGACGGCGTCGAGATCTGGGGCGACGGATCGACCTACAAGGGCAACGACATCGAGCGGTTCTACCGCTACGGCCTGCTGGCCAACCCCCGCCTGCGCATCTACAAGCCCTGGCTCGACGCGACGTTCGTCAGCGAGCTCGGCGGCCGCAAGGAGATGAGCGAGTGGCTCGTCGCCCATGACTTCCCGTACCGCGACTCGGCCGAGAAGGCCTACTCGACGGACGCGAACATCTGGGGCGCGACCCACGAGGCCAAGACCCTCGAGGAGCTCAACGTCTCGCTCGAGATCGTCGAGCCGATCATGGGCGTGCGCTTCTGGGATCCGTCCGTCGAGATCGAGACCGAGGACGTCACCGTCACCTTCGACGCGGGCCGCCCCGTCGCGCTCAACGGCGTCGAGTACACCGACCCGGTGGCGCTCGTCTTCGAGGCGAACCGGATCGGCGGGCGCCACGGCCTCGGCATGAGCGACCAGATCGAGAACCGCATCATCGAGGCGAAGTCGCGGGGCATCTACGAGGCCCCGGGCATGGCGCTGCTGTTCATCGCCTACGAGCGCCTGGTCAACGGCATCCTCAACGAGGACACCCTCGCGACGTACCACGAGCAGGGCCGCCGCCTCGGTCGCCTGATGTACGAGGGCCGCTGGCTCGAGCCGCAGTCGTTCATGCTGCGCGAGTCGATCCAGAAGTGGGTCGGATCGGCCATCACCGGCTCGGTGACCCTGCGCCTGCGCCGCGGCGAGGACTACACGATCCTCGAGACCTCGGGCCCCGCGCTGTCGTACGCGGCCGAGAAGCTCTCGATGGAGCGCGTGGGCGACGCCGCGTTCGGCCCCACCGACCGCATCGGCCAGCTCACCATGCGCAACCTCGACATCGCAGACTCGCGCACCCGCCTCGAGCAGTACGCGACCATGGGCCTCATCGGCGGCCCGACCGCCGAGCTGGTCGGCGCGCTCGAGTCCGGCGCCGCCGGCGACATCACCCTCTCGGCCGAGCCCGCGGGCCTCGGCGAGGAGGAGGCGGCGTCGGCCGTCGAGGCCGCCAGTGAGTCGGCCGCCTTCGACTCGGGCACCGACTGACACCGTCGGCACATACGCCAAGAAGCGCGGGATCCGGACGTCGGATCCCGCGCTTCTTGGCTGTTGTGCCGAGGCCTGTCAGCTCGACTTGCGGCGGAACTCTCGCTTGCCGCCCGCCGCGCCGTGGGTGCCGTGGATGGCTCCGCTGCCGTGAGGGGTGGAGCCGGGCCCGGTGTGGTTTCCCGCGTTCTGGGCGTTCTTACGCTCGAGCGCTTCCCGGAACTTCGCCTTCGCGTCGTCGCTCGGGGTGTTCTTCTCATGCTCAGCCATGCGACTCAGTGTAGGACGACGCAGACGGCGGCCACGATCCGATCGGATCGTGGCCGCCGTGCGGTTCTGCGATCAGCCGCCGAGGAGGTCCACCCAGGCCGACTGCGTCATGGCCGAGAAGTCCTGCTGCAGCCGCTCCTGGTCGCTGCCCTCCAGCAGGTACAGACCAGTGATGACCGTGCGGCCGTCGTCGCGTGTTCCGCTGAGAGCCAGGATCGCCACGTCGAACGTGCCGTTGGCGTTCGAGACGCGGCAGCCCAGGACTCCCGAGCCGACGGCGAGGCCGTCGATCCCCGCGTCCACCTCGGCCGGCTCGGAAAGCACCTCCGACTCGGTGCAGGTGTCCTCGGCGAGGACACCGAAGTACGACTGGAGCACAAAGCCCGGGTCGGTGTCCGCCTCGAACGCGACGCAGCCCGCCTCGACGAGCTCGCCGTTCCCGCTCTCGCCGTACGCCCACTCGGAGCCGTCGGCGTGGAACGTCCACCCCTGCACCGGCACGATCTCGCAGTCGCCGAAGGCGACGGCGTCACCCGAGGGCTGAGACGGGGCGACCGGGTCGTCTTCGTCCGGATCCGTCGGCGCGGCCGGCTGATCCGTCGGCACCGGCGGGGCGGGGCGGGCGGTCTCCTGCGCCGCGGGCGACGTGAAGATCGCGATGAGCGTGCCGATGATGGCCATCAGCACCACTCCGCCGGCGACGAGGCCGAGGATCAGCGCGGGGCTCTTCTTCTTCCCGCCGGCGGGCGGGGCGGCGTAGCCCGCGCCCGCGTGACCGGGGTACGGCTGACCCGGAGCGGGCTGACCCGCGTACGGCTGGCCCGGGTACGGCTGGCCCGCGTACGGCTGACCCGCGGCGGGCTGCCCCGCATACGGCTGCCCAGCGTACGGCTGGCCGGCGTACGGCTGACCTGGGTACGCCGCGGAGGGCGCGTAGGGGTTGTGCGCGGACGGCGGGAACGGCTGCCCCGCGGTCTGCGGGGCCGCCGCCGGATCGCCCCCGGGCGGGGGCGGGGTCGGCTGACCCGGCAGCGGGGGCTTCGGCGGGATCGGCTGCTGACCGTGCTCGTCGCTCACGACTGGTCCCCCTCGTTCGTCGTCGCGGGTCCGATCGGGTTCTCGCGCGTCACGGGCCCTGGCGATCCTGATGTCACGGGCACCGGCTCCGCCGCGGTGCGGGGCGCCTCCACGGGCCGGCCGACGCCGGACGGGCGCGGACGGGTGCGCTGCGCGGTGCCGCACGCGTTGCAGAACGCGGCGCCCGCGAGCAGCGGCATCTCGCAGCTGGTGCAGAACGCCAGCGACCCGTCGGCGCCGATCGCCGCGTCTCCGCGGGCCGCCGATTCGAGCGCCGCCTCGATGAGAGCGGTGTGCAGGACCACCCGCACCCGCAGGATCAGCACGGCCAGGATCGCGAGCCCCAGCAGCAGCGTCAGGGCGACGCCCTGGAAGCCGGGCAGGTACGAGAGCAGGTAGGCGCCGCTCTGGTAGACGATCGTGGCGAAGATCGCCTCGGCCAGGCCGCGGGCGTAGCGCCCAGTGAAGCCGTCGTAGCCCCGGCCGAGGCCCGAGAACTCGGCGGCGGCGATGCCGGCGGCCGTGCCGTAGAGCAGCGGCTTGACCATGCCCTCGAGGAAGACGAGGGCGACCCAGGTGCCGGGGTCCGAGTCGGCCACGAAGCCGCCGAAGAGCGCGGCGCCGTGGCGGACCAGCGTGTCGAACGTCGAGTACGCGACGCCCGAGACGATGCCGAAGGTCAGCCCGTCCATCAGGTCGTCGAAGCGCGGGCGGCTGGCGAGATACACCGGCCCCAGCTGGATGAGGACGTGCGCGACGATCGGGACAGCGACGCCCACGATGAGCAGCGTCACCGGCTGCGGGCCGCCGACGAGACCCGCCGGGGGCACGACCTGCAGCCAGCCCCAGGTGAACAGCGCGGCCAGCAGGCCGGTGAGCGCGAAGGCCGCGGCCGTCACCTTCACGGGCTGGTCGTCCCAGAGGTTCACGTCGTAGAGGTAGACGATGTAGACGAGCGGCACGGTGAACGCCGCCACGAGCAGCGCGATCGGCAGCGCCCCGAAGATCGCCGCGATCAGCGCGACGACGAGACCGATCGTCAGCGCGATCCGGTACGTCTGCGGGTGCTGGCCGGCGCCGCGCGGCATGATCGTCGAGATCAGCGCGAACGACGTCACCGGCTCATCCGGCTTCACGGCGAACGAGCGGCGACGCGAGCCGTCGCCCGAGCGCAGGTCGAGCCCGCACGCCTGACAGAAGTGAGCGACCGCCGGGAGCCCGGCGGTGCAGCGAGGACAGGTCACATCAACCCCCCAATTGATCCGATGCCCGTACGACGAATGCGACGGACACGCCGCAGAGTATCGTCAACCGGGCCCGGGCCGCAGGGGCACACCCACCCATGCCCCGCGCGCCAGCGCGTCGGGTGGACGCCGCGCGAGGATCAGCGCCGCAGCACGCGGCGCGCGAGCCAGTTGCCGAGCCCCTGCACCACCTGGGTCACCACGATGATGATGACGAGCGCCGACCAGGTGACCACCTCGTCGAACTGACGCAGGCCGTAGGCGACCGCGTAGTTGCCGAGGCCCTGGCCGCCGGCCATGCCCGCGACCGCCGACATGTCGATGAGCGCGATGATCGCGAAGGTGTACCCCAGGATCAGGGGGCCCGCCCCCTCGGCGAGGATCACCGTGAAGACGATGCGCCACGGGCTCGCCCCGGTCGACCGGGCCGCCTCGATCACGCCGGGGTCGACCGTCACGAGGTTCTGCTCCACGATGCGCGCGATCCCGAAGGTCGCGGCGAGCGACATCACGAAGATGATCGCCTCGTTGCCGATGCCCTTCCCGATCACCGCGCGCGCGAGCGGCTGCAGGGCGACGAGGAAGATGATGAACGGGATCGGGCGGATCGTGTTCACGAGGGCGTTGAGGATCCCGTAGACCACGGGCTGGGCGAGGATCGCCCCGCGGCGCGTGACCGTGAGGGTGGTGCCCACCACGAGGCCGCCGACGCCGCCGAACAGCAGCGAGGCCACCACGAGCCACAGGGTGATGCCGGTCTGCTCGAGCAGGTCGGGCGCGAGGGTCGTCAGCTGGTCCAGCAGATCGCTCATGCCGTCACCTCCGTGATCGTGACGCCCGATCCGATCCCGTCCAGCGCGGTGGCGATGGCCTCGTCGTCGCCGCGCACCACGATGGTGAGCAGACCGTAGACGCGGCCCTGGATGTCGTCGACGCCGCCGTGCACCAGCTGGAAGTCGAGGCCCGCGCGGGCCAGCGCGCCGAAGACACGCGCCTCGCTCGCGCCCGCGTCGGTGAACGCGATCGTGAAGAACCGGCCGCGGTGCTGGGCGCGCAGGGCCGCGAGCGCGTCGCCGTCCGGGAGCGCGCGGACCACGGTGCGCACGAACCGGCGCGCGGTGTCGGTGCGCGGGCTCGTGAAGACGTCGTAGGTGCTGCCCTGCTCGACGACGCGGCCGCCCTCCATGACGGCGACCTTGTTCGCGATCCGGGTGATGACGTCCATCTCGTGCGTGATGACGACGATCGTCACGCCCAGTTCGCGGTTGACGCGCGCGAGCAGATCCAGCACCTCATCGGTCGTCTCGGGATCCAGGGCGCTCGTGGCCTCGTCGGCCAGCAGGATGGCGGGGCTGGCAGCCAGCGCGCGGGCGATGCCCACGCGCTGCTGCTGCCCGCCCGAGAGCTGCTCGGGGTAGGCGTCGGCCTTCTCGGACAGGCCGACGAACTCGAGCAGCTCGTCCACGCGCGCCGCGCGCTGCGCGCGCGGGATGCCCGCCACCTCGAGGGGGTAGGCGACGTTGCCGCGGATCGTGCGCGAGCGCAGCAGGTTGAAGCGCTGGAAGATCATGCCGATCCCCTGGCGCACCTGGCGCAGCTTCGCCTCGGACAGCGTGGTGACGTCGACGCCGTCGACCTCGATCGAGCCGGCCGTGACCGGCTCCAGGCCGTTGATGAGGCGCACGAGGGTCGACTTGCCGGCGCCGGAGTACCCGATGACACCGAAGACGTCGCCCTTGTCGATCTCGAGGCTGACGGCGTCGACCGCGGTCACGGGTGCTCCCCCGCGGCGCTGGGGAGGGTACGTCTTGCTGACGTCGGTGATCCGGATGTGTGTCATGGGTCTCTCCGTCGCAGCGCCCCACCCTCGCCTCGGGCGAGAATGCCGATCCGCCCGGACCGGCAGGTCACGGGCGGATGGGCGCGATGCGGCTTACTTCTGGATGTTCGCCTCGACCTCGGCGAGCGCGCTCTGCAGCTCGTCGGCGGGGTTCGTGGCGAACACCGCGGTGCCGCCGGAGACCTCCTGCACGCCGTCGAGCACGTCCTGGTTCGTCTGGTAGATCTCGACGAGCTTGGCGAGCACCTCGTTGTCGACGTCGGCCTTCTTCACCGCGAAGATGTTGATGTACGGCGCGGCGGTCGAGTCGGCGGGGTCATCCGAGGCGATGGCCGACTCGGGGTCGATGCCGGCGGTGGTGACGAAGTCGTTGTTGATGATCGCGGCCGCGACGTCCGGGAGCGACGTGGGCGTGATGGCGGCGTCGACGGCCTCCACCTTCACCCGCGAGCTGTCGAGCACGTCGGCGGGGGTCGAGAACGACGAGCCGCCGTCCTTCAGCTCGATGAGGCCGGCCGACTGCAGCACCAGCAGGCCGCGGGCCTGGTTGGTCGTGTCGTTCGGCACGACCACGGTCTCGCCGTCGGGGATGTCCTCGACCGAGTCGTACTTGTCGGAGAACAGCGACAGCGGGTAGATCGCCGTGGCGCCGATGGGCTGCAGGTCATCGCCCGCGCTCACGTTGTAGTCGGCGAGGTACTGGATGTGCTGGAACTGGTTGATGTCCAGCTCGCCCTCGCTGAGCGCCGGGTTCGGCTGCGTGTACTCGGTGAAGTCCTGGATCTCGAGCTCGATGCCCTCGGCCTCGACGGCCTTCTCGAAGACGTCCCAGTACGGGTCGCTGGCGCCGACCACGCCGAGCTTGACGGGGCGCTGCTCGGTGCCGAGCTCGGCCTCCGCGTCCGCGGCGGTCGCCGAGCAGCCCGCGAGAGCCACCATGCCCAGCATCGCCACCGGCGCGAGGACGCGGGCGATGTGCTGAGTGCGAGTGGTCATGATGCTCCCTTATGAGGTCTGCCGTGAGGATTTCTGCGAAGTGCAGGTGTCCCACGCTACGTATCGACCCGGAGGAAGTCAGATCGGCGTGACACACGACGAAACTTTTCCGTCGGGCCCGGATCCGGGCCCGCGCGGAGCGGGATCGGCGGCCCTTCCGTCGGAGGAATGCGCTCCGTAGGAGGGGACCCCGCGAAGCGCTCCTTCGGAAGGGATCGCCCCTATGGAGTGCTCATGGCCGCCGCGGCGCGAGGTGCAACCCCTGGCCGACGGCCGTGGCGATCAGGTGCTGCACGGCGGGCCAGTCGTCGAAGATCTGCCGGTAGCCCACGCGGATCACGGTGTACCCCTGCAGCCGCAGGCGCGCATCGTGGGCGTTGTCGAGCAGCCGCTGGTGATCCACGTGGGTGCCGCCGTCGATCTGGATCACCAGCCGCTCGCCGATGAGGAGGTCGACCGGGTGGCCCGCGAGCCAGACCTGACGACGCAGCGGGAGCCTCATCCAGCGGAGGCGCGTCATGACGTAGGTCTCGGTGCCCGCGTCGGCGAACGGCTCGGCGTCGCGCAGCAGCCGGCGCGCGGCGGGCGGCAGGGCGAGCCCGCCCAGCACCTCCCGGTCGAGCAGCCCCCTGCTCATCGCCGACTCCCAGATCGCGAGGCCGTGCTCGTACGGCTGGCAGGCCGCGACGAGCACAAGCGCGTTCTCGATCCGGTCCTCGACGCGATCCGGATCACGCGGCAGCACGGGGGCCGCCCAATGGACGTGCACGGCCCCGGTCGGCTCGCTCATCATCCGCGCGTGCGGCTCCATCGCCAGGTGGTGCCCCGATGCGGGCGGATCCCACAGGCCCCGGCGCCGGGTGAGCGACACGCAGCTGACGAGGCCGCCGACGCGGGCGGCCGCGCGCAGCTCGGGGTCGGCCTCGGGGAGGCTGTACCAGCCCCGCCGGATCCGGTGGATCCGCCCCTCGTGCACCGCCGCGCGCAGGCCCGCGCGCGTGACTCCGCGGCGCGCGAGCGCCTCGCCGCGGGCGATGCCTCCGATGGCGACGAGGGGGAAGACCGGATCCATCCCGTCAGCGTGCCGTGACCCTCGCGGATGCCCCGCGGATCCGGGTGGCTGTGGAGGAGGATCGGGGGCGCGCGGCGCTGTGGACGAGAGATGCGGCCGCTCATGCCTTCCCTTCGGTCGGGGAAATGCGCACCGTAGGGCGAAAGCCCGCCCTGCGGTCCTACGGAACGCATCCCCCCGACGGAGCGACTCGGGGCCGCGCGCCCCGCTACGGTGAGCGGGTGGGAACGAGCCTCGGGCGCGGGTACTTCGCCGTGCAGGCGCTGGCCGGTGCGGCGTGGTGGCTGGGCGTGTTCACCCTTCCCGGCGTGCGCCGCGCGACCCTCGGCGGGCTGGATCCGGTTCTCGTCGGATCGCTCGACATCCCGCTGTTCGTGGTCGGGTCGGCGCTTGTGGCCGCGGGAATCCGTGGCGCGCTGTGGGTCGTTGTGCCCTGGACCCTGGTCGTGACGGCGGGCATGGCGCTGTACGCCACGCTCACGCAGGCGGCCGGATGGGGCGCCGTGCTGATGATCGCCTCGTCGGCCGCGACCGTGTTCGCCACCGCCCTGGTCGCGCTCGGCCGGCTGCCCGGCGAGCGGCTGCTGCTCGGGCCCTTCGCGTTCCGCACGGCCCGCGGCACCCGGCCGGCGGTGCTGCTCGCCCAGACGGGGCTGCAGATCATCGTGTTCTGGGGGCTTTTCCTCGGCGTGATCCCGCTGGCGATCGCGTGGTGCGAGCGGCGGTGGCGGGTGCACTTCCCCCTTGGCGAGGCCGTGTCGGCGGCGGGGGTGGTTGTGCTGATCGCCGCGACCGCGCTGGGCCTCTGGTCGGCGTACGCGATGTCGACGCGCGGGTCCGGGACGCCGCTCCCCTCGGCCCTGCCGCGCCGGCTGGTGGTCGCCGGGCCCTATCGCCTCGTCCGCAACCCCATGGCGCTCGCGGGCATCGCCCAGGGGGTGGCCGTCGGAATGATCCTCGGGTCGTGGCTCGTCATCCTCTACGCGCTGTGCGGATCCCTGATCTGGCACCACCTCGTCCACCCGCACGAGGAGGCCGACCTCGAGGCGCGGTTCGGCGACGAGTTCCGCGCGTACCGCTCGCGTGTGGGGGTGTGGCTGCCCCGGGTCCGCCGCGCGGCTCCGTAGCCGGGCCCCGCCTCGGCGGCGCCCGAGGCCAGGAACCCTACGGGCCGATCTCGGGGTGGCCGGGCTCCTCGGCGAGCTCGTCGAGGACGAGCCCCTGCACGTCGCCGTTGCGATAGGCCTGGCGGCCGATCATGTGCGCGCTGAGCGGGGCGGTCGCCATCTGGATCAGGACGACCGGCACCAGCGAGAAGACCACGGTCCAGGAGCGCAGCGACAGGGCCACGGCGATGGCGATCAGCAGCAGGCCCAGCACCTGGGGCTTGGTCGCGGCGTGCAGGCGCTGCGGCACGTCGCGGAAGCGCAGCAGGCCGATCGCGGCCGTGATGCACAGCAGCGCCCCCAGCAGCACGAGCACCAGCGAGGCGGTGTCGAGGATCTCCTCCATCAGCGATCCCCCTGCTGGTCCCGTCGCGCGACGAAGCGCGCGACCGCGATGGATCCGAACACCCCGACCGCCGCGATGATCAGCATGATCGGGATCGTGCGCACGTGCTGGTTGATCGCCGCCTCGGCCCCGAGCACGCACAGCACCTCGGTGAGCAGCACGTCACTGGCGACCGCGCGATCCAGGATCGACGGGCCCACCACGATCCGGACGATCGTGAGCGCGGCGGCCACGGCGAAGGCGATCAGGATCGCCGCCAGCAGCACGGTGTCGATCATGGCGTCCCCTTCCGGATCGCGGCGAGGGCGGCCCGCGAGCCGACGGCGCGGACGATCCGCTCCTCCCAGACGAGCACGCTGCGGCGCTGCGCGTCGGCGTCCGCGCGGTCGCGCACGCCGAGCACGTGCAGGTAGAGCACGCGCGACTCGCGATCGGTCTCGACGATGAGCGAGCCGGGGATGAGCGACGCGGTGACGGCGACGTGGGTCATGATCAGGTCGTCGTCGGTGCGCAGCGGGACGCGGATGATGGCCGAGGGCGTCACGCCCGGGCCGAGCGCCTGCCAGGCCACGGTGATCGCGCCCCGCACCAGCTCGGCGAGGAACAGCACGATGAACACCAGCCCGTGCCAGAGATTCACGCGCCCCGACAGCGCCGCGGTGGGCAGGTGGAACGTGCGGGTGACGATCAGCGCGACGACCACACCGCTGAGCACGGCCAGCGCCGTGAACTGACCCCACAGCATCATCCACAGCAGGACGAGCCAGACGAAGAAGGGCAGCTGCCGCCACACGCGCGAGGCCTGGGCGCGGAGGGTGGGGCTCATGAGTCCTCCTCCACCTGGATCAGCTGGACCAGTGAGACGGGCTCGAGCAGGCCGGATCCGATCCGCTCGCAGATCTCGTAGAGGGGACCGGCGAACACGGTCAGGGCGACGGAGACGACGACCATGCCGGTCGTCGCGGCGGTCATGATGCGCGGGATCACCCGGCGCTCGCTGACCTCGTCGGCGGCGGGGGCGTTCTCGAGGTGCTGGATGCGGGCCTCGGTCTCGACCGAGTCGTCCTCCTCGCGCCAGAACGACAGGTTCCACGCGCGCATCAGGGCGTAGAGCGTCAGCAGCGAGGTGACGATGCCGCCCACGATGAGCGTGTACATCAGCGGCGTGCCGATCTGGGCGGCCGCGTCGAACAGCGCGAACTTGCCGATGAAGCCCGAGAAGGGCGGCAGGCCGCCGAGGTTCAGCGCGGGGATCAGGTACAGCGCGGCCAGCACGGGCGCGGCGCGGAACAGGCCCTTCACCTTGAGGATCGACGTGCTGCCCGCCCGGCGCTCGATGAGGCCCACGGCGAGGAACAGCGTCGTCTGCACAACGATGTGGTGCACCGTGTAGTAGACGGTGGCGCCGATCGCCGCCGGCGTCGCGATCGCGAGGCCGAACACCATGTAGCCGACGTGGCTGACGAGGGTGAACGACAGGATCCGCTTCAGCTCGGCCTGGGCGACCGCGCCCAGCACGCCGACGATCATCGTCGCGAGCGCCACGACCAGCAGCAGCGTGTTGACGTCGCTCTCGGCGAACAGCTGCGTCTCGGTGCGGATCATCGCGTAGACGCCGACCTTCGTCAGCAGGCCCGCGAACACCGCCGTGACCGGCGCGGGCGCCGTCGGGTACGAGTCGGGCAGCCAGAACGACAGCGGGAACACCGCGGCCTTCACGCCGAACGCGACGAGCAGCAGCAGGTGCAGCAGCAGCTGCACGTTCTCGGGCAGATCGACCATCCGCTCGGCGATCTGGGCCATGTTCACCGTGCCGAGCGCGCCGTAGATCACGGCGACGGCCGACAGGAACAGCACAGACGACACCAGCGAGACGACGATGTACACCACGCCCGTGCGGATGCGCGACTCGGTGCTGCCCAGCGTGATGAGCACGTACGAGGCCACCAGCAGCATCTCGAAGCCGACGTAGAGGTTGAACAGGTCGCCCGCGATGAACGCGTCGAAGATGCCGGCCGCGAGGATCAGATACGTCGGGTGGAAGATCGACACCGGCGTCTCGTCGTCGCCGTCGGCGGCGCCCTGGCCGACCGAGAAGAGCAGGACCGCCAGCAGCACGAGGCTCGACACCGCCACGAGCAGGGCCGCCAGGCGGTCGACGTAGAGCACGATCCCGAAGGGCAGCGGCCAGCCGGCGACCGACACCGCCAGCGGTGTGCCCGCGTCGACGATGAGGAACATCACGATCGCGAGCGCGAGCGTCAGGATCAGCGTGGTCACCGAGATGCTGACCTGCAGCTTGCGGCGGCGACCCGCGACGAGCGTGATCGCGGCGCCGAACAGCGGCAGGCCGACGACCAGCGGGACGAGCAGGCTGGGGGTCATTCGCGGTCCCCCTCGGGCTTGCGGTCGTCCGGCAGGTTCACCGGGGCGTCGGGCAGGAGGCCGAGGGCGTCGGCGCCGTCGATCGCGCGCAGGGGCGCGGCGACCGCGTCGACGAAGTCGGTGGGCGCCTCGACGGCGATCTCCTCGCCGAGCGCCGCCTCGGCTTCGGCGGTGCGGGTGCGCAGCGCGAGGTCCTCGGCGTCGTCCTCGACGGTGTCGGCCTGGCCCAGCTGCCAGGAGCGGTAGATGAGGGCGAGCAGGAACGCGCTGACGGCGAAGGTGATGACGATCGCCGTCAGCATCAGGGCCTGCGGCAGCGGATCGCTGTGCGCGCCCTCGTCACCCGGGTAGTCGGCCTCGCCGGCGAAGGGGGCCGTGCCGGGGAAGCCCATAACGATGAGCAGCAGCAGGTTGGTCGCGTTGCCCAGCAGCAGGAAGCCGATGAGCACCCGGGTGAGGCTGCGCTCGAGCATCGCGTAGACGCCGGCGGCGTAGAGCACGCCCATGATGATGACGAGGGTGAGGGAGACGCTCATCGTCCGCCCTCCTGCTGCGTCGAGACGGTGTCGGTGGCGGTGCTGACGCTCGCGGTGAAGCGCTCGTCCTCGCCCTTCATCTGGCGGTCGACCTCGGCGCCGAGGCTGCGCAGGACATCGAGGACGAGACCGATCACAACCAGGTAGACGCCGATGTCGAAGATGGTGGAGGTGACGAACTCGACGTGGCCGAGGATCGGCAGGTCGGCCTCCCACACGGCGCGCGTGAGCGGATCCGCCCCCAGCACGAGCGGGACGAGCGTGGTCGAGACGGCGAGGATCATGCCGCTGCCCAGCAGCCAGCCGGCGTCGGTCGGGGCCGCGACGCCGAGCTCGTACCGGCCGCCCGCGATGTAGCGCATCACGAGGGCCATGCCCGCGACGAGGCCGCCCGCGAAGCCGCCGCCCGGCAGGTTGTGGCCGGCGAAGAGCAGGTAGATCGACACCACGATGATCGTGTGGAAGAGGATCCGCACGATGACCTCGAGCACGATCGACCGCGACTCGGCGCTCATCTTCGGACCGCCGACGAGCCAGGCACGGGGATGGCCGCCGCCCTTGCCGCCACGCCCCTCCACCGCCACCGGCTGGGCGCGGGTGGCGCCGGGCAGCCCGCGGGTGAGCCGCTGCAGGGTGTCGCTGCGGTGGGTGACGAACACCAGCGAGGCGACGCCCGTGGCCGCCAGGATCAGCACCGACAGCTCGCCCATCGTGTCCCAGCCGCGCAGGTCGACCAGCGCGACGTTGACGACGTTCTTGCCGTGGCCGATCCGGTACGCCAGGTCCTCCCAGCCCTCGGAGACCGAGCGGTGCACGCGCGCGCTGGAGGCGATGACCACGAGCACGGCCATCGTCGCGCCGACGGCGATCGCCAGCAGCGCCCGCAGCACGGGGGCGGCGGTGCCGTTGTGCGCGCCCATGCGCGAGGGCAGGCGGCGCAGCACCAGCGCGAAGGCGACGAGGGTGACGGTCTCGACCAGCACCTGCGTGAGGGCGAGGTCGGGGGCGCCGATCATCGCGAACAGCGTGATCATGCCGAGTCCGGTGACCGCCACGAGCACCACGCCCGTGTAGCGCTTGCGGGCGCGCACGGCGATGATGCCCGCGCCGATCATGAGCGGGGCGACGGCGAGCTGCACGGGGTGCTGCCACGCGTCGAGCGCGATCCGCCAGTCGGGGGCCGCGAACAGCACCACGCCCTCGGCGACCACCAGCACGATGAAGATCGTGGCGACGTAGATGGGCAGCGAGCCGCGCTGGGTGACGGTGGTGACGATGACGGAGAGCCGGTCGACCCCGCGGGTGACCTCGTAGTAGACGTCGCTGGCGGTGAAGCGCAGCACGCGCCCCGTGCGGTCGAAGCCCGAGGCCAGAGCGAACCAGAGGATCAGCGCGCCGCCCGCCAGGGTCACCCCCGACAGCAGCAGCGCGGGGCCGGGGCCGTGCCAGAGCGCGAGGTGGGCGGTGTGCTCGGCGACGGGCGCGACGGCGGCCGCCGTGTCGGCGTAGGGGGCGATCGACCTGTCGAGCACGGGGGCGGCGATGCCGCCGACGAGGCTCAGGATCGAGAGGATCAGCGGCACGGCCAGGAAGCCGATCGGCGGGTCGGGCCATTCGGTCGCGGGGGCGGGTGCGCCGTCGGCACCGCGCTTGGTCCAGAACGCGCCCCACAGGAACCGCGCGCCATATGCCACGGTCAGCATGGATCCGAGCGTGATGCCGACCAGTGCCGCCATGCCCCAGCCCTCGCCGGCGCCCCAGGCCTCGAGGAACGCGGTGAACGCGCCCTCCTTGGCGAGGAAGCCGAGGGTGGGCGGCAGGCCCGCCATCGAGCCGATCGCGACGAACGAGATCACCGCCATCACGGGCGCCTGCCTGCCCACGCCCGACAGCTCGCCGATGTCACGCGTGTTCAGCTGGCGGTCGATCACACCCACCACGAGGAACAGCGCCGACTTGAAGAACGCGTGCCCGAGCAGCAGCGCCATGCCGGCGAGCGCCGCATCGCGGGTGCCGTAGCCGATCACCACCGAGATGAACCCGAGCTGGCTCACCGTGCCGAACGCGAGGATGCGCTTCAGGTCGCTCTCGCGCAGCGCCTGCACGCCGCCGAGCAGCATCGTGAAGACGCCGAGGGTGACGAGGATCGGGCGCCACGGATCCGATTCGGCGAACGTCGGCGCGAAGCGCGCGAGCAGGTAGATGCCCGCCTTCACCATCGCGGCGGCGTGGAGGTACGCGCTCACCGGGGTGGGCGCGGCCATGGCGCCGGGCAGCCAGAAGTGGAAGGGGAAGATCGCCGACTTGCTGAGCGCGCCGACCAGCAGCAGCACCAGCGCGACGTTCACCAGCGGCCCGGTGGGGGCGTCGGCGAGGATCGTGCTCATGCTGGTCGTCTCGGTGATGACCGCGAGCATCACCACGCCGATGAGCATCACCAGGCCGCCGAGGGTCGTCACCAGCAGGGCCTGCAGGGCCGCGCGGCGGCTGGCGGCACGGAGGTGGTAGTGCCCGATGAGCAGGTAGGACAGGACGCTGGTGATCTCCCAGAACATCGCGAGCACCACGATGTCGTCGGTCAGCACCAGGCCGTACATCGCTCCGGCGAAGGCGAGCAGCACGCTCGAGAACCCTCCGAGGCCCTCGGTCTTGCCGCGGAAGTACCAGCGGCAGTAGAGCATCACCAGGGCGCCGACGCCGCTCACAACGAGGGCCATGATCCAGCCGAGCGTGTCCATCCGCATCGAGATCTCGATGCCGAGGGGGCGGATCCACTCATATGCCGAGAACGGGATGTCCCCGCTCAGCACCCGGCCGCCGGACCAGGCGGCGTGCAGGAAGGCGGCGAGCGGGAAGAGCGCTCCGACGTAGAACACCCGCGCGCCGAGCGGCTTCGCGAGCACCGTCAGGATCAGGGACCCTGCGGCGAACGAAAACAGGAGAGGCAGCATGGGCGTCTCCTCGGGCTCGTCGAACGCGGCGGCTCAGGCAGGCGGAAAGTGTCCCGCCAGTCTACGCGGGGAGTTCTGCCCGCGGGCCCCGTGGGCCCGAATCCGTCGCCCACGCCGCGGAATCCGGGGCGTGTCGCGACGGCGGCGCGCGTCAGCCCTGTGCGGCCGCCGCGGCCCGGGCCGCGGCCGGGAGCGCGTCGGCGATGCGGCCCAGCACCGCGTCGTCGTGCGCGGCGGTGAGGAACCACGCCTCGAACACGCTCGGCGGCAGCGAGACGCCCGCGTCGAGCATGGCGTGGAAGAACGGGCCGTACCGGAACGAGGCCTGCGCCTTGGCGGCGGGGTAGTCGCGGGGCGCCTCGGCGGCGAAGACCGGGTTGAACAGGCTGCCGGCGCTCGAGATCGCGTGCTCGACGCCCTCCGCGGCGAGCGCGGCGGAGACCAGCTCGGCCACGCGGGCGGCGTTCGCGTCGACGGCGGCGTACACCTCGGGTGTGGCCAGCCGCAGGGTCGCGAGGCCGGCGGCGACCGAGAGCGGGTTCCCCGAGAGGGTGCCCGCTTGGTAGACCGGGCCGACCGGCGCGAGCTGGCTCATGACCTCGGCCCTGCCGCCGAGCGCCGCGAGCGGCATGCCGCCGCCGATGACCTTGCCGAAGGTGATGATGTCGGGCTCGTACAGCTCGCCGCCCTCGACCTGCAGGCCCCAGAAGCCGGCCGGGCCGACGCGGAATCCGGTGAGCACCTCGTCGAGGATCAGCAGCGCGCCGTGCTCGTGCGCGATCGCCGCGAGGCCCTGGTTGTAGCCGGCGGCGGGTCGCACAACGCCCATGTTGGCGGGGGCGGCCTCGACGATGATCGCCGCGATGCGGTCGCCGAGCTCGGCGAAGATCTCGCGCACCGCGTCGAGGTCGCCGTAGGGGGCGACGAGCGTCTGGGCGGCGATGGGCGCGGGAACACCGGCGGTGCCCGGCAGGGCGAGCGTCGCGAGGCCCGATCCGGCCGACGCGAGGAGGCCGTCCGAGTGGCCGTGGTAGTTGCCGTCGAACTTGATGAGCAGGTCGCGGCCGGTCACCCCGCGCGCGAGGCGGATCGCGGTCATGGTGGCCTCGGTGCCCGTGGACACCAGACGCACCTGCTCGATGGGGCGCAGCCCCCCGGCGGTCACCCGCTGGGCCACGACGTCGGCGAGCTCTACCTCGCCCTCGGTCGGGGCGCCGAACGAGAGCCCGCGGGTGGCAGCCTCCCTCACCGCCTCGACGACCTCCGGGTGCGCGTGGCCGAGCAGCGCCGGGCCCCACGAGGCGACCAGGTCGACGTACTCGCGCCCCGCCGCGTCCGTGATGTACGGGCCGCGCGCCGACTGCACGAAGCGCGGCGTGCCGCCGACGGATCCGTACGCGCGCACGGGCGAGTTCACGCCGCCCGGGATGACCTCGCGGGCGTGGGCGAACAGGGTGTCGTTGCGATCGGCCATGGTTCCATTGTCTCGCGTCGCGCCTGGACGGATCCGCCCGATGTCGAGCGCATCGCGTCGGGTGGGGTGAAAATATGTTGCCTTTCATGTTTTCAGGTAGCCTGACGATCCAGGCAGCAAGGGAGCACCCGATGATCACCGTCGACCGGATCACGATCGAGCACCACTCCGAACCGCTCGGGATCGGCGAGGCCACACCGCGCCTGTCCTGGGTCACGGGCGCCGAAACACCCGGATGGCGTCAGGCGGCGTACGAGGTCGAGGCCGGCGGCGCCACGACCGGACGGGTCGAGTCGACCGACCAGGTGCTTGTGGCCTGGCCCTTCGCGCCGCTCGCCAGCCGGCAGCGCCAGGAGGTGCGTGTGCGCGTGTGGGGAGCGGAGGGATCGTCCTCGGCCTGGAGCGCGCCCGTGCCGGTCGAGGCGGGTCTGCTCGATCCGGCCCTCTGGACCGCGCGCATGATCTCGCCCACCCTGCCGCCGGCGGGCGAGGGAGGAGAGCCCGCGGCCCTGCTGCGCGGCGAGGTCGAGGTGCCGGCAGACGTGGTGCGCGCACGACTGCGCGCCACCGCGCACGGCGTCATGGCGCTCAGCCTCAACGGCGCCCCGGTCGGCGACGACGTGCTCCACCCCGGCTGGACCACCTACGCCCGGCGGCTGCGCTACCGCACCTGGGATGTCACGGAGGCACTGCGCCCCGGGGCCAACGCGATCGGCGTGCACCTCGCGGACGGATGGTTCCGCGGCTACCTGGGCTTCGGCGGCCGGCGCGACGTCTACGGCGATCGGACGGCCGCGCTCGTCCAGCTCGAGGTGACGCTCGCCGACGGCTCGGTCCGCACGTACGGCACCGACGAGGGCTGGCGCTCGACGCTGGGGCCGCTCACGCGGGCGGACCTGTACGGGGGCGAGACCTACGACGCCCGCCGCGAGCGCCGCGGCTGGGACACCCCGGGATTCGACGACGCCGACTGGGACGCGGTCGCGGTTGTGCCCTACGACGCCGCCACGCTGGTGGCCCCCGACGGCCCGCCGGTCCGACGCGTCGAGACGCTGACCCCGGTCGAGACGATCGCCACGCCATCGGGCCGCACGATCCTCGACTTCGGCCAGAACCTCGTCGGGCGCCTGCGCGTGCGGGTGCCCCGCGCCGCGGCCGGCACGGCGATCACCCTGCGCCACGCCGAGGTGCTCGAGCACGGCGAGCTGGGCACGCGCCCCCTGCGCGCGGCGGACGCGACCGACGAGATCGTCAGCGACGGCACCGCGTTCACGTACGAGCCGGCCTTCACCTTCCACGGCTTCCGCTACGCGGAGGTGACGGGGTGGCCCGGCGAGCTCGACCCCACGGCGTTCGTCGCGGTCGTCACGCACACCGACATGCGCCGGACGGGCACGTTCGCCGCATCCGATCCGCTCCTGAGCCGGCTGCACGAGAACGTCGTGTGGGGGATGCGAGGCAACTTCCTCGACGTGCCCACCGACTGCCCCCAGCGCGACGAGCGGCTCGGCTGGACGGGTGACCTCCAGGTGTTCGCCCCCACCGCCGCCTACCTGTACGACACCGGCGGGATGCTGGCCGGCTGGCTCAAGGATCTCGCGGCCGACCAGTTCGACGACGGGAACGTGCCCGTGTACGTGCCGTGGTTCGTTGCCGACGAGAAGATGCCGCCGCTCGATGCCGAGGCCGGCTGGGGCGACGCGGCGACCGTCGTGCCGTGGACGCTGTACGAGCGATACGGCGACGCGGGTGTGCTGCGCCGCCAGTGGAGGTCCATGAAGGCCTGGACCGACCGCTTCGCCGCCCGGGGCGGGCCCGAGCTCGCGTTCGCGTCGGGCTTCTCGTTCGGCGACTGGCTGGACGCCGCCGCGCCCGACGACCAGCCGTGGGCCGCCCGACTGCCGTGGCAGCCGGTCGCGGTCGCCTACCTCGCACAGTCGGCCCGGATCATGCGCGACGCCGCGGCGGTGCTGGACGAGCCCGGGGACGAGGCCCGGTACGAGGCTCTGTTCGAGCGCGCCCGGGCCCGCTTCCGCGACGAATACCTGACGCCCTCGGGGCGCGCGGCGTTCGCCTCGCAGACGGCCTACGCCCTCGCGATCCGGTTCGACCTGCTCGATGAGGCCCAGCGGGCGCATGCGGGCGAGCTGCTGGCGCAGCAGGTGCTCGCCGACGGGTTCCGGATCGGATCCGGGTTCCTCGGCACACCACACGTGTGCGACGCGCTGGCCGACACCGGAAACGGCGCCGCGGCGTGGGAGCTGCTGATGCAGCGCGAGTGCCCCTCCTGGCTCTACGCCGTGACGATGGGGGCGACGACGATCTGGGAGCGGTGGAACTCGATGCTGCCCGACGGCAGCATCAACCCGGGCGACATGACGTCGTTCAACCACTACGCCCTGGGGGCCGTCGCCGACTTCCTGCAGCGCCGCGTCGCGGGCCTGGCCCCTGCCGCGCCCGCCTACCGCCGCATCCGCGTGGCGCCCCTGCCGTCACCGCACCTCACGTGGGCGTCGACCACTCACGAGACGCCGTACGGCTCCGCCGCGGTCGGCTGGACCCTGGAGGGCGAGGCGTTCTCGCTCGTGGTGACCATCCCGCCGTCGACCGAGGCCGAGGTGCTGCTGCCGGACGGATCGGATCCGGTGACGATCGGCTCGGGAACCCACACGTTCTCCTGCCGCTTCCTCGCCCCGCAGCCGCCGGCGCCGTCCGTCGCCTTCGCGCACTGACGGACGGGTCACAGCGGGTCGGTGAGGAACCCGCTGATCGTGCGCGCGCTGTCTTCGGCGATGTCCACGTCGAGGCCGTCGAGCCACAGCAGCTGCAGCCCCTCGATCGAGGCCAGGGAGCTGATCGCCGCGCGCCGGGGGTCGACGCCCTCGCGCAGGCCGCCGTCCGCGCGCACCTGCTCGTAAGCGACGGTGACGGCGTCGGCGATCACCGCGAAGCGCTGCGTGAAGTACTCGTGAGCCGGGTGGTCCGGGTCCGTGGCCTCGGCGGCCAGGATCGTGTAGAGCTGGACGACGCCGCGCTGGCCGCGCTGCGTGCGCGAGATCTCGACCATGGCCTTCAGGAAGTCGCGTCCGTGCTTCCCCTCGAGCATCCCCTGGGCGGCCGCGTCACGACGCTCGAGCACCGCGCGCAGCAGCGCCATCTTGCCGCCCGCGAAGTGGTGCAGCACGCCGGTCTGCGTGATCCCGACGACGCGCGCGATCTCGTTCACCGAGCTCGCGGAGTAGCCGTTCTTCGAGAACACCTCCAGCGCCGCATCGAGGATCTGGGTGCGCCGCTCGGCGGTCTTGCGGTACTCGCCACGGGGCCCTGCCATAACAGCACCGTATCAACCATCGGCGAAAACATTGCTGCCTCCATGTTTTCGTGTTAGCGTCCACGCAACCCGCTCCCGCGGGATCCCGACTCACAAGGCGCGGCCGCACCCACGGCCGCCGGCAAGGAAGCCAGCCATGAACACCCCCGAATCGGCCGCCCCGACGGCCCCGTCGCTCGTCACGGCCCCGGTCGCCGAGCCCACGCCGACCGCGCTGTTCCGACAGAACCTGCGACCGCGCCGCGGCTTCGTCTTCTTCCTGGTCCTCGCGATGGTCGGCGCCGCCGCGGCCCAGATGTCCGCGGCGCTGCTGACGCTCACGCTCAAGGCGACCGAGATCGACGCCGCCACCGCGACGACCACCATCTCGATCTCGAGCGGGATCGCCGGAGTGCTCACGCTCATCGCACTGCCGGTCTTCGGCACGCTCAGCGACCGGTCGCGGTCGAAGTTCGGCCGTCGCCGTCCGTTCCTCGTGCTGGGCGCCATCGCGTTCGCCGTCGGTGCCGTGCTGCTCGTCACGGCGCCGAACGTGCCGGTCTTCGTGCTCGCGCACCTGCTGATCACGACGGGCTTCGTCATCGCGAGCGTCACCGTGATCGCGCTGCTCACCGATCAGCTCCCCGCCGACCGACGCGGCGTCGCCACGGCGCTGACCAGCATGGCCACCCCGATCGGCGCGCTGTTCGGCATGGCCGTGTCTGTGCCCTTCGGCGCGCAGCTCGTGCCGCTGGTGGGCATCCCGACCGCGCTGGCCGTCGTGGGCATGCTGCTGCTGGCGCTCGTCGTCCACGACCCCAAGTTCGACTTCCCCCAGCCGCGGTTCGACTTCGGCTCCCTGGTGAAGATGTTCTGGGTGAACCCGATCGCGCACCCGAGCTTCGCGTGGATCTTCACGAGCCGCATGCTCGTGTTCTCCGGCGTCGCGGCGCTGAACGGCTACCAGGCGATCTACCTGCTGCAGAAGCTCCACCTCGACCCCGCGGGCCTCGGCGGCTCGATCCTGCTCACCGTGGTCGTCAACCTGGGCGCCACGCTGCTGGCGGCCCCCGCCATCGGCAAGCTGAGCGACAAGCTCGGCGTGCGCAAGCCGTTCGTCCTGATCGCCGCGGTGATCCTGGCCGTCGGCCTCGTGCTCGCCTCGAACGCTCCCGACTTCGGCTTCTACCTCGTCGCCTGCGCCGTGGTCGGCCTCGGGCAGGGTGTGTACTTCTCGGTCGAGCTCGTGCTGGCCACCCAGGTGCTGCCGGACCCCGACAACCCCGCGAAGGACCTCGGCATCCTCAAGATCGCCGACAACCTGCCGGTCACGATCGTGGCGGCCATCGCGCCGGCGCTGCTCGCGATCGGGGCGGGCGCGGCGGGCCCGAACTTCTCGGCGCTGTTCATCGCGGGCGCGCTGGCCGCGACCGCCGGCGGGCTGGTCATCCTGTTCGTCCGCAGCGCTCGCTGACCGCACCGGGCGGCCGCCCTCCGAGGCGGCCGCCCTCTCCCCCTCCGACACCGAAAGCAGGATCATGACCTCCTTCCCCGACGACTTCCTCTGGGGCGTCGCCACGGCCGGCCACCAGAACGAGGGCGCCAACGTGCACTCGGACATCTGGTTCCTCGAGCACACGACGCCGACGCTGTTCCGCGAGCCCTCGGGCGACGCGTGCCGCGGCTACGACCTGTTCGAGAGCGACCAGGACCTGGTCGCGGCCCGGGGTCTGAACGCCCTGCGCTTCTCCGTCGAGTGGGCGCGCATCGAGCCCCAGCGCGGCGTAGTGGTCGAGCGCGAGCTCGACCACTACGAGCGCGTCGTCGACGCGGCGCTCGAGCGCGGCCTCGCCCCGCTGGTCACGCTCAATCACTTCGCCGCCCCCCACTGGTTCTCGGCCGCGGGCTCGTGGCTCGCGCCGGATGCGGCCGACCTGTTCGCGGCGCAGGCCGATCGCGTCGTCGCGCGGCTCGGCGACCGCCTCGCCTCGGTGGTCACGATCAACGAGCCGAACCTCGAGCAGCTGCTGCAGGCGGGCGGGAAGCTCCCGCCCATCGCCGAGCAGATCAAGCAGGACATGCTGGCCTCCGCCGCCCGCGCCGCGGGGAGCGCCCGCTACTACGCGTCCAACGTCATCCCGGCGCACGCGCAGGCCGACTTCCAGGAGGCCTTCACGACCGCCCACCGGGCGGCCGTCGCGGCGGCGAAGGCGCAGCGGGGCGACCTGCCCGTCGGCCTCTCGATCGCGATCGCCGACGACGTCGCCCTCCCCGGCGGCGAGCACCACCGCGACGCCCGCCGGGCCGCCGTCTACGACCACTGGCTCGACGTGGCGCGCGAGGACGACTTCATCGGCGTGCAGAACTACGAGCGCTTCACGTTCGACGCCGACGGCGAGGTCGCAATCGACGGCCCGCGCAACGGCATGGGCTCCGTCATCGAGCCGGGGGCGCTCGCCGGCGCGGTGCGCTACGCGTACCAGCGCTCGGGTGTTCCGGTGCTGGTGACCGAGCACGGCATCCAGACCGACGACGACACCCAGCGCGCCGCATTCATCCCGGCCGCGCTGGCCGAGCTCGAGCGCGAGATCGCGTCGGGCACCCCCGCGCTCGGCTACTGCCACTGGACGCTGATGGACAACTTCGAGTGGATCTTCGGCTACGGCCCGAAGCTCGGCCTCGTCGCGGTCGACCGCGAGACGTTCGCACGCACTCCCAAGCCGAGCTTCGACGCCTACGCGGCGGCCGTGCGCGAGGCCCGGGCGGTCACGGTCCGCTGACGGCACGGGAAAGGGCCGGTCGCCGTCGGCGACCGGCCCTTTCCCGTGCGCGGTGCGGCGGGGCCTGTCAGGCGGTGACCCGACGGGCGAACGCGAGCGCCGGATCCATCACCGCGGCAGGATCGGCGACGCCCCGCCACATGTGGCCCGCGCCCGGCACGAGCGTCAGGGTGCTCTCGACGCCCTGGGCCCGCAGCGCCTCGTGCAGCGCCTCGCTCTGGGCCGGGGGCACGAGGTCGTCCGCGTCGCCGTGCGCGATGTGGAACGGCGGCGCCTCGGCATGCGCCCGGCGGGCGGGGCTCGCGGCGCGGGCGAGGTCGGTGTGCTCCGGGATCGGACCGCCGACGAGCGACTCCTCGCGGGTCGGCCGCTCGTCGTCCGGTCCGGGCGCCGGGAAGGCGATCAGGTCGGAAGGCCCGTACCAGTCCACAACGCCGCGCACCCCTCGCTGCCGGTCGAGGCCCGCGAGCGCGGAGAGATGGCCGCCGGCCGACTCGCCCCACAGCACCATCCGGGTCGCGTCGAGCCCGTGCTCCGGCCCGTGCGCGCGCACCCAGGCGAGAGCCGCGCGCACGTCGTCGAGCTGCGCAGGGAAGACCGCCTCCCCCGTCAGCCGATAGTCGATCGACACCACCGCGAATCCCGCGGCGCGGATCAGATCGAAGCCCCGCGCCGCGGGGAACGTGGGGACGAACGTGCGGCGGTCGCCGACGCGCCAGCCGCCGCCGTGCACGAACACGACGACCGGATGAGGCCCCGCTCCCTCCGGCGACAGCACGTCGAGCGCGAGCGGCCGGAAGCCCGGCACGACGGAGAAGGGGACGTCGCGCAGGTCCGTCATGCGGTCAGTCCCACAGCTCGTAGCCCGGCACGAAGTTGACGTCGTGGAGGGCCCCCTGCTGCGCCATGAACTCGGGCGTGGGGATGTGGAAGTCGGCCGGATCGGGGATGCCGGCCTTGTCGGTCGGGCGGCCGACCGCCCGGAAGAAGTCGGAGAACCCGGCGCTCGTGACGCCGAAGATGCGGCCGGTCTTCACGATCCGGTACGAGTGGATGCAGTCCTTCGGCACGTATCCGAACCCGCCGGCCTCGAGCACACGCGTCTCGCGGAAGCCGTTGCGGTCGTCGATCCACAGCTGGATCGCGCCGTCCACGACGAAGAAGGTCTCGTGCGTCAGCGCGTGGAAGTGGGGCGGCACCGGGCGGCCCGGGTTGCCGTCGGTGAAGAACGCATCGAACTGGCCGTCGGTCTGCGGCCGCGTCGTGACCAGCGTGAACAGCTGGTCGAACATCACGAGCTTGTCCCCCTCGACCTGGTCGAGGAAGTAGGGAGCGGGCGCGGCGGGCAGTGCGGACGGGATGTCGGTCACGGCAACCTCCTTGTTGCGAAGAGACGATCGGCGCCGCGGGCGCGGGCCCCATCCAGCCTCGCCGGGCCGGCGGCGCGCCTCCACGACCGGTCCGCGAACGAGCATGAGGCGGAGCCTAAGATGGCGCTTGTGAACGTCACGGCGGCGCAGGTGCGGTACTTCGTCGCGGTCGCCGACGAGCTGCATTTCGGCCGCGCGGCCGAGCGCCTGCGGATCGCGGCGCCGTCGCTCAGCCAGCAGATCGCGCGCCTCGAGCGCACGCTCGGCGCGCAGCTGTTCGAGCGCGGCCCTCGCAGCGTCGCGCTCACGGCGGCCGGCCGCGAGCTGCTGCCCCTCGCCCGAGAGGCCGAGCGCACCCATCGCGCGGTCGACAGGTGGCGGCCCGGCAGCGATGCGGCGGCCCTTCTCCGTGTCGGCGTCGTCGCCGCGGGCGCGGGCAGCGTCACCACGCGGATCCTGCGCGAGGTCGTCGAGACCCAGCCGCGCGTCCGGGTCGAGCTCGTGCGCCTGGCGTTCTTCGAGGGGGCGGGAAGCCTCCGGCGGGGCGACGTGGATGTCGTGATCGGCCCGGCCGAGGAGGCGGCCGGCGAGGGCATCCTGGCCGAGCCGCTCGCGGACGAGGCCCGTGTGCTCGTGATGCCGGCGGATCATCCGCTCGCGTCCCGCGCGTCGATCTCGATCACCGAGACCGACGACCTCGGCTTCGTCACGATCGGCGACGTGCCCCCGCCCGTGCGCGACTGGTGGCTCGTGGATCCGCGCCCGAGCGGCGCCCGCCCCCGCGTGGTGGCCCAGGCGGACGGCGTCGAGGGGCTCATGGAGCTGTGCGCGGCGGGCATCGGCGTCAACATCGCCGCCGCGTCCGCCGAGACGCACTACCGGCGCGACGACCTCGCGTTCGTGCCGATCCACGACATCCCTCCCGCGCGCATCGACCTGTCGTGGCGGGAGGGCCACGTCGCCGACGCCGTGGCGGCCTTCCTCGCCGTCGCACGGACCGTGCGCGGCCAGGACTGAGCGCATCCGGGCGGGCGTCGGCGCCCGCGGGCCCTAGCCTTGCCCTATGCGCCTGCGACGCCGCGAGGAGAAGTGCGTGCTCGGCGACGGCACGCGCCTGCACACCGTTCTGCTGCTCCCGGAGGGCGAAGGGCCATGGCCGGCGCTGCTGCTGCGGCATCCGTACGACGTGGCGGGCGACGAGGTCGCCGGCATGGTCGACGTGGCACGCCTGACCGCGGCCGGCTACCTCGTCGCCCTGCAGGACGTGCGCGGACGATTCGGCTCGGACGGGGCGTTCGACCCCTGCGCTCAGGAGGCGGCCGACGGCGCCGAGGCGGTGGCCTGGCTCGCCGCACGGGCCGAGTGCACGGGAGCGGTGGGCATGTGGGGCGGGTCGTATGCCTCCGACACGCAGTACGCCGCCCTCCTCGGCGGCGCCGAGGTGAAGGCCGTCGCGCCGGCGATCAGCCCGGCGCTGTCGGCATTCGACGGCTTCCGCTTCCGCGGTGGTGTGCCCGAGATCGGCAGCACGCTGGCATGGACCCACTACGCCATCGCGCCTCACGAGATCGCACGCGTCCCCGATGCGGATCGCCGCGCGGCGCGGCAGGAGCGCTGGGAGGCGACCGAGCGCGCCATCGCCGACGGCTCCGCCTATCGCGCGGGTGCCCTGTCGGAGCGACCCGACGTGGAGCCCATCGTCGCCTGGGGGCTGGACAGGCTGCGCGCGCCGCTCGATGCCGCGATCCAGCGGGTCGGCAAGATCGGCGACCGGATCGGGGCGGTGGCCGTGCCCGCGCTGGTGATCGGCGGGTGGTTCGACGTGTTCCTCGGCTCGACGCTCGAGCTGCACCGGCGACTGGCCGAGGCGGCGCGCACCACCGGATCCCCTGCGCCGCGCCTGATCATCGGTCCCTGGTCGCACGCGAGCATGGGCTCCGAGATCGCGGGCGTCGATTTCGGCCCCACGGCAGCCGCCGATCACCTCTGGGGCGACGGCGACCTCACCACGCAGCACGTGCGCTGGTTCGACGGGGCCCTGCGCGGGGCCCCGCTGCCGGATGCGCCGGTGCAGGTGTTCGTGATGGGTGCGAACCGCTGGCTCGCCCTCGAGGAGTTCCCCCCTCCCTCCGCCCGCACCGTCGAGCTGCTGCTCGGCGCCGACGGCGCGATCTCGACGACGCCGGCCGCAGGCGACCGGACGCTCGTCAGCGACCCGCACGATCCTGTTCCGACCCAGGGAGGCGCCGTGCTGCTGTTCGGCGGCTTCGACGCGGGTCCCGCGGATCAGCGCGTCATCGAGGCCCGCCCGGACGTGATGACGTGGCGCACGGAGCCGCTCACCGCGGACGTGACCGTGGTGGGAGCGGTGCGCGCCGTTGTGCACCTGTCGACCACGGGAACCGACGCGGACGTCGTTGTGCGCCTGTGCGATGAGCACCCCGACGGGACGGTGCGGGTGATCGCCGACGGCGTGCAGCGCGGATCGGCGCGCGGGGTCGACTCCGTGACCGGCCGCGGCGAGCGGCGGCCCCTCACCCCCGGTCGCGACGAGGAGTTCGAGGTCGATCTGTGGGCGACCGCGCACACGTTCTCGCGCGGCCACCGGCTGCGGGTCGACATCGCCCAGAGCTCGTCTCCGCGATGGGAGGTGGGGACGAACTCCTGCGGCCCGGCAGGCGAACCGGGCGAGCCGCAGGTCGCGACCTGGACGATCCGGCACGGCGGAGCACACCCGACCCGCCTCATCGTGCAGACGGTCGACCTCTGATCGATCGCTGAGGGCTAGAGCTGCTCGCGCAGCCAGCCCGCCGCCTCGACGGCCCAGTACGACAGGATCGCGTCGGCGCCGGCGCGACGGATCGAGAGCAGCGACTCGAGGATGGCGCCGCGGCGGTCGATCCAGCCGTTCGCGGCGGCGGCCTCGACCATCGAGTACTCGCCCGAGACCTGGTAGGCCCAGACCGGCACGTCGACGGAGGCGCGCACGTCGGCGAGCACGTCGAGGTACGGCAGCGCCGGCTTGACCATCACGACGTCGGCGCCCTCCTCGACGTCGAGCAGCGCCTCCTTGATGCCCTCGCGGCCGTTGCCGGGGTCCATCTGGTACTGGCGGCGGTCGCCGGTGAGCTGCGAGTCGACGGCCTCCCGGAAGGGGCCGTAGAAGGCTCCCGCGTACTTGGCCGAGTAGGCGAGGATCAGGGTGTTCGTGAAGCCCTCGTCATCGAGCGCCTCGCGCACGGCGGCGACCTGGCCGTCCATCATCCCCGACAGGCCGAGCAGCTGCGATCCGGCCCGCGCCTGGGCGACGCCCATCGCCGCGTAGCGCTCGAGCGTCGCGTCGTTGTCGACCGTGCCGTCGGCGGCGAGCACACCGCAGTGGCCGTGGCTCGTGAACTCGTCGAGGCACAGGTCGGTCTGCACCACGAGCGCGTCACCGACCTCGGCCGCGAGCGCGGTGGTCGCGACGTTCAGGATGCCCTCGGGGTCGGTGGCGCCCGAACCCTGCTCGTCGCGGACGGCGGGCACGCCGAAGAGCATGACTCCGCCGACACCGGCCTCCGCGGCCTTGACGGCGGCGCGGCGCAGCGAGTCGAGCGTGTGCTGGCGCACGCCGGGCATCGACGAGATGTCGGCGGGCTCGGTGATGCCCTCGCGCACGAACATCGGGAGCACGAGCTGCGACGGCACAAGATGGGTCTCGCGGACCAGCCGCCGCACGGCGGCCGACTGGCGCAGCCGACGCGGGCGGTGGGTGGGGAAGCTCATCAGCGGCCCTGCGAGATGATGCCGGTCGGGCCGGTGGTGGGCACGGCGAGCGCCTCCTCCGAGGGCTCCGGCACCGGGATCGACGCGAGCGCCGAGATCAGCGACTCGACGGTCTGCTCCGGCGCGATCAGCTGGATCGGCAGGTGGATCAGATCGGCGTCGTGCGCGGTGCGCGGGCCGATGGCGGCGATGACCGTCGACTCGGCGATGTTCGTGAACTGCTCGCGGACCTGCTCGGCGACCGATCCGGACGTCACGAGGATCGCGTTGATCCGGCCCGAGGTCACGTCGCGGACGACGTTCTCCTTGGCCGGCACGCCGATGGTGCGGTACGCGACGACGCTGCGGACGTCGTGACCGGCCTCGGCCAGCATGACCGAGAGGATGGGCTTCGCGATCGCGCTGCGCAGGGCCAGGATCCGGCGCGGCGCCGGCTCGAGCGCGTTGAGCTGCTGGGCGACGCCCGCGGCCGAGTTGTCGGTGTCCGGCACGAGGTCGACGCGGTAGCCCGCGGCGCTGAGCGCGGCGGCCGTGGTCTCGCCGACGGCGGCGACCTTCGTGGCGTCGGGGATCTTGGCCTGGTAGGCCGAGAGCACGTCGACGGTGGTCGCGCTGGTGAGGGTGAGCCAGTCGAACTCGCCGGCGGCGAGGTCGGCGATGGCCGCCTCGAGCGTGGCGGTGTCATCGGCGGGCGCGAAGTTGATCATCGGCGCGATGACGGGGACGGCGCCCTGCGAGCGCAGGGTGGCCGCGACGCTGTCGCCCCAGGGACCGCCGCGCGGCACGAGGACGCGCCAACCGGTCAGGGGCTTCTCCGGGCGAGACGTGTGAGCTGAATTCATAGGGAGGACTCTCGGGATACGAGGTCGGCCGCCCCACGTTCGAGCAGCCGACGAGCGATACCGTGGCCGATATCGCGCGCATGGTCGATCTGATCCACGCCGTCGGCAGCATCCGCTTCGTTGCCGCTGCCCTGCCGACGAATATACCCCTCACCGGGCGTGTCGATGGACACGGTCTCGGACACCACCTCTTCGATGGCCCGCTCACCGGCAAGACCGTAGACGGCGGCCCTCACCTGCAGCTGATCGCCGACGAAACGGGCGTGCACACCGACCGGGGCGTGGCACCCCGCCTCGATGCCCGCGAGCACCGCGCGCTCGACGGTCACGGCGAATCGCGTGGGGGCGTCGTCCAGCCGGGAGAGCGCGTCGAGGAGCTCGGGATCGGCGTCGGCGCGCGTCTCGACGGCGAGCGCACCCTGGCCCGCGGCCGTGGGCCAGGCGTCCAGGTCGCGCTGCTCGTAGATGAGCGGGGTCTCGGGGCCGAGGCGGTCGAGGCCGGCGGCGGCCAGCACGATCGCGGTCAGTTCGCCATCGGTCACCCGCTGCATGCGCGAGTCGACGTTTCCGCGGAGGTCGTGGATCGCGAGATCCGGGCGGACCCGCAGGACCTGCGCGATGCGGCGCGGCGATCCGGTGCCGATGATCGACCCCTCGGGGAGGTCCTCGAGCCGCGTGCCGTCGCGCGTGATGATCACGTCGCGGGCATCGGCGCGGGGCGGGTTGGCGGCGATCACGAAGCCGTCGGGCTGCGCGGTGGGCAGATCCTTCAGCGAGTGCACCAGCAGATCGCACTCGCCGGCCAGGAGCGACTCGCGCAGGCGCGTCGCGAAGACGCCCGTCCCGCCCAGCTGCGACAGCGATCCGCGGTTGGTGTCGCCCTCGGAGACGATCTCGACGAGCTCGACGGGGCGTCCCGACACCTCCTCGAGGGCGCGGGCGACGTGACCTGACTGGGTCATCGCCAGCGCGCTGCGCCTCGTGCCGAGGCGGATCGGGACGGCCGAGCTCACGACAGGATCTCGGCGATCTCGGCGATCTCGACGCGGCGGCCCGTGAAGAAGGGGACCTCCTCGCGCACGTGGCGGCGCGCCTCGGTGTAGCGCAGGTCGCGCATCATGTCGACGAGGTCGGTGAGCTTGTCGGCCTCCATGGGCAGCATCCACTCGTAGTCGCCGAGGGCGAACGAGGCCATGGTGTTCGCGGTGACGTCGCGGAAGGCGGCGCCCTTCATGCCGTGGTCGCGCAGCATGGCGCTGCGCTCCTCCTCGGGCAGCAGGTACCACTCGTAGCTGCGCACGAAGGGGTAGATGGTGAGCCAGCCCTTGGCGGGGATGCCGCGCATGTAGCCGGGGACGTGACGCTTGTTGAACTCGGCGTCGCGGTGGACGGCCATGGCGTTCCAGGTCGGCAGCAGGTTCGCCAGCAGGCTGGTGCGACGCAGGCGACGGATCGCCTTCTGCAGGTCCTCGGCGACGGGCCCGTGGACCCACACCATGAGGTCGGCGTCGGCACGCAGGCCGGAGACGTCGTAGAAGCCGCGGACGGTCACACCGCCCTCTGCCAGGAACGTGACGATGTTCTCGAGCTCGACGTCGTCGGCCGCTCCGACGGGGCGGGCCGGGTCGCGGCGCCACACCGCCCAGAGGCTGTAGTTGTCGCCGAGGATCTCGGTCTCTGCGGACGCGTCGGGAGTGCTGTGGTGCGAGTCAGCCATGGGTCCATCCTCCCCCCGGGTCCGGGTAAGGCAAAACCGCCCCGATCACGAGGAGGTCTCGTTTCGGGGCGGCCTCTCGATGTCGAAAGAGCGGCGGGATCAGCGCGCGATGAGGCGGGCGATCCCCCAGATCGCGGTGCCGACCGCAAGGGCGACACCGACGGCGGCGGCGAGCGCCGGGACGGGCTCGCGCTCGGCGAAGGCGCGGGCCTTGACCGCGCCTTCCTGCAGCTTCTCGGACGCACGCGCGGGGATGTTCGCCTTGTACTCGATGGCGGCCAGGGCGGCCGCGAGCTCGGCGCGGGCGAGGGCCACCGGATCCGTGATGCCGCTGGGCACCACGGTGTTCGGCGTCTGGCTGCTGTACACGCTCTCAGAACTCATTCGCGACATCCTTCACGATCTGCACGTCGGTCTTGGCGGCCTGGATCGGGCTCTCGCGCTTGCCGATCTTCTTGTAGAAGACCAGTCCGGCGGCGCCCGCTGCGATGGCGAGGATGACCCCGACTCCCATGACGATGAGCGCGGCCGCCCACACCGGAAGCCACAGCGAGAGCAGCGCGGTGAGGAAGGCCAGGAACATCGGGACGACCCACGCGATGAAGAACAGCGCCACGAACATCAGGCCCGTGCCGATGCCCGCGTCCTTGGCGGTCTTGACGGCCCAGCCCTTGATCGCGTTGAACTCGGCGACGACGAGGTTCTTGACCAGCTGCGGGACGTCCTGCGCGAGGGTCAGCAGGCTGTCGTCGGCGCGATCGCGCAATGGCGAGCGCACGGCCATCAGGAGTCGGCCACCTTCGAGACGTCGGCCTCGGCGGCCTTCTTCACGTCGTCGGCGGACTCCTTGGCGGCCTTCAGCCCGGCGTCGAGCTTGGAGCCCGGCGTGGGCTGCCGGCTGACCGCCTTGTAGACGCCGACGCCGGCGCTCCAGACGGTGCGCGGCAGCGCGAGCGCGCTGGAGGTGGCGATGTCCTTGACCTTGCCGACCTGCTCCTGCACCGGGTCGAGGTTCCAGACCTTGAGCGCCTGGGTCTTGATCTGCTCGTAGCGCTCACGGCCGGCACGGCTTCCCAGCACGTAGCCCGCCCCGAGGCCGATAACGAGTCCCAACTTGCCCCGCATGGGTTTCTCCTCACGTCGCTGACGCATACGCCTCGGACCGCTCGAGCGCGATCCCATGGTTGTGCTGACCACGCTAGCGCCGTATTCCGAAAACGGCATCCCGGTTGCGGTGGGCAGGAAGGCCCGCTAGAACGTCTTCCCCTCGGGGAAGAGCACCGCGCGCCGCAGGCGGTCGGCCTCGGCGATCGCGTCCGGCACGACCTGCGCCAGGCCGGTGCCGGCGAGCCACGCCCCGGTGGCGCCGAGCCCGGGCACGGAGCGGATCGCGGCGCGGGTGCGGGCGGTCTCCTCGCGGAGCCCGATGGTGGCGGCGGGCTGCGACTGGGCGAAGCGCTCGATCGCGAAGCCGCGCAGCTGGTCGCGGGTGAGCGGGACGCCGAGCATCAGCGCCGCCTGCTCGACGGCGAGGGCCGCGACGGCCTCGTCGGCCAGGCCGTCGGTCGCCGGGGGCTCGCCCTGGGCGCCGAAGGACACGCGCACGACGTGGCGTCCGGCCGCGGCCTCGCGCACCCAGCCCCACTTCACGGTGGCGTGCGTCAGCGCCTTCGCCGTGAACGACCCGGGCACCGTCAGCACGCCCGTGCCGCGGGGCGCGTCGTCGAGCATGGGCGCGTCGAGCATCAGGGTGACGACGTGCACCACGGGCCCGGGGGCCGCGGCCTCGGGCGGGAGGCCCTCCACGTGCGGAGCCAGCAGGCGGCGCGCGGCGGTCTCCTCGGTGGCGACGAGCACGGCGTCGGCCTCGAAGCGGTGCTCGCCCGCCGACAGCACCCATCCGGATCCCTCGCGGGCCAGAGACGAGAGCGGCGAGCCGAGGCGGATCTCGACGCCGAGCTCGCGCAGCGACGCGGCCAGCGCATCGACCAGGCGGATCATGCCGCCCTCGAGCCCGAGCACGGCCGCTCCGGGCGCCTTGCCGGCGGCCGCTCCGCCCGGGCGGGCCGCCACCAGCTCGGCGACGGCGCCGGTGAGCGATCCGACGCGAGTGAGCGCCGCGTTCAGGCCAGGGGCCGCGATGTCCGGGTCGATGTCGTCGGGCCGCGCCGAGTACACCCCGCTCGTGACGGGGGCGACGAGGCGGTCGAGCACCGCCGATCCGAGGCGCGAGCGCACCAGCTTGCCGAGAGAGGCGGCGTGGCCGATGGTCAGCGGCGGGCGCAGGCGGTCGAGGTACGCGCGCCAGGCGCCGCCCCAGCCGATGACCCGCACGACGTCCTCGGCGAACGGGTTCGCGGGGATGCCGAGGATGCCGCCCTGCGGCAGCGGCGCGGCCTTGCCGCCGGGCAGGCCGGCGACCCAGGCTCCCCCGCGATGGGGCTCGACGACGGCGTCGGCGAGGCCGAGCTCGTCGACCAGCGTGCGCACGTGGCCCCCGCGGGTCGCGAAGCTCTCGGCGCCGAGGTCGAGCCCGATGCCGTCGACCTCGCCCGAGCGGATCGCGCCCCCGAGGGCGTCGCCCGCCTCGAGCAGGGTGACGGACATGCCGAGCTTGGCGAACTCGCGCGCGGCGACGAGGCCGCCGATGCCCCCGCCGACGACGGCGACACGCGTGGCCGCGGCCTTCTCGTGCAGCTCTTCCACCGGCATCTCTTCCCGCTCCCTCGTCGCCTGCTCCGCCTCGCCCGTCGCCTCAGAGCGAGTGGACGAGCTCGACGATGCGGGTCAGGACGGCCGGATCCGCATCCGGCGGCACGCCATGGCCCAGGTTCACGATGTGGGCGCGCGCCGCGCGGCCCCGCTCGACGACGTCGCGGACGTGCGCCTCGAGCACCTCCCACGGGGCGCCGAGCAGCGCCGGGTCGATGTTCCCCTGCAGCGTGACGTCGGGCCCGACGGTCGCGGCGGCCTCATCCAGCGGCAGGCGCCAGTCGACGCCCACGGCCGACGCGGCGCCGTCCAGGCGCATGTCGCCGAGGAACGGGCCGGTGCCCACGCCGAAGTGGATCACGTCGACCGGCAGATCCCGCACGGCCGCGGCCGAGTGCGGCTGCACGTACTCGCGGTACACGTCCGGCCGCAGCGACCCCGCCCATGAGTCGAACAGCTGCACGGCGGCGGCGCCCGCCTCGATCTGCGCGCCGAGGAACGCGCGCGAGACCCCCGACAGCCAGCCGGCCAGGCGGTGCCACGACTCGGGGTCGGCCTGCATCATGGCGCGGGCGCGCAGGTGCTCCTTGGACGGGCCGCCCTCGACGAGGTAGGCGGCGAGGGTGAACGGGGCGCCGGCGAAGCCGATCAGCGGGCGGCCGCTCTGGTCGAGCTCGGCGACCGTGAGGCGCACGGCCTCGCGCACGGGCTCGGCGGCGGCGGCGACCTCGGCGGGGTCGATGCCCGTGATGCGCGCGACGTCGGAGGCGGTGCGGATGGGCGAGGCGAACACCGGGCCGCGACCGGGCTCGATCTCGACCTCGACACCCGCCAGGCGCAGCGGCACAACGATGTCGCTGAAGAAGATGCCCGCATCGACGCCGTGGCGGCGCACCGGCTGCAGCGTGATCTCGGCCGCCAGATCGGGCGTCAGGCATGCGTCGAGCATGTGCGTCCCGACCCGCAGCTCGCGGTACTCCGGCAGCGAGCGACCCGCCTGACGCATGAACCAGATCGGGGCGGTCTCGGGGCGGTCACCGCGGAGAGCGCGCAGCAGCGGGGCGTTGGCGTCGGGCATGGATCCATCTCACCACGCCGCCCCCTCGGAAAACCGTGGGACGACGGATCGCGCGGATCGCCCGGATCCGCGGAATCTCGACGTCGAAGGATCCGTCACGAGCACCCAGCGGGGGTTCAGACCCCGCACTTCGACGCGGCGTAGAATCCCTGTGTGCTGCTGTGTGTCACCGCGAGTCATAAGACTGCGCCCTTCGACGTCCTGGAGCAGCTCTCCGCGCCCGGCGCCGACAAGATCGCGCCGCTCATCGCGCCCTCGGTCGAGGGTGTGGTGGTGCTGTCGACCTGCAACCGCATCGAGGCGTACGTCGAGACCGAGTCGGCCGACAGCGCCGCGCTGATCGCGGAGGCGATGCGCGAGGCCTCGGGCCTCGACGCCGACGAGTTCGCCGGCCGCTACGCCGTCAAGACCGACGGCAAGGCCGCCGAGCACCTGTTCGCCGTCGCGGCCGGCCTCGAGTCGGTCGTCATCGGCGAGGGCGAGATCGGCGGCCAGGTGCGCCGTGCGCTCGCCGACGCCCGCCAGCAGGGCACCACGACCAGCGACCTCGAGCGCATGTTCCAGCGCGCCACCGAGACGCAGAAGGCCGTGAAGAACGCCACGGCGCTCGGCCGCGCCGGCCGGTCGCTCGTGCGCCTCGCGCTCGAGCTGACCGACAGCCGCCTCGCCGACTGGACCACGCAGAAGGTGCTGCTGTTCGGGACCGGCATGTACGCCGCCGCGACCATCGCCGCGCTGCGCGACCGCGGCGTCACCGACATCACCGTCTACTCGACCTCGGGTCGCGGCAAGATGTTCGGCGAGAAGTACGGCATCGCGCACGTCACCCGCGCCGACCTCGTCGCCGCGGCGACGCAGAGCGACATCCTCATCACCTGCACGAACTCGGAAGAGCCGGTCGTCACCCCCGACACCATCGCCGGTCTGGCGAAGCCGCTGTTCGTCATCGACCTGGGCCTGCCCCGCAACGTCGACGCGGCCGTCGCCGACGTCCCCGGTGTCACCCTGCTCGACCTCGAGACGATCCGCGTGCACGCACCCCTCGAGGAGCTGCAGGCCACCGACGCCGCCCGCGCGATGGTCAAGGACGCGGCGGCGCGCTTCGTCGACGTGCGTCGCAGCCGCGGCGCGCAGCCGGCGATCATCGCGCTGCGCGAGCACGCGTTCGGCCTGCTCGAGAACGAGATCGCGCGGCACCCCGAGTCGGAGGCGGCGCTGCGCCACCTCGTCGGCATGCTGCTGCACACCCCCACGACCCGCGCCGCCGACTACGCGATGCAGGATCGCGCGGAGGAGGTCTTCGCGGCGATCGAGACGCTGTTCGGCGTCGACGCCCGCCCGACGCTGCCCGCCGGCACCGTCGAGCCCGCCCCGGTCGAGGTGTCCTGCCCCGTCACCGGCGCCGTCGCGCTGCGCTGACGCCCCACCCTCGCTCCCACCGGGGCCGGGTGGATGCGCGCCCGGCGCGCGATGATGGAGCCATGGCCCTCTCGATCACCGGCGACGCCGACGCCGACGCGCTGCTCACCGACAACCCGCTCGCCCTGCTGATCGGCATGCTCCTCGATCAGCAGATCGCGATGGAGACCGCCTTCACCGGCCCCGAGAAGATCCGGCAGCGGATCGGATCCGTCGACGCGGAGACGATCGCCGACTACGACCCCGACGCGCTCCTCGAGGTGTTCCGCCAGACGCCGGCCGTGCACCGCTTCCCCGGGTCGATGGCGGAGCGCGTGCGCACCCTGTGCCGCACGCTGGTGGACGACTGGGACGGCGACGCCCGCGCGCTCTGGACCCGCGGCGAGCCCGACGGTGCGGAGGTGCTCGCGCGCCTGAAGGCCCTACCCGGATTCGGCGACCAGAAGGCGCGCATCTTCCTCGCCCTGCTCGGCAAGCAGTGCGGCTTCACGGGATCCGGCTGGCGCGAGGCGGCGGGGCCGTACGGCGAGGAGGGCGCGCACCGCTCCGTCGCCGACATCACGAGCCCCGAGTCGCTGGCGCTTGTGCGCGAGACGAAGCGGGAGGCGAAGGCCGCGGCCCGGAAGCAGCGGGATCCGGGGGCCGCGGAAGGGGCCTGACCCTCGCGCCCGGTCTCAGCAGATCCCGTGCATCCGGCGGACGGCGGTCTCCGCCGCGCCCGCATCGCGCGCGACGACGGCGTCGCGCAGCGCCTCGCGCTGTTCGCGGAAGCTCTCGGCGAACTGCCCGGGTGACACCACGTTCTTGAGGCGGGCGAGCAGATAGTGCACGTCGCGGCGGCGGTCCATGACCTCGTTGCCGGTGTGGTCGAGGGCGAAGACGAGCGCCGCGAGGCCGGTGTCGAACACCTCCTCGTCGGAGGTGGCATCGCACAGAGCGTGGACGAGGCCGATCAGCCGCTCGTGCATCGCGTCGTCCATCCGGCGCAGCGCCATCTGCACCCCGCCGCCGTACAGGAGCCCTGCGTACTCGACGCCGTCCGCGATCCGCCGGTCGGTGAACACCGTGACGCGGGTGAAGCGCGAGGCCGCTGTCTCGACGAGGCCGGCGCGCTCGAGGCGCTGCAGGGCCTCGCGGACCGGCATCCGCGAGACGCCGAGCTGACTGGCGAGCTCGTGATCGCGCAGCACGACGCCGGGTTCCAGGGTGCCGTCGACGATCGCCTCGGCGATCCTCTCGAAAGCGAGGTCGGAGAGACGGGGACCCCGATTCGACAGGGGCGAGAAGGCGAGGGGCATCGACATCGAGGATCCGTTCGGGCGCGGAAAGGACACCCCTCCCCGGGGATCTCAGCTTATGGGGGGCGGGCGAACCCTTCGGCCCTCAGCGATATAAAGCACGGCGGCCCGGACCCCGCAGGGCTCGGGCCGCCGTCAGGGGAGGTCAGGCGCGGCGCAGCTGCGCCTCGAGCCGCTCGGCCTCGTCTCCCGCGATGGCCTCACCCCGGGCCACCAGGCCCGAGTCGCCCACCAGCGGGATCTGCTTGATGAAGAACGCCAGCAGCAGGCCGACGGCCATGAACGGGATGATGTACCAGAACACGGGCGCCAGCGACTCGGCGTAGGCGGTGACGATGGCGTCGCGCACCGGCTCGGGCAGCGTGCTCAGCAGCCCCGGGTCGATCGACGCCGTCGCGTCGGCCGCGGCCTCGGGAGAGGCGCCCGCGCCCGCGAAGACGTCGGTGAGGCGCTCGGTCAGGCGCGTGGTGAACAGCGTGCCGAACACGGCGACGCCGAGCGAGGATCCCACCTCGCGGAAGTAGTTGTTCGTGCTGGTCGCCGTGCCGATCTCGTTCGGCGGCACCGAGTTCTGCGCCACCAGGACGATGATCTGCATCACGAGACCGAGGCCCGCGCCGAAGACGAACAGGTACGCGCAGATCAGCCAGATCGGGGTGTCGGCGGCGAGCGTGGTCATCCCGAGCAGGGCCACGATCGCGATCACGATGCCGAGGATCGGGTAGGCCCGGTACCGCCCGGTGCGCGAGACGGCCACGCCCGACGCGATCGAGGTGCCCATGAGTCCGACCATCATCGGGATCATCAGCAGGCCCGAGTCGGCGGCCGAGGTGCCCGACGCCATCTGCAGGAAGGTCGGCATGAACCCGATCGCGGCGAACATCGCGATGCCGAGCACGAACCCGATGCCCGTGGTGTTCAGGAAGATCCGGTTGCGGAACAGCGAGAGGGGGATGATCGGATCGGTCGCGCGCGACTCGACGAGGACGAACAGCGCCGCCGCGATGAGCATGCCCGCGCCCCAGGCCCACGTGGCCGGCGAGTCCCAGCCGTGGTCGGCGGCATCCCCGCCGAAGTCGGTGAAGAAGATGAGGCAGGTCGTCGCGGCCGACAGCAGCACGATGCCGAGCACGTCGATGCGGTGCTTCGCGCGATGGGTCGGCAGCGTCAGGGCGAACACGCCGATCACGAAGGCGATGATGCCGATAGGGATGTTGATGTAGAACGCCCACTGCCAGGTGAGGTGGTCGACGAAGTACCCGCCGAGGAGGGGGCCGGCCACGGCCGAGAGGCCGAAGACCGCGCCCATCGGGCCCATGTACTTGCCGCGGTCCTTCGCGGGCACAACGTCGGCGATGATCGCCTGCGACAGGATCATCAGCCCTCCGCCGCCGAGCCCCTGCATCGCGCGGAACACCACGAACGACCAGAAGTCGCCGGCGAAGGCGCAGCCCACGGACGCGAGCGTGAACAGCCCGATCGCGATGAGGAACAGCCAGCGGCGACCGAAGACATCGCCGAGCTTGCCGTAGATCGGCATCACGATGGTAGTCGCCAGCAGATAGGCCGTCGTGATCCAGACCTGGTGCTCGACGCCGCCGAGCTGGCCCACGATCGTCGGCATGGCGGTCGAGACGATCGTCTGGTCGAGGCTCGAGAGCAGCATGCCCGCGATGAGGGCGCTGAAGATGATCCAGATCCTGCGCTGCGTGAGCAGCAGCGGGGCATCTGCGACGGAGGTGGACATGGGTCTCCTGGCTGAAGTCGTGATGTGCAGTCACTGCAACTATACGTGCATAACCTGCAGTCAGCTCCCCGTCGTAGGGTCGGAGGAGCGCGACCCCGCGCTCTCGCCTCGCGAGGACGACGCCCCGAAGGAGCACGGATGCCGCATCCCACGGGACGCGCGGCCGCCACGACCGCGGCCATCGAGCGCGCGGCGCTCGAGCTCGTCCTCGAGCACGGCTACGCGCAGGTCACCGTCGACATGATCTGCGAGGTCGCCGGCATCAGCCAGCGCACCTTCTTCAACCACTTCCCGACGAAGGACGACGCGCTCCTCGGACAGGAGCACCCCGGGATCGACGAGCGCGCGGCGCGCCGCTTCGTCATCTCGACCGGGCCGATCCTGATCGACGCCATCGCGCTGATCTCGCTCCCGCCGAGCGACGCGCCCAACATCGAGCAGCGGATGAAGGTCATCGCCAGCTCGACGACGCTGCTGAGTCGCCAGATCGCGCGCATCACGGCGATGGAGAACGAGCTGCGGGAGATCATCGAGCTGCGCCTCGAGCACGCCTCCCCGACCGCACCCGCCGCGCGCCGGCGCGACGAGGCGATCCTGATCACCCACCTGCTCAGCGGCGTCTTCCGCTACATCGGCACCGAGATGGGCGCGCCCGGGGCGAGCTTCCCCGAGATCGCCGAGCGGACGCGCGACCTGCTGGAGCGCGTGCTGGCCAGCTGAGCGGAGCGCCAGCCGCACGCCCACGAGGGCCAGACACAGCGAGAGCCGGACCCCAGCGGGCCCGGCTCTCGCGGTGTCGCGTGTCAGGCGCCGCGGAGGCGCTCCGAGAGGTACGCGCGAAGGCCCTCGAGCGGCACGCGCTCCTGGGCCATCGTGTCGCGGTCGCGGACCGTGACGGCGCGGTCGTCGAGCGAGTCGAAGTCGATCGTGACGCACAGCGGCGTGCCGATCTCGTCCTGGCGACGGTAGCGGCGGCCGATGGCGCCGGCGTCGTCGAAGTCGACGTTCCACTGCGCGCGCAGCTCGTCGGCGACCTCGCGAGCCAGCGGCGAGAGGCGCTCGTTGCGCGAGAGCGGCAGGACGGCGACCTTGACCGGCGCCAGGCGCGGGTCGAGGCGCAGCACGGTGCGGGTGTCGGTGCCGCCCTTGGCGTTGGGCACCTCCTCCTCCTCGTACGCGTCGATGAGGAAGGCCATCATCGAGCGGGTGAGGCCGAACGAGGGCTCGATGACATAGGGCACGTACTTCTCACCCGAGGCCTGGTCGAAGTACTCGAGCTTGCTGCCCGAGGCCTCGATGTGGTTCGTCAGGTCGAAGTCGGTGCGGTTGGCGATGCCCATGAGCTCGCCCCAGCCCTTGCCCGGGAAGCCGAAGTCGTACTCGACGTCGATCGTGCGATCCGAGTAGTGCGCGCGCTCGCCGTCGGGGATGTCCAGCTTGCGCATGTTCTGCGGGTCGATGCCGAGGTCGATGAACCAGGCCCAGCAGGCCTCGACCCAGTGCTCGAACCACTCGGCGGCCTCGGCCGGCGGCACGAAGAACTCGATCTCCATCTGCTCGAACTCGCGGGTGCGGAAGATGAAGTTGCCGGGCGTGATCTCGTTGCGGAACGCCTTGCCGACCTGGCCGACGCCGAACGGCGGCTTCTTGCGCGAGGCGGTGAGCACGTTCGCGAAGTTCACGAAGATGCCCTGGGCCGTCTCGGGGCGCAGGTAGAACAGCGACGACTCGTCGTCGACGACACCGAGGAACGTCTTCACGAGGCCCGAGAAGGACTTCGGCTCGGTCCACTGGCCGCGGGTGCCGCAGTCGGGGCAGGCGATGTCGGCCATGCCGTTCTCGGGCTGGCGGCCCTTCTTCTCGGCGAACGCCTCGATGAGGTGATCCTCGCGGTGACGCTTGTGGCACTGCAGGCACTCGACCAGCGGGTCGCTGAAGGTGGCGACGTGGCCCGAGGCCTCCCACACCTTCGAGGGCAGGATGATCGACGAGTCGAGGCCGACCATGTCGCCGCGCCCGCGCACGAACGTCTGCCACCACTGGCGGCGGATGTTCTCCTTGAGCTCCGTGCCCAGGGGCCCGTAATCCCATGCCGAGCGGGATCCGCCGTAGATCTCTCCCGCCTGGAAGACGAACCCGCGGTGGCGGGCGAGGCTGATGACCTTGTCGAGGCGGGAGGGTTCGGCCACGGTGGCTCCAATGGTCGGGAGGATCGGATGAGCATGCGCGCGAGCGGACACGCGCGCGGATACAACGATTCTAGGCGCGCCGCTCCCCCACGATCACCGGCAGCGGGCGAAGCGCCCGAGAGGTCAGAACCGGGCGCTGAAGCCGCCGTCGACGTGGAGCAGCTGGCCGCTCACCCAGCGCCCCGCCTCCGAGAGCAGGAACGACGTCACGCCCGCGATGTCGCGCGGGGTGCCGGCGCGGCCGAGGGGCTGCGCGGCGAGGAGCGCCTCGCGCGTCTCGTCGTCCATCCATCCGGTGTCGATGGGGCCGGGGTTGACCACGTTCGCCGAGATGCCGCGCGGGCCGAGCTCGCGCGCGGCCGAGATCACGATGCGATCGAGCGCGCCCTTGGAGGATCCGTAGGGCAGGTTGCCCGTGGTGTGGTCGCTGGTGAACGCGACGATCGCGCCGCCGTCCGCGCTGACCTGCCGCGCGAAGGCCGCGATCATCAGCAGCGTGGCACGGGCGTTGACGGCCACGTGCAGATCGAAGCTCTCGGCCGTGGTGTCGAGGATGCCCGACTCGATGTCGTGCGCGTGGCTGAGCACCATCGCCGACAGCGGGCCGCGCTCGGCCGCGATCCGCTCGATCAGCGCGGTGGGCTCGGTGGGGCTGGACAGGTCGCACGGGTAGTCGCCGGTGCCCAGCTCGCTCGTGACCACGTCCCAGCCGTCGGCCTGCAGCCGCGGGACGATGCCCGCCCCGATCGAGTTCGCGCGCGCGGCTCCGGTGACGAGGACGAGGGGCATGCCCGCGAGCCTAGCGGCGACCTCCAGGGCGGATGTGAGGGGCGCTCTGGCGCTGCGGCCCTCAGCCCCAGGGGGAATGCCCCTCGCCGGGCCGCAGCGCCCGCAGCCCGAGCGGCGGCCACGGCAGCTCGTGCAGGTCATGGGGCACGTCGATCGCGCCCCAGTCCTCGGTCTTCACCGTCACGCGGCCGGGCCCCTCGGGCGTCGCCGGCGAGACGTCCACGACCCGCACCCGGATCGGATCCCGCCCCTCCCGCTCGAGCACGTACGGCTCGGCGAGCCACCCCAGCCCCCGGGCCTCGAGCGCGTCCTCCGCCTCGACCCAGTCGAGCGGCGCGCTGACGTCGGCCCCGAACAGGTCGACCGCCACCCACTCGTCGCCCTCGGGGCGGATCCAGCCGACGAGCTCGCGGTCGAGACCACGGCGGTGCGGGATCCAGGCGGGGTCGAGTGCGCTCATGTGACGAGTGTGCCGGAACCCCGGCCCGGCGCGCGCGGGGCGGTCAGGCCCGGACGAAGAGGTACCCGCGCGCCGCGTCGAAGCCCGCGATGCGCAGCCCCTGCGCGAGCTGCTGCGCCATGTCCGCCCGCAGCTTCAGGCGCCATTCGTGGGCGGCGCCGGGGTCCGAGGCGCGGAGCGACTCGATGTCGCTCGGGATCTCGACGGTCGCGACCACGGCGTCCTCGGCCGGGGGCCTCGCGATGTCGGCCAGGGCCCACTCGACGTCGAGGCGGTCGCTCTCATCGCCCGCGTCGCCTCCGCCGAAGATGCCGTACTGGTTCTCGACGTACGCCGTGGCACGCGCGCCGAGCACGGTGAGGAAGAAGTGCGCGTTCCGGGCGACGAGCGGATCGAACGTCCACGTGATGTTGCCGACCTCGCGCGAGAACGCCCACTGGCGCTGGTGCTCCTTGAGCTCGCGCCCCCAGCCGCGGCCGCGGTACTCGGGCAGCAGGGCGGTGATGTGGGAGTGCATCGTGCGACGCGCCGGCTGCCCGAAGAACGCGATGGACGCGCCGACCATCACCTCGTCGTCGCCCTCGCTGTCGAACAGGCCCACAACGTAGTTGCCCGACTGCTGCAGCGCGCGCAGCGTGCCGGCGTCGATGGTGCGCTCCGAGCGGCGGAGCTCATCGAACAGATCCTGGGCCTTGATGATGAGCTCGACGGTGTCGAGATCGCGGATGGTTCGCATGGGGCTAGTCTGCCCGGATCCGGCCCGCTCGCGTCAGCAATCCCCTCGGATCCCGACATTCCGATCCCGCCGCTCTCCCGCGCGGTTAGCGTGGACGGATGAGTGGACGAGACAGCAGACGCAGCCTCACCCACTCGACGCCGAGGTGGCTGACGGTCGGCGTGCTGGCGTTCACGGGCCTGTGCTCGGCCTACATGTTCACCCTCGTTGTGCCGATCCAGGCCGAGCTGCCGCACCTGCTGCATGCCGACCGCGCCGACACCGCGTGGGTCGTGACGATCACGCTGCTGGTGGCCGCGTGCGCGACGCCGATCTCGGGCCGGCTGGGCGACATGTACGGCAAGCGCAGGATCGTGCTGGTGCTGATCGGCCTGCTGATCCTGGGATCCCTGGTGGCGGCCCTGGCGAGCGGCATCGGCGGCGTGATCCTGGGGCGCGCCCTGCAGGGGGCGACGACCGGCGTGATCCCGCTCGGAATCGCCATCATGCGCGACGTGCTGCCGCCGGCGCGGCTGAGCACGGCGGTGGCGCTGATGAGCGCGACCATGGGCGTCGGCGGCGCCATCGGCCTGCCGGCCAGCGCGCTCATCGTCGAGCACCTCGACTGGCACCTGCTGTTCTGGCTCGCCCTCGCCCTCGGGGTCGCGGCCTTTGTACTCGTGGCGCTGTTCGTGCCGCCCAGCACGCTGCGCACGCGCGGGCGCTTCGACTTCGTGGGCGCCGTCGGCCTCGCCGCCGGCCTGGTCGGCGTGCTGCTGGCCGTGTCGCGCGGGGCGGACTGGGGCTGGTTCTCGCCCGTGACCCTCGGATCCGGCCTCGGCGGCGTCGCGATCCTGCTCCTGTGGGGCTGGTATCAGCTGCGCACGGCCGAGCCGCTGCTCGACCTGCGCGTCGCCGCACGGCCCGCGGTGCTGTTCACGAACCTCGCCGCGATCGGCATGGGCTTCGCCCTGTTCGGCACGAACGTGACGATCCCGCAGCTGCTCGAGCTGCCGGCGGGATCGGGCGCCGGGCTCGGCCAGACGATGTTCATCACCTCGCTCGTGGTGATGCCGTCGGGTCTCGTGATGCTCATCATCTCGCCGCTGTCGGGGTGGCTGGAGCGCACGCTCGGCGGGCGTTTTATGCTCGCCTTCGGCACCGGATCCGTCGCCGTCGCCTACGTGTTCATGCTGCTGTGGAAGACCGAGGTCTGGCAGCTCTTCGTGGCCAACATCATCGTCGGGGTCGGGGTCGGGGTCGGGTTCTCGTTCGCCGCCATGCCGATGCTCATCATGCGGTCGGTGCCCTCGCACGAGACGGGCGCCTCGAACGGCATCAACGCGCTCTTCCGCTCGCTCGGCACGTCGGCGGCATCGGCCGTGATGGCCGCGGTGCTCGCCTCGCTCACCGTCGAGTTCGACGGCGTCGCCGTGCCCTCGACGCAGGCGTTCGAGCTCTGCTTCTGGCTCGGCGCGTTCGCCGCCGCGGCCGCGTGCGTGCTGGCGCTGCTGATCCCGCGCCACCCGCACGTCGAGCACGCCTCGGTGCCGGAGGGCCCCCGATCCTGACCCCCGGGCATCCGGCCGGGGTGTGCTGGCCGCGCTGGCCGGCGCTGGTGGTCAGGAAACGCCGCGACCGGGTCGGGCGCCGCGGCGTGTTCTGACCGGAAGCGACCCCGCCCGGTCAGACGTGCCGCAGCTCGGCGTCGATCGCGGCGGTCGTGCGCAGCAGCGCGGGGAGGTGCACCTCGTGCAGCGTCTCGAGGGGCACGAGGGTCGAGGACGTGGGGATGTTTACCGCGGCGATCACCCGCCCGTCGCGCCCGTGCAGCGGGGCGGCGACCGAGCGCAGCCCGGGCTCGAGGCCGGCCTCGACGATCGCCCAGCCCCGGGCGGCGATGTCGGCGTAGGCCGGGTCGCCCTCGGCGGCCAGCAGCACCCGGCCCATGCTCGTGTCGGCCGCCGGGAAGCGGGTGCCGATCAGGATCCCCACGCTCAGGATCCGGCGGACGGGCACGCGCGCGACGTAGACGATGTCGGATCCGTCGAGGACGGCGGCCGAGACGCTCTCGTCGACCTCGTGCGACAGGCGCTCGAGGTGCGGCTGCACGATCTCGGGCAGCGACAGCGCGGAGAGGTAGCTGAAGCCCAGCTCGAGCACCCGCGGCGTCAGGGCGAAGTCGCGGCCGTGGCTGCGCACGTACCCAAGGTGCTCCAGGGTGAGCAGGAACCGGCGCGCGGCGGCGCGGGTGAGCTCGGCCCTGGCCGCCACCTCGCTCAGCGTGAGGCGCGGGTGATCCTGATCGAAGGCGCGGATCACCGCCAGCCCGCGCGCGAAGGACTGGACGAACTCGGTCACAGGACCCCTCCGGTCTGGTCGTGGGCGGTCGCCCTCTCGGCGTTGACTAGTCTCCCGCGGGATCACTAGTCCAGGCGGGACCAGTAGTCCCGCCGAAGACTAGTCAACGCGTGGGGGCCGGGAGGGTCACCGCTCGAGCACCACCGCGAGGCCCTGGCCGACGCCGATGCAGAGGGTGGCGACCGCGACGCCGCCGCCCCGGCGGGCGAGCTCGTGGGCCGCGTGCGCGATGACGCGACCGCCGGACGCTCCGAGCGGGTGGCCGATCGCGAGCGCCCCGCCGTGGACGTTGACCTTCTCGGGGTCGATGTCCCACTGCCGGATGCACGCGAGGCTCTGCGACGCGAACGCCTCGTTCAGCTCGACCACGTCGACGTCGGCCCACGTCCGCCCCGCGCGGGCGAGGGCCTTGTTGGCGGCCTCGACGGGCGCGACGCCGAACAGATCCGGCTCGTTGCCGTGCACCCCGCGCCCCGCGATGCGCGCGAGGGGCTCGCCGTCGATGGCCCCCTCGGCGCCGAGCAGCACCGCCGAGGCGCCGTCGTTGATCGAGGACGAGTTGCCTGCCGTGACCGTGCCGTCGGCGGCGAAGAGCGCCTTGAGCGTCGCGAGCTTCTCGACCGTCGATCCGTCGCGGATCCCCTCGTCCCGCGCCAGCTCGGCCCCGGGCACCTGCACGATCTCGGCGTCATAGGCCCCGGACGCCCACGCCTCGGCCGCGAGCGTGTGCGAGCGCACGGCGAAGCGATCCTGGTCCTCGCGCGAGATGCCGTAGACCTGCGCGAGCTTCTCGGCCGACTGCCCGTTCGAGATCGTCCACTCCTCCGGCAGCGCCGGGTTCACCATGCGCCAGCCGATCGAGGTGTTCCACATCGTCTGGTTGCCGACGGCGGGCCAGGGCTTCGAGGACTTCTCGACGACGAACGGCGCGCGGCTCATCGACTCGACACCTCCGGCCAGGACGACGCGGTGATCGCCCGCCTCGATGGCGCGCGATCCCTGGATCACGGCATCGAGGGAGGATCCGCAGAGCCGGTTGATCGTGGTGCCGGGCACCGTCACGGGGAAGCCCGCCAGCAGGGCCCCGAAGCGCGCCACGTTGCGGTTGTCTTCGCCGGCCTGGTTGGCGTCGCCGAAGATCACGTCCTCGATGAGCGCGGGATCCAGGCCGGTGCGCTCCACGATCGCCCGCATCACCACGGCGGCGAGGTCGTCGGGGCGGACGCCGGAGAGCGCCCCTCCCGCGCGGCCGAACGGGGTGCGGATGGCGTCGTAGATGAAGGTGCTGGTCATGGTGTGCCTCCCGGATGGTGCGGCTCGTGAGGGGATGAGGAGTGGGGCCGCTCAGCCGGCGGCGAGCGCGAGCCCCGTGAGCTGCGCCAGGCCCTCGACGGTGTTGTCGCCGAAGAGCTCGCGGACGCGGAAGCGGCCCTCCACGATGTCGAACACCGCGTGATCGGTGTAGACGCGGGTGACGCAGCCGACGCCGGTGAGCGGATAGGTGCACTCGGCGACGAGCTTCGACTCCCCCTGCTTGGTGAGCAGATCCGTCATGACGAAGACGTCCTTGGCGCCGATCGCGAGGTCCATCGCCCCGCCCACGGCCGGGATCGCGCCGGGCGCCCCGGTCGACCAGTTGGCGAGGTCGCCCGCCTGCGAGACCTGGAAGGCGCCGAGCACGCACACATCGAGGTGACCGCCTCGCATCATCGCGAACGAGTCGGCGTGATGGAAGTACGCGGCCCCCGCCTGGGCGGTGACGGGCTGCTTGCCCGCGTTGATGAGATCCGGATCGATGCGGCCGGGCTCGGGCGCCTCGCCCATGCCCAGCAGGCCGTTCTCGGTGTGGAGGATGATCTCCTGGTCGGCGGGCAGGAAGTTGGCGACCAGCGTCGGGGCGCCGATGCCGAGGTTCACGTACGCGCCCTCGGGGATGTCGGCGGCGATGCGCGCGGCGAGCTCGTCGCGGGTGATGGTGCTCATGCGGACGCCTCCTCGGCGATCGGGCGGCCCTCGATGTCGACGCCGCCGACGAACTCCCCGTCGCGCAGCCAGCGGCGGGATCCGACGGGGACGACGCGGTTCACGAAGATGCCGGGGGTGACGACGGCCTCGGGATCGAGCGCCCCGAGCTCGACCACCTCGTCGACCTGGACGATGGTCGTCGCGGCGGCGGTGGCCATGATCGGGCCGAAGTTGCGCGCGGTCTCGCGGTAGACCAGGTTGCCCCAGCGGTCGCCCTTCAGGGCGCTGACGAGCGCGTAGTCGGCCCGGATCGGGTACTCGAGGACGTAGCGGCGCCCGTCGATCTCGCGCTCCTCCTTGCCCTCGGCCAGCTGGGTGCCCACGCCCGTGGGCGAGAAGAAGGCGCCGATGCCCGCCCCCGCGGCGCGGATCCGCTCGGCGAGGTTGCCCTGCGGCACCAGCTCGAGCTCGATCTCGCCCGCACGGTAGAGACCGTCGAACACCCAGGAGTCGCTCTGGCGCGGGAACGAGCAGATGATCCTGCGCACGCGCCGGGCAGCCAGCAGCGCGGCAAGGCCCGTGTCGCCGTTGCCGGCGTTGTTGTTGACGATGGTCAGATCGCTCGCACCGTGCGCGATGAGCGCGTCGATCAGCTCGACGGGCTGACCCGCGCGACCGAAGCCGCCGATCATGATCGTCGAGCCGTCCTCGATGCCGGCCACGGCGTCCTCGACGCTCGCGACGGTCTTGTCGATCATCCGGCCTCCCGTTGTTCGCTCTGCGAACACAAGTTCGCATCTCGCACAACACTGTACGCGCGGGATCCGGATCAAGCCAGGGCCCCCGCCGACTGTCAAGGGTCTTCTTCCCGCTGCGCGCGACCGGTGGACTGTCGGCATGAGCGAACCGATGACCACTCCCCTCACCTTCGAGCCGTCGACAGCCATCGTCACCGCCTCCGATTCGGGCATCGGCCGCGCCACCGCCATCGCGCTGGCGCGCGCGGGCCTGGACGTGGGCATCACCTGGCACTCCGACGAGGAGGGCGCGCGCGAGACCGCCCGGCTCGTCGAGGCCGAGGGTGCGCGGGCCGTCGTCGCGCAGCTCGATCTGACGGACGTCCCCGCGTGCGGCGACGTCATCGACGGCCTCGCCGATGAGCTCGGCGGTGTGGACGTCTTCGTCAACAACGCCGGAACGGGCGACACCGTGCCGTTCCTCGAGGTCGACCTCGAGAGCTGGCGCAAGGTCGTCGTCACCGACCTGGAGGGGGCCTTCGTGGTGCTGCAGCGCGCCGCGCGGCGCATGGCGGCCGAGGGCCGCGGCGGGCGGATCATCGGCGTCACCAGCGTGCACGAGCACCAGCCGCTGATGGGGTCCTCGGCCTATGACGCCGCCAAGCACGGCCTGGGCGGGCTGCTGAAGACCATGGCGATCGAGCTCGCCGAGCACGGCATCACGGTGAACGCGGTGGCCCCGGGCCTCGTCGCGACCCCCATGACCGGGATCGACCCCGCCGACGCCGCGAGCACGCACCGCCCGGGAATTCCGCTGGGCCGCCCGGGTGTGCCGGACGAGATCGCCGCGGTGATCGCCTTCCTCGCCTCCCCCGGGTCGTCCTACGTCACGGGCGCCAGCTGGCCCGTCGACGGCGGCATGCTGCAGATGGGCCCGATGGCGGGCGCCGCGCTGGAGAGCGACGACTGGCGCCGCGTCTGACCCGCTCTGGGAGACTGACGGCATGTCGCTGCTGCACACCGTTGTGTTCACCCTCGCCCACGCCCCCGGATCCCCCGAGGAGGCGCGCTTCCTCGACGACGGGGTGCGGATCCTGACGGCGATCCCCGGGGTCCAGGACTTCACGGTGCGCGCGCAGGTGAGCCCCAAGAGCGACAAGCGCTGGCAGTTCGCGATGCGGTTCGAGGATCAGGCCGCCTACCATGCGTACGACCGCCATCCGGATCACCAGGCGTTCGTGGCCGAGCGCTGGCTCACCGAGGTGGCCGACTTCCAGGAGTACGACTTCGTCGACAGGGGCTGAGGCCGCTCAGCGCCCGCTTCGCGCCGCCGTGCTGCGGCGGACCGTCAGCGAGGTCGCGAGGTCGAGGTGCCGCGAGGCGGGGCTGCGGCCCTCGACCATCCCGAGCACGGTCTGCACGGCGATCGCCCCCATGCCGTCCAGGTGCTGGTGCACGGTGGTGAGCGGGGGCGTGGTCCACGCCGCCTGAGGGGTGTCGTCGAAGCCCGTGACGCTCAGCTCGTCCGGCACGCGGATGCCGAGCTCGTGCGCCGCCGCCAGCACACCCACGGCGATCTCGTCGTCGGCCGCCATGATGGCCGTCGGCCTGTCGGGCCCCGCGAGCAGCTCTCTCGCGTGCTGCGTGCCGGTGGCCACCTCGAAGGCGCCGGATCGGATCAGCGACGGGTCGACGGCGAGCCCGGCGGCGTTCAGCGCCGCCTGGTAGCCGTAGAGGCGATCCCGCGCCGCCTCGGACGTCTCGGGCCCGCCGATCCACGCGATCCTGCGGTGTCCGAGGTCGAGGAGATGCTGGGCCATCGCGCGTGAGCCGGCCCAGTTGCTCGACCCGACGCTCACCAGGTCTTCGCGGCGGGTGTCGACCGGATCCACGATGACGATCGGCAGGCCGGCCTCGCCGGCGGCGCCGATGAGGTCGTCCGGCTCGGCGATCGTCAGCCCGATCGGCACCATCCCGATGTTCGTCATGATGAACGAGTTCGGCTGGATCGACTCGCTGCTGGCCCTCGCGGTGCCCGGGCTCGTCGGAGCGTTCGGCGTGTTCTGGATGACGCAGTACCTGCAGGAGGCCCTGCCGTTCGAGCTCGTCGAGGCGGCGCGGATCGACGGGGCGTCGATGTTCCGCACGTTCTGGTCGATCGCCCTGCCGGCGGCGCGCCCCGCGGCCGCCACGCTCGCGCTGTTCACCTTCATCGGGTCGTGGAACAGCTTCTTCTGGCCGTCGGTCGTCATGCGCTCGCAGCTGACCATGCCGCTGGTGGTGCCGCAGCTCAAGGGCGCCTTCACCTCGGACACGGGGCTGGTGATGTCCGGCGTCTTCCTCGTCGCCGCCCCCCTGCTCATCGTGTTCGTCTTCGCCGGCCGCCAGCTGGTCGCGGGCGTGATGGCCGGCGCCGTGAAGGGCTGACGCCGCGCAGCGCCGCCGGAGCGATCAGGCCCCGGATCCCCTCGTCATCGCGGGGATCCGGGGCCTCGCCGTGCGACGGGCGAAGCGACGGCGCGAGAGCAGGACGAGCGTGGCGGACACCACCGCGAAGATGCCCAGCGCCGCACCGGTGGTGAGGGTGAACTCGACCGGACCGCTCACCTGACGCAGATCGAGGAAGTAGTACGGGTACCAGCCGATGACCGATCCGCGCCACATCGTCACGGCGCCCCAGATCACGGGGAAGGCCAGGACAATGGGCACCACCTTCCACGGCGCGGGCCGACGGCCCGCCGCGAACGCCCAGTCGACGATCGCGAACGCCGGGAGGAAGAAGTGCAGCAGCTGGTCGGACCAGGGCACGTCGATCCGGATCGCGCGCTCGCCCGCCTGCCAGACCAGGAAGCCGAAGACGATGCCGGCGGTGGTCGTCCAGCTGAGCGCGATGGTGCGCAGCATCACCAGCCACGGCGGATCCGTCATGCGGTGGAAGGCGTCGAACGCCGAGATGGTCCAGACGATGACGAAGAAGATGTTCGACTCCATCGTCAGGTAGGCGAGGAAGTTCTCGCCCGCGATCGTGTTCGACTCCAGGCCCCAGAACAGGCGGTGGACGAGCGCGATCGCGCACAGCCCCGCGATCGCCAGCCGGAAGCTGCCGGTGACGGTGGGATGCCACCAGCTGAGCGCCGCGACGCGCCGCCACCGGCGGGTGCGATCGGGCGTCACCGTGCCGCGGGGGTGAACGGCGCGAGCGAGGCGAGGGCCTGGGCGACGGCGTCGTCGTCCGAGAGCTTCGCGAACGCCCGGGCGGCCTCGCCGCCGACCCGGCCGACGAGGATGCTCTCGCCCGTGGACGGCTGGAGGTTGATCCAGCTGCGGATCGTCGCCTCGCCGCCGACGACGTGCCAGAGGGCGGCGTCCGTCTCCCAGAAGGGCTCGTCGAAGCGCAGCCAGATGGTCTCGACGTCGCCCATGCCCAGCGCCGCGATCGCGCCGCGGTGCGAGAACGGCAGGGCCGGCTCGAACTCGATGCCCTCGTCCTTGAGCACACCGAGCGGCACGGTGATCACCACGCGATCGACCGACAGCGCCTCGCCGGTGCCCAGCCGCAGGCTGACGCCCGTGTCGTCGTAGGCCACGCCCACGACGGTCGTCGAGCGCAGCAGCTTGAGGTCGCCGAGCGGTGTGGTCACCAGCGACGCGACCTCGCCGGTGACGGCCTCGAGGTCGGCCTCGGGCGCGGCGGGCGGGAACCAGGCGGACTGCTCGGCGGCATCCGCGCCGGTGGTGGCCGCGAGCAGCGACAGGAAGGCGGCGGTCGCCGGATCCTCCGGGTCGGCGCCCGATTCGGCCAGCGCATCGAGAAGCGTCGGGTCGGCGGGGCGCGGGGCGGCCCACGCCACGGCGGCCTCCAGCGGGGCCGCGGTCGGGACGTCGACGGCGCCGTCGGGCGACAGCGCCGCCTCGTCCGCGAGCGTCGCCGTGTCCACGTCGTGCGCGGTCAGGCGCGCGCGCAGGCCGGCGTCGTCGTCGGGCCCGAACAGCCACGAGCCGAGCTGGGGCGGGACCGGCCACGCGTCGTCGGCGACGGTGTGCAGGCGGCCGCCGACGCGGTCGCGCGCCTCGATGACGGTCACCTCGAAGCCGGCATCGGCCAGGCGGCGGGCGGCGATCGCGCCGGCGAGGCCCGCGCCGACGACGGCGATCCGCTCGCCGTTCGCCGCGGCGATCCCGACCTGCTCGGCGACCCGCTCGCCCGAGGCGAAGGCGCCGTCGAGGGTTCCGGGCCGCTCGGACGTGGCCTCGCCCGCGAGGAAGACGCGGCCCTCGACCGGGCGGGCGAGCGTCTCGCGGTCTGCGGGGCTGGCGCCCGCGGGGGTGAAGCTCATCGCGCCGCGCGCGTACGGGTCGGTGGCCCAGCTCGAGCGCACGAAGGCGGCCGGCGCGGCGGTCGGCCCCGTGGGGGCGGGCCCCGCCGTGGTGGGCACCGGTGTGGGCGCGGCGGTGGTGGGCCGGGGCGTCGGCTCGGGCGTGCAGGCGGCGAGCAGAACGGCGACGGCGCCGCTTCCGGCACCGACGAGGAAGGTGCGGCGCGAGATCCCCATGGTCGAACCAGGGTATCCCCCGGCCTCGGTGAGGCCGGTCCGCCGCTTGTTTTCCCGCGTGAAGCAATCCGCGCCGAGCCCTTGCGGGCGGACGGGATCTGTGGTTATTTGACGGTGTCAAATAAGACGCCAGCGTCCGGAACAGTGCCGTTCCGAGCCCGTTCGGGCGCGCTTCCCCGAGATGGAGAGCACGATGTCACGCCCCCTTTCCCCTCCGCGCCGACGCGCCGCCGCGCTCGCGCTGACCGGCCTCGCCGCGCTCGGCCTCGTCGTCGGCGCGGTCGCGCCCGCGAGCGCCGCGACGACCGGCAAGCCGACCCCCGCCCCCACGGGACCGGCGGCCCCCGACCCGATCCCCCGCGTCGCCGAGGGCGACCTCGCGACCGCGCCGTACATGGGCTGGAGCAGCTACAGCCTGCAGGTCTACACCGGCGAGAACCACATCATCGACGCCGACCAGATCATCGCGCAGTCCGATGCGATGCACGACAAGCTGCAGCAGTTCGGCTACAACCGCATCAACATCGACGCCGCCTGGAACGACGGCTTCGACGCCCACGGGCGCCCGACCCCCAGCGCCGAGCACTACCCCGACGGCCTGCAGACGGTGATCGACCACGTGCACGCGAACGGCCAGGAGATCGGGCTGTACTTCATCCCGGGCGTGGGCCCCGAGGTGTACGAGGCGGCCCTGCCGGTGTGGAACGCCCCCGGCTGCACCACGCACGACATCGCCAAGCAGCCGCTGACCAAGGCCGACTACTGGGGCATCGGCTACGCGCTCGACTTCGAGAACCCCTGCACGACCGCGTACATCGAGTCGATGGCGGCGATGCTCGAGGACTGGGGCGTCGACTTCGTCAAGTTCGACAGCGTGACCCCCGGATCCGGCATCTCGGACCTGTCCATCGACGCGCGCGCCGACGTGGCGGCGTGGTCGAAGGCGCTCCACAGCCGCGGCATCTGGTTCGAGCTGTCGTGGGCGCTCGACCCGGCCTACGCGGACTACTGGCGCGAGCACGCCGACGGCTGGCGGGTGGACTGGGACGTCGAGTGCTACTGCGAGAACGACGCGATGGTGTCGTGGCAGACGATCTCGCGCACCTTCGGGAAGGCCGAAGAGTGGTGGCGGCACACCGGCCCGGGCGGCTTCGCCGACTTCGACTCGCTGAACGTCGGCAACGGCCGCATGGACGGGCTCACCGCCGACGAGCGCCGCACGGCGGCGACGCTGTGGGCCATGCAGGCCGCGCAGTTCTTCACGGGCGACGACCTCACGCGGCTCGACAAGCTGGGCATCGAGCTGCTCACCAACAAGGAGGTCATCGCGATCGACCAGGCGGGCATCCCCGCCCACCCGGTCTCGTCCGACACGAAGCGCCCCGTATGGGCCTCGCTGCAGGACGACGGCTCCTACGCGGTCGCCCTGTACAACCTCGGCACGTCGGCCGCCGACATCACCGTCGACTGGACATCGATCGGCCTCGCCGACGGCAAGAACAAGGTGCGCGACGTGTGGGCGCGCAAGGACATCGGCACGCACACAACCGGCTACACCGCCGATGCGGTGCCGCCGCACGGCGTGCGGCTGCTGCGGGTGACCCCGCCGCGGGGTGTCGAGTCGACCGTCAACGGCGACGCGATCCAGGTCGGCTACAGCGGCGACTGGCACCGCAGCGGCGGCGACGAGGTCGCGGCGACGTCGCAGGATCTCGCGGTGTCGGTGCTCGCGCCGGGCGAGGAGGCGCCGGCCGCCGGCGACACCTCCCACCGCATCGTCACGCTCAATGACACGTCGCCCGAGATCGCCTACTCGGGCAGCTGGAACCACAGCACGGGCCGCGGGGTCGGCGACCACGAGAACGACGTGCACTGGACGGAGAAGGTCGGCGACAGCGTCTCGCTGACGTTCCGCGGCACCGGCATCCGGTACATCACCGAGAAGGACGAGTCGCAGGGCCGCGCCACGGTCACGCTCGACGGCGAGGCCGCCGGCACCGCCGACGCCTCGCTGCCGGCCGGCACCGCTCGCCAGGCGCAGCAGGTGGTGTGGTCGGCCACGGGCCTCGACGACGGCGAGCACACCGTGACCCTCACGATGCAGGACGGCAGGTTCATGCTGCTGGACCGCTTCGACATCGAGCAGGTTAACCTCCTCGACCCGAACGCGATCGCCGTCCCGCAGGGGGCGGCCGAGGCGACCCGGATCGCGCTGGGCCGCGACGCCGGCGAGCTCACGGGAATCGCGAACGGCACCACCGCGCTGAAGGCGGGCGTCGACTGGACGATCGACGGCGGTGACGTCGTCCTGTCGGCGGCGTACCTGTCGTCGCTCAAGGCCGGCCAGACCGCGCTGCGCTTCTCGTTCCGCGGCGACGTCGCCGACGACGTCCAGACCGCCTCGGGCGAGGCGTGGACCGACCTGACGTTCACGGGCACCGGCGTGACGTGGATCGCGCCGACCGCCCCGGATCAGGGCGAGGTGCGGGTCTTCATCGACGGGAAGCTGGTGAAGACGGTCGACACGCACGCCGACACCCGCCGCACGCAGCAGGAGCTGTACGCGGTGAGCGGCCTGAAGCGCGGCGAGCACCGCATCGTCGTGCAGAAGGCGACGGGCGACGTCATCCGCAGCGACGCGTTCCGCTTCACCCGCTAGGGCGCACGCGAGAGGGCGGGCCGGGATCCCCGGCCCGCCCTCTTCGTGCGCCTCAGGCGGCGGTGAGCTCGAGCACGAGACCCGAGGCGGGCTGCAGCACGGGCATCGGCAGGCCGGCGGCGGCGAGCACCGATCCGGGCACGCGGAACCCGTCCGCGCCGCGGGCGTGCTCGACCCAGGCGGGCTCGCCGCCGTGCAGCGCGGTGGGCCCGAAGGCGTCGGGCAGGCGCACGACGTAGTCGCGGTCGGCCACGAGCCCCGGGAACGGCACCCGGGCGCCCTGCGGCCCCGCCGAGCTGGCGAGCCGCACCCACGCGAACAGCGCGGCGGATCCGTCGTCGGCGATCGTGCCGTGCAGGAGCGTCTGGGGATCCGGGAGGTCGGCGTGCACCCGACGGCCCCCGTGCAGCAGCTCGCGCCGCGAGACGACGAACGAGATCCAGGCCGCGAGGCGATCGAGGTCCTCGTCGTCGCACGACGTGATGTCCCACTCGATGCCCGGCGCCGCGAAGGCGGCCGTCACCAGGCGGAAAGAGAGGTCGGTCGCCCGGTGCGTGGTGTGCGCCCGCTCGGCGCCGACGTGCGAGCCCAGCAGCTCGGGCGGCAGCAGGATCTCGCTCCAGCGCTGGATGTCCTGGCGCTCGACGGGATCGTTGCAGTCGGAGGTCCACACCCGCTCGGTGCGCTCGAGGATCCCGAGGTCGATGCGGCCGCCCCCCGAGGCGCAGCTCTCGATCTCGAGGCGCGGGTGACGGCGATGCAGCTCGTCGAGCATCGCGTAGAGGGCGAGGGTCTGGCGGCGCACCCCCGGCCGGTCGCCGCGTGGGTCGCGAGCGACGGCCTCGTGGAGCTCTCGGTTGTGATCCCACTTGATGTAGTCGATGTCGTAGCGCGACACGAGGCCCGAGATCGCGTCGAGCAGGTACGCGTAGGCGTCCGGGTGCGCGATGTCGAGCACGTGCTGGTTGCGGAAGCTCGCGCCGACGCCGGCCGACGGCGCGAGCAGCCACTCGGGGTGCTCGCGGGCCACGTCGGAGTCGAGGTTGACCATCTCGGGCTCGAACCAGAGCCCGAACTCCATGCCGGCCTCGCGCGTCCGCGTCACGATCGGGTCGAGGCCGTCGGGCCAGATCCCGGTGTCGATCTGCCAGTCGCCGAGCCCGGCGCTGTCGTCGCGGCGTCCGCGGAACCAGCCGTCGTCGAGCACGATCCGCTCGACGCCGATGCGGGCGGCACGGTCGACGAGCTCGCCCAGGCGCGCCATGTCGTGATCGAAGTACACGGCCTCCCAGGTGTTCAGGACGACCGGCTGGCGTCGCTCGCGCGGTCGCCGGGTGCGCATCCGCTGGTGGAAGCGGTCGGCGAGACCATCGGTCCCGGCGTCCGACCAGGCGAACAGCACGGCGGGGGCGTCGTAGCGCTCGCCCGGGGCGAGGCGCACCTCGCCGGCGCGCAGCAGCTCGCCGCCGCCGAGCACCGCGCCGAGCGCCCCGGCGCCTTCGGGCAGGCGCTGCGCGATCCACCGCTGGTCGCCGCTCCACGCGACGTGCACGGCCCACACCTCGCCGGCCCGGTGCGCGAAGCCGGGCGTGCCGGCGACGAGCAGATACGGCGAGTCGAGGCCGGGCTTGCCGCGCCGCACCTCGCGCACGTGCGCGCCGTCGACGAGCGGAAGCCGCTGCGGGGCGCGCTCGCGGCTCCAGCGCCCGCTGAAGTCGAGCAGCTCGGTGGCGCGGGCGGGGATCGGCACGAGCGCGGTGAGGTGCGCGAGGTCGAACGGCTCGCCGCCCTCGGCGGCGGAGGCGACCGACCACTGCACACTCAGCACGCCGGTGGGCTCGAGCTCGAACTCCGCGATCAGCTCGAGGCCGGCGACCTCGTCGCGCAGGACGCAGCGGACGAGCCCGCCGTCGTCTCCCCGCGCGTCCACCTCGGCCGCGGCCAGCACCGGCCGCGGCGTCGTCGCCGTCCCCGCGCGGTGCCCCTCGAGGCCCGGGAAGCCCGACCACGTGTCGCGCTCCGTCGGGAGGATCGTGAGCGTCCTCGTCGCCTCCGGCGAGTTGGCCACCCGCGCGGTCTGGGCCGAGTGCCGCAGAGCACCGACCCCGTCGCGACCCAGCGGCCCCAGATCCTGACCCCAGTGCAGGATCTGGGGCGCGTCGCCCTGCAGATCCATCACCAGCGCCACCCCAGCGGCTCGCAGCACCGCGTAACCCGCCTCAGCGGACATCGTGACCACCCCGTCTCGATTTTATTGACAGCAGAAACTTACTGTTTATACGCTGGCGGAGCAAGGCGAGATCCCGCCGCGCCCCGGCACGACACGAAGCGAGAAGAATGACCTCCTCGACCCCGGCCGCACCGCTGCGGCTGCGTTGGACCACTCCCGCGAGCCACTGGACGGAGGCGGCCCCGATCGGCAACGGCGCGATCGGCGGCATGGTCTTCGGCGACGCCGACGGGCGCATCGGGCTCAACGATGCCAGCCTGTGGTCGGGCACGCCGGGCTGCCCCGACCGCGCGCTCGCCGCCGTGCGCGCGAACGGCGCAGGGCCGGAGCGCCTGGCCGAGGTGCGAGCGGCCGTCGCCGCGCGCGACGATGAGACCGTCGAACGGCTGCTGCGCACGTTCGAGGGCCCGTGGAGCCAGGAGTTCCTGCCGCTGGGCGATCTCGAGGTCGCGGTCGGGGCCCCCGGCGCGGACGGCTACGAACGCGTCCTCGACCTCGGGAACGCCGTGGCCGAGGAGCGGTTCGCGACGGCCGGCACGACCGTGCGCCGCGCCAGCTGGGCCTCGGCCGTCGACGGCGTGCTGGTCGTCGACGTCACCGCCGACGCCCCCGTGTCCGGGCGGGTGCGCCTCAGCTCTCCCCTGCGCATCGCCGAGCGCACCGCCGAGGCGGCGGAAGAAGGCGGCGAGCTGCGTCTTGTCGTCGAGACGCCGGTCGACGGATCCCCTGCCCACGAGCCCGACGCGCCCGCCCACGTGTGGCGCGACGAGACCGATGGCGACGGCTTCGATCCGGCGGCCGCGGTGGCGGTGGTCGTCCGCACCGACGGCTCCGTCGTCGCGCGCGACGGAGCCGTCGAGATCACGGGCGCGCGGCGGATCACCGCGATGCTGGCGACCGAGACGAACCACCGCCTCGCCTGGAACCGGGCCCCGCAGGCCGAGCGCGCCGAGCTGCTCGCGGCCGCCCACCGGCGCGCCCTCGCCGGCGCCCGCACCGGGCCCGAGGCGCTGCGCGCCGCCCACGAGGCCGAAGCCGCCCGGCTGCTCGGCCGCTCGGCCCTGACCCTCGGCCGCGCGAACGGGAGCGCGCTCGACGTCACCTCCCTGCTTGCCGAGGGCGACGACGCCGCCGTCGCCGAGGCGCTCTACGCCTTCGGCCGCTACGCGCTGGTGTCGTCCTCGCGGGCGGGCTCGCCCCCCGCCAACCTGCAGGGGCTGTGGAACGCCTCGATGCGGCCCCCGTGGTCGTCGAACTACACCGTCAACATCAACACCCAGATGAACTACTGGCTGGCCGAGCGCACCGGCCTCGGCGAGCTGCACACCCCGCTCGTCGACCTGATCGAGCGGGTCGCCGAGCGCGGCACCGAGGTGGCCTCCGCCCTCTACGGCGCGCGCGGCTGGGTCGCCCACCACAACACCGACCCCTGGGGCTACGCGCTCCCCGTCGGCGGCGGGCACGGCGCGACCTCCTGGGCGTTCTGGCCGATGGGCGGGCTGTGGCTGGCCGACCACCTCTGGCAGCGCTGGGAGTACGGCCGGGATCTCGGCGAGCTGCGCGAGCGGATCCTGCCGCTTCTGATCGGCGCGAGCGCCTTTGTGCTCGACTGGCTGATCGAGGACGAAGGCGGCGCTCTCGGCACCTCGCCCTCGACGTCGCCCGAGAACTCCTTCCGCCGCGCGGACGGCAGCACCGGCTCGGTCAGCACGTCGACGGGCATGGACCTCGCGCTGTGCCGGGCCACGCTGGAGCGCACGCTGGCCGCCGCCGAGGCCGCGGGCGCCGACGATCCCCTGCTCGCGGAGATCCGGGCGGCGCTGCCGCGCATCCCCGGGCCGCGGGTGATCGCCGAGGGAGGCGTCGGCCCCGCCGGCCAGATCGCCGAGTGGGGCGCGGATGTGGCGGCCACCGATCCGCACCACCGGCATCTCTCGCACCTGATCGCCCTGCACCCCCTGCATGCCATCGACCTCGAGCGCACGCCCGAGCTGGCCGAGGCGGCTCGCCGCACGCTCGACGCCCGCGGCGGCGGCGCGATGGGCTGGTCGTGGGCGTGGAAGATCGCGATGCGCGCCCGCCTCGGCGACGCCGAGACCGCCCACGCGCTGCTGCGCGAGGCCATCCATCCGTACCTCGCCGATCCCGACGTCGACCTCCCCACCGACGGATCCGAGTGGGGCGGGCTCCTTCCCAACCTCTTCTCGACCCACCCGCCCTTCCAGCTCGACGGCAACTTCGGCTTCACCGCGGCGATCGCCGAGATGCTCGTGAGCACCGGCCGGGGCACGCAGGACGATCCGATCCGCCTGCTGCCGGCGCTGCCGGAGTCCTGGCCCGATGGTCGGATCACGGGCGTGCACACCCGCGCGGGAGTATCGGTCGACCTGACCTGGAGCGGCGGCCGCCCGACCGACGTGACGGTCACGGACCAGACCGGATCCGCCCCCCAGCGGGTGATCGTGTCGTTCCGCGGCGAGCGCAGCGAGCTCGCGGTGACGCCCCGCGCCGGCGGCGACGCATGAGCGCGCGCCCGGCGCGCGTGCCAGACCCGCGCGAGGCGGCGCTGGAGCAGCACCGCTCGCCGCAGATCCTGCCCGACGACTTCGCCGACTTCTGGCGCGACTCCGTCGCCGAGGCCCGGGGGCTCGCGTGGGAGCCGCGTGCGGAACCGGTCGAGACCCCGCTGCGCACGATCGACGTGTTCGACGTCACCTTCGCCGGCTTCGGCGGGCAGCCGATCCACGCCTGGCTGCGGCTTCCCGCCCACCGCACGGGCCCGCTGCCGGTCGTGATCCATTTCACCGGCTACGGGGCCGGGCGCGGGCGCGCGATCGACGACCTCACGTGGGCATCCGCCGGCTTCGCGCACCTGGTGATGGACACGCGGGGCCACAGGGCGACGGATCGACGCCGGACGGCGGTTTCGGCGACAGCACCGGCTACCTCACCCGCGGGCTCGCCGACCCCGCCGAGCACTACTACCGGCGCGTGTTCGTCGACGCGGCGCTGCTGGTGGACGCCGCGCGGCGACTGCCGTCGATCGATCCCGGTCGCGTCGCCCTGATCGGCAACAGCCAGGGCGGCGCGATCGCGCTGGCGGCGGCCTGCCTCTCGGAGCGGGTCGCCGGCGTGTTCGCGCAGTCGCCGTTCCTCGCGGACATCCCCACCGCGCTCACCCTCAGCGGCCGATACCCGTTCCAGGAGCTCACCGACCTGTTCGCGCGCGACCATGCCCGGCGCGACGCGGCGCTCGCGACCCTGCGCTACGTCGACGTCGTGAACTTCGCCCGTCTCGCCCGCACCCCCGCCTGGCTGTCGTGCGGCCTGAACGACGACATCGCGCCCGCGGCCACGGCCTACGCCGTGCGCAACGCGTACGCGGCCGAGGCGCACCTCACCGTGTGGCCGGCCAACGGGCACGACGCGGGAGGCGCCGATGACCGTCTCGGCGCCCTCGCCGTGCTGGCGGAGCTGTTCGCGACCGACTGAGCACGGGGCACGAACAAGCCCGCGCACCCCTTCGGGTGCGCGGGCTTGTTCGCGGGTGCTCAGCCGATGGCGTCGTAGCCCGCCTGCATCAGCTCGAGGTAGCGCGGCAGGCCGAGCTGCTCGAGGTCGGCCTTGTACGCGTCCCAGGCGCCGTCGTCGGCGATGTCGCGCTGCCCGGTGATGAACTCGGCCTGCGCCTGATTGACGTAGGAGGTGATGTTCGTCTGCAGATCGGCCAGCTCGGTCGCCGTCTCGTCGTCCGGCCAGATCTTCTCGGTCGGGAACAGGACGTCATCGCCCGGGAAGAAGGGCTCGTACGGGGTGGTGGCATCGAACAGGCGACGCTCGTAGCCGTCCGGCGTGTACGGGTCACCCGTCACGACCTGCGCGTTGCGGTACTCGGCCGAGTCCCAGTACTGGCCCATCGAGCGCCAGGCGGCGTTCCACTTCTCGTCATACGCGAGGGGCTTGAACGTGGGCTCGAGCTCCGGGTCGAGGGCCTTGTCCCCCGGCTCGGCCTCCACCCACGCCTGGCCCTCCGGGCCCATGGCGCCGAGGCGGTCGCCCTCGTCGGTGACGAGGTAGTCGATGATCTGCATCGCCTTCTTGCGGTCGTCCTCCGACGACTTGTTCGTCAGCGCGAACATGCCGATCTGGTTCACCGGCGACATCTTCGTGGCGAACTGCGTGCCATCGGGCCCCTTGAGGGGAGGCACGGCGTCGTACTGGGTGTCGCGGCCGTCCTCGGCGTTCGGCGAGACGAACTCGTACGGGTGCAGCACCAGGGCGGATCCGAGGATCGGGTCGCCCGCGGCGTCGCCGACGGCGCGCAGCGCCTCGCCGTTCTGCGTGAAGGCGGCCGTGTCGAGCAGGCCGTCGGCGGCGAGGCCGGCGATGTAGGTCAGGCCCTCGCGCCACTTGTCGGACTCCGCGGCGAGCGCGGCCTTGCCGTCCTCCAGCACCAGCGGCGCCGGGCGGGCCCCGCCGTGCAGCGGCGCGTAGGTGAACGCGTTCATCAGGTAGTCGACGGCCGAGTGGTCCGCCTGGGTGGTCAGCGGGATCTCATCGGCCTTGCCGTTGCCGTTGGGGTCGTCGTTCTTGAACGCCTCCAGCACCGCGCGCAGCTCATCGGTCGTGGTCGGCTGCGTCAGGCCGAGCGCCTCCAGCCAGTCGCTGTTCATCCAGAGCTTCTCCTGCGCGCTGCAGTGATAGCACTCGGACCACTGGGTGATCGAGTAGATGTGACCGTCGGGGGCCGTCATCGACTGCTTCCAGTCGGGCTCCTCCTCGAGGCGCTTCTTGAGGTTCGGGGCGTACTCGTCGATGAGATCCTCGAGCGGGATGAGCACCCCCTGCTTGCCGTACTTCAGCTGCTCGCTGCGCGAGAAGCCGTCGATGTAGTTGATGAGGAAGTAGGCGTCCGGGTACTCGCCGGAGGCCAGGCCGACCTGGCGCGCCTCGGCGGCGGCGGCCGAGTCGCGGGTCGTCACCTTCCAGTCGAACGTGATGTCGAACTTGTCGGCGACCGTCTTTGTGAAGACGTTGTCGGCGAGCTTGCCGTCGGGGCCCTCCTGGGCGAAGACGGTGAGCTTGCCGTCGTCCTCTCCCTCGGCGGGGCCGCTGCCGCCCGTGCAGGCGGTCAGTGCCAGCGTGGTGCCCACGACCGCCGCGGCGGCGACCGCGGTGCGGATCATTCTGCGCTTCATTGCGTTTCTCTCTCTGGTGGGGTGATGCAGGGGGTGGGAGGGGGTGCGACGGTCAGCCCTTGACGGCGCCGACCATCACGCCCTTGTTGAAGTGCTTCGCCACGAACGGGTAGACGATCATCATCGGGACCGTGACGATGACGACGGTCGAGTACCGCAGCAGGTCGCGCAGCTCCCGTCGCTCGAGCTGCTCGGCGATGTTGCCGCTGCCCTGGTCGTTGAGGATCAGGAGGCTGCGCAGCACCAGCTGCAGGGGCTGCAGGTCGGCGTTGCGGAGGTAGAGCAGGGCGTCGAAGTACGAGTTCCACTGCCCGATCGCGTACATCAGCGCGATGACGGCGAGCATCGGGCCGGACAGCGGCAGGACGATCCGCCACAGCACGCGCAGCTCGCTGGCGCCGTCGAGCTGGGCCGCCTCGTAGAGCTCCTCCGGGATCGAGGTGCGGAAGAAGACCATCGCGATGATCACCTGCCAGACGCCGACCGCGTTCGGCAGCAGCATCGACCAGACCGTGTCGAGCATGCCGAGCGACTGGACCACGAGGTACGTCGGGATCACGCCGCCGGTGAAGAGCATGGTGAGGATCACGAAGCCGATGAGGAACTTCCGGCCCACGAGCTGGGTGCGCGAGAGCGGGTAGGCCACCGCGACGGTGCCGACGACGCTGATCAGCGTGCCGACCACCGTGTAGAAGATCGAGTTGCGGAAGCCGCGCAGGATGCCGTCGTTCTGCAGGGCGAGCTCGTACCCCCGCAGGGTGAAGTCGACGGGCCAGAACAGCACCTTGCCGGAGGACACCGCCTGGGCGCTCGAGAGCGAGCTCGCCACGATGTTCAGCAGCGGCAGCAGCACCACCAGCAGGAAGACGGCGAGCAGGATGTAGGCGCCCACGACGAAGACGCGGTCGCCCTTGGTGTCCTTGATGCGCACACCGCGCGGCATGCCGCCGCCGCGGCGCCCCCTGCGGGGCTTCGCGCCCTTGAGCACGATCGCCTCGGTGACGCCCATCGCGTCCCGCGGGCTCTTCTGATCCAGTGCGGTCACCACAGTCCACTTCCCGTCACGCGCTTGGCCACGGCGTTCACAACCACCAGCAGCACGAGGTTGATCACGGCGTTGAAGAGGCCGACGGCGGCGCCGAAGCTGAAGTCGGCGTTGAGGATGCCCGTCTTGTAGACGAAGGTCGGGATGATCTCGGACGTCGCGAGGTTCAGGTTGTTCTGGAAGAGGAACGCCTTCTCGAAGCCGATGGCCATGATGTTGCCGACGCCGAGGATCAGGATGATCGTGGCCGTGGGCATGATCGAGGGGATGTCGACGTGCCAGATCTTCTGCCAGCGGCTCGCGCCGTCGATCTTGGCGGCCTCGTAGAGGGACACGTCGACACCGGCGAGGGCGGCGAGGTAGATCACGGCCGAGTAGCCGGTGGTCGTCCACACGTCGGTGGCCACGTAGATGTGGCGGAAGAAGTCGGCGTCGGCGAGCAGGTCCACCGATCCGGTGCCGAAGAAGCTGAACGCGCGGCCGACCAGGCCCACGCGGGGCGAGAGCAGCAGGATCGTCATCGAGACGATCACGACGGTGGAGATGAAGTACGGCGCGTAGGTGACCATCTGCACCGTGCGCTTGAAGAACCGCAGCCGCACCTCGTTGAGCGCGAGGGCCAGGATGATCGGCAGCGGGAAGCTCGCGATCAGGGTGTAGCCCGCGAGGATGAACGTGTTGCCGACCAGCGTCGGGAAGACGGGGTTGTGGAAGAGGCGGGTGAAGTTGCTGAACCCGACCCACGGGCTCCCCCACACGCCCAGCACGGGGCTGTACTCCTTGAACGCGATCACGGCGTTGGCCATCGGCACGTACCGGAAGACGATGAACCAGACCACCGGGATCAGCAGCAGCAGGTACAGCTGCCAGTACCGGCGCAGGCTGCGTCCGATGCGGCTCCGCCGCCGCGGGCCCGGCCGCGTGCGCTCCGCGACGGGAGCGACCTCGACACTGACCATCTTCGCCTCCTCGCGAATTAATTTACGGCGTAACATTAACCCATCCCGGCGCATCGCGCCATAATCATCCGATGTCTCCTCCGTCGGTCACTAACATCGGAGGACCGCGATCCGCACCCCCACCCGCCCACGACCCCGTTCGAGGAATCCCATGACCGATGCGTCCCCGGTCTCCGCCGTCGCCGACCGCGCGAGCCGCGGCAGAAGGCCCGAGCTCGGCACCACGACGTCGGCCGAGATCTTCACCCGCATCATCACGAACGGGCCGATCAGCCGCGTCGAGATCGGGCGCCTGACGGGCCTGTCCCCCGCGAAGGTGACGAAGACCGTCAGCCCGCTGATCCGCGACGGCTTCGTCACCGTGGGCGAGCACGCCGAGCACTCCACCCCCGGGCGGCCGGTGTACCCGCTCAGCGTTGTGCCCCGCGCGATGGTCGCCATCGGCGTCAAGGTCAATGCGGACGAGGTGGTGGCCGCCACCGTGAGCCTCGGCAATGAGCTGCTCGCCTCGACCCGCCGGAGCCTGCCGGAGCACTCGCCCGAGACCGTGGCCGCGGCCATCGTCGAGGTGGCGCGAGAGCTCATCGCCGAGCTCGGCGACGACGCCTCGGCCCTGGCCGGCGTGGGCGTGGCCGTCTCGGGCGACATCGACAGCGACACCGGGGTGGTGCGCGACTCGCCCCTGCTCGGCTGGGCGCAGGTGCCCCTGGGCGCCGAGGTCGAGGCGCGGCTCGAGCTGCCCGTGATCGTCGAGAACGACGTGCTCGCGCTGGCGAAGGCCGAGCAGTGGTTCGGCGAGGGCACCGAGGCCGAGAGCTTCGCGATCATCACCATCGGCGCGGGCATCGGCTGCGGGATCTACGTCAATCGCGACGTCGTGAGCGGATCGCACGGGGTCGCCGGCGAGATCGGCCACCTGCCCCTCGCCCGCCCCGACGCCCTGTGCGTCTGCGGCCGCCGGGGCTGCGTCGAGGCGGTCGCGTCGTCGCGCGCGATCCTCGAGGCCGTGCAGACCGACCACGCCGACCCCTCGCTCACGCTGGAGGACGTCGTCCGCCTCGCGCACGAGGGCGACGACGGCGCCGTCACCGCCTTCGAGCGCGCCGGCACCGCGATCGGCGCGGCGCTCGCCGCCACTGTGAACCTGATCGGCCCGGAGGTGGTTGTGATCGCCGGCGAGGGCGTCACCGACTACGACCTCTACGAGCGCCGCATCCGCGACGAGTTCTCGGCCCATGCGTTCGGCGCCGCCGGCAACTGCCGCCTCGTGGTGCGCGGGCACACCTTCCTCGACTGGGCCCGCGGCGCCGCCGTCACGGCCCTGCGCGCCGCGCTCGTCGTGACCCCCGCCACCCCCGCGGCCTGACCGGGATCGCGCGCACCGCGCGCCCCCGGCCCGGCCTCACCGGCCGAGGCGGAGGAATCTGTCCCGGTGCCGGTCGCGGCGCGATGAGGCGTGCTCTGCCGGCCCCGCCGGGCCGACGACGCGCAGGATCGCGCGGGCGAGCACCGGATCGGCGTCGACGCCCCCGTGTGCGAGGAAGCGCCGGGCGCTGTCGTCGGCGCGCATCTCGACGAGCGCGGCCACCTCGCTCTCGGCGCGCTGGGCGATCGGGAACCACGGAAGCGCCTCGCGCCACGCCTTGAAGGCCACCAGCAGCACCTCGTGCCGCTGCTCGACGTGCGCGCGCTCGTGCGCGATGACCGCGTCGAGCTCGTCGGGGTGCAGCTCGTCGAGCAGGCCCTGCGAGAGCACCGTGACGGATCCCACGCCGCGCGGCAGGCAGTACGCGACGGGGGCCGCGTCATCCAGCACACGCGTGCGGGCCTGGGTCGGGTGGGGCGACGACAGCAGCAGCAGCAACTCGAGGTGCCGGCGCCGCTGCCGCTCGAACTGCACGATCGTGATGGCGAGATGCACCAGCAGGTAGGCGGCGAGCGCGCCGGCGAGCACGATCGCGATCCACTCCTGCGCGGGGAACAGCGCCGCGCCGAGCAGCAGCAGCGCGGCGATCATCGACAGCCCGCCCGCGACGGCGATGAGCTGCCACAGCACCAGGGCCCACCCCGGCAGGCGAGCCGGCCACGCGGCGCGCGACAGCAGGATCGGCACGGGCCAGGCGAGCAGGATCGCGAGCGCGGCGGCACCCAGGGCCATAAGAAGGATCCCGTCGGACCCGAAGGCCGTCGGGATCGCATCGCCGCCCTGCAGCGGCCACCTGCCGGGACCGGCCGTCATGGGGTCAGGCGGCGCCCGCGAGGAGGCGGCGCAGCACCTCGGCGTCCTCGGCCGAGACCCCGCCGACGAAGCGCGCGAGCACCGCGGTCCGGTCGCCCGCGACGCCGAGGACCTCGTGCATCAGCTCGGCGACGTGGTCGACGCGGCTGGCGATGGCGCGGTAGCGATGCGGCCGTGCCGACCGGTCGGAGGCCACGAAGCCCTTCTTCTGCAGCCGCGACAGCACGGTCAGCAGCGTGGTCGCCGCCAGCTGGCGGCCCTGCTCGCGCTCGAGGTGCTCCTGCACGTCGTACGCGGTGACCGCCGAGTCGGCATCCCACAGCACGTCCATCACGGAGCGTTCGAGCTCACCCAGACTGCCCATATCGCCCCCTTGGTGCGCAGTTCACTGGACTCCAGGGTAGTCCGAGTTCGCTCAGCCGTAGAACTACTTCGACATCGAGGCGAAATTCTTCTAGGCCCCGTAGAACTATTTCTACGCTCCGTAGAATCGCATCGCCGGAGTACCTTCGGCATCAGGTCGAGGCGTCCGTCCCCACGTGCCTCGCGACAGGGAGGCTCCCATGGATCCGCTCGACATCGCCCGCTGGCAGTTCGGCATCACCACCGTCTACCACTTCCTTCTCGTCCCCCTCACGCTCGGCCTCGGCGCCGGCGTCGCCCTGATGCAGACCGCCTGGGTCCGCACCGGCGACGAGCGGTACCTCCGCATGACGAAGTTCTGGGGAAAGCTCTACCTGATCAACTTCATCCTGGGCGTGGCCACCGGCCTCGTGCAGGAGTTCCAGTTCGGCATGGCCTGGAGCGACTACTCGCGCTTCGTCGGCGACGTCTTCGGCGCCCCGCTCGCGCTCGAGGGCCTGCTCGCCTTCTTCGCCGAGTCGACCTTCCTCGGCGTCTGGATCTTCGGCTGGGGTCGCCTGCGCAAGGGCGTCCACCTCGCGGCGCTGTGGCTGGCGGTGGTCGGATCCTGGCTGTCGGCGTTCTTCATCATCGCCGCGAACTCGTGGATGCAGCACCCGGTCGGCGTCGAGCTGGGCCCCGACGGCCGCCCCGTGATGACCGACATCTGGGCCGTGCTCGGCAACAACACCGCCCAGGCGGCCTTCTCGCACACCATCGCGGGAGCGCTGATGGTGGGCGGCATGTTCCTGCTCGGGATCTCGTGGCACCACCTGTGGCGCCGCCGCCACGACGGCATCGACGGCGTCGACTCCGAGGGCCGCGTCGTCGTCGGGCAGAACGCGCACATCGCGGGCCGCGACAAGCTCGACCACGGGGTCTGGCTGCGCTCGCTCCGGATCGGCGCGGTCGTCGCGATCGTGGGCTTCGGGGCCGTGGCGCTCACCGGCGACTGGCAGGCGAAGCTCATGTACGAGCAGCAGCCCATGAAGATGGCCGCCGCGGAGGCCGCCTGCACCTCGGGCAGCTCGTTCTCGATCCTGTCGATCGGCGACCCGGGCGCCCGCGACTGCAGCGAGGTCACGCCCATCATCGAGGTGCACGGCCTGCTCGGGTTCCTGGCCACCGGCGACTTCGGCGCCGAGATGCCCGGCATCAAGGACCTCGAGCCGCAGTACATCGAGAACTTCGGCCAGAACCTGCCCGACGACCCGCGCCTGGGCGACCGCGCGGGCGCCGAGATCCAGTACGTGCCGGTCATGTGGGTCACCTACTGGGGCTTCCGCCTGATGATCGGCCTCGGGGCGATCCCCGCGGGCGCCGCCGTCATCGCGCTGTGGCTGACCCGCAAGGGCACCGTCCCGTCGTCGAAGTTCATCGCCCGGCTCGCGCTCGTCGGCATCACCGCCCCGTTCGCGGCCAACATCGCCGGGTGGATCTTCACCGAGATGGGCCGCCAGCCCTTCGTCGTCGCGCCGAACCCCGCGTACTGGGGCAACGACGCGGTCTACATGTTCACCGCGGCCGCCGTCTCCCCCACGGCGACCGTCGGCGAGCTGCTGTTCTCGGTCATCTCGCTGACGCTGGTCTACGGCGCGCTGATGGTCGTGCTGCTGATCCTGATGTTCAAGTACGCCCGCGGCGGGGTCGCCGCGGCCATGCCCGACATGGAGCACGGCATCGAGCGCACCGACCGCGGGCCCGACGATCCGGATCGCGACGACGATCCGGATCGCCCCTCCTCCGACTCCGACGTCCTCGCGTTCGCGTACTGATCCGGGAAGGACACTGACATGGACACTCTCCCCGTCGTCTGGTTCGTCGCGATCGGCGTCCTCTGGATCGGCTTCCTGCTGCTCGAGGGCTTCGACCTCGGCGTCGGCATGCACATGATCTTCTCCACGAAGGACGACCGCGAGCGCCGCGTGATGCTCAACACCATCGGCCCCGTGTGGGACGGCAACGAGGTGTGGCTGATCACGGCCGGCGCCGCCCTGTTCGCGGCGTTCCCCGCCTGGTACGCCTCGCTGTTCTCGGGGCTCTACATCGCCCTCACCATCGCGCTGGTGGGCCTGATCCTGCGCGCGGTGAGCATCGAGTACCGCGGCAAGATGACCGATCCGCGATGGGCCGAGTTCTGGACGTGGACGCTCGGCCTCGGCTCGCTCGTGGTCTCGTTCTGCGTCGGCGCCGCCCTGGCGATCACGTCGACCGGCCTGCCGCTGGACGAGTACGGCGACCGCGTGGGCGGGCCGTTCGCCTGGGTGACGCTGCCGGCGATGGTCGGCGGGCTGGCCCTGGTGGGCTTCGCGCTCACGCACGGCGCCACCTTCCTCGCGCTCAAGAGCGAGGGCCCTGTGCGCGAGCGCGCGGGACGGTACGCCGCGACCTGGGGGCCTGTGGGTCTCGTGCCCGCCGCGGTCTGGGCGCTGTGGGTGCAGTTCCAGCACGGCGGCACGTGGTTCTCGTGGGCGCTGGTGGTGCTCGCCGTGCTCGGCGCGGTGTTCGGATGGATCGGCGCGCGCGCCCGCCGCGAGGGCCGCGCGTTCGTCGGCTACGCCTCGTTCATGCTGTTCGGGGCCGGCTCGATCTTCGCCGGGATGTTCCCGTACGTGCTGCCCTCGACGCTGGACCCGGCGAACGGCCTCACCGTCTGGAACGCGGCGAACAGCCCGTACACGCTGACCGTGATGACCGTGGTCGCGGGCGTCTTCCTGCCGCTGATCATCGGCTACCAGGCCTGGTCGTACTGGATCTTCCGCAAGCGCGTCACCCCCGGGGCGATCCCGAAGGCGCACGGCTTCCTCCCCGCGGTCCTGCGCGCCAAGTGAGCAGCACCCGCCCCCCGCTCCCGGGCACGGGCGCGCACCCCTCCGGCACGGGCGAACACCCCCCTCGTCCGGCGGGCGAGCACCGCCTTCGCTCGTTGAGCGAGCGCAGCGAGTCGAAACGGTCCAACGACCCGTGGGTCCAGGAGGCCGCCCGGCCGAAGCGCCCCACCACGCGGCCCGAGCTCGGCCCGGTGAAGCCGGCCGCCGTGCTCGCCCTCGGGCTCCTCGCGGCAGTGCGCGCCCTCGGGCTTGTGCTCGTGGCGGGGGCGATCGCCGCCGGCATCGCCGGCCTGCAGCGCGGTGATCTCGATGCGCGGGCGATCCTGATCCTGGGCCTCTCCGGCGCGATCCTGCGCTCCGGCGCCGCGTGGGCGAGCGATGTCGTCGCGCGGCGCATCGCGATCGCGGTGAAGGGCACGCTGCGCCGCGACCTCTGGCGCGTGATCGCCGCGGGGCGCGGCTCGGAGGGCGGCGTCGCGGTGCTCGCCACCGACGGCCTCGACGAGCTCGACGACTACTACGTGCGGAGCCTCCCCGCGATGGTGGCCGCGGTCGTGGTGCCCGTGATCGTGGGGCTGCGCATCCTGGGCGCCGACTGGTTCAGCGCCGTCGTCGTGGTGCTGACGGTGCCGCTCATCCCGTTCTTCATGGCCCTGATCGGGCGGCACACGCAGGCCCGCACCGACGACGCCCTGCGGGCCCTGTCGCGCCTGGCCGATCACCTGACCGAGCTGGCGCGCGGCCTTCCCGTGCTGGTCGGCCTCGGGCGCGTGGCCGAGCAGTCGCGCGCGCTCGACGGCATCCAGCGCGCCTATCGCACCCGCACGCAGGAGACCCTGCGCTGGGCCTTCGTCTCGGCGCTGGTGCTCGAGCTGATCGCCACCATCTCGGTCGCCCTCGTGGCGGTGTTCCTCGGCCTGCGCCTGATGCAGGGCGGCGTCGAGCTCGAGGCCGCCCTGCTGGTGCTGGTGCTCGCGCCCGAGTGCTTCGCCGTGCTGCGCGATGTGGGCACGGCGTTCCACGCCTCGCAGAACGGCCTGTCGGCGCTGCAGCGCGTGCGGGAGCTGCGGGCGTCGGTTCCGGCGGACGATGAGCGCGCGCCCGGGGCCGAGGCGCCCGCCGCCCGTCCCGGCGCCCCGGCCGTGACCCTCGACGCGCTCTCGGTCGCCTACCCCGATCGCGCCGCCCTGCCGCCGGTCACGGCCACACTCACCGGCATCACCGCGGTGACCGGGCCCTCCGGGGCGGGGAAGTCGACCCTCCTCGCGGCTCTCGCCGGCATCCTCCCCGGCGACGCGACGGTCACGGGATCCGTCACCGGGATCGATCCGGGCCGCTCGGCCTACGCGCCGCAGGCCCCGCGCGGCTTCGCGGAGACCCCGCGCGACGAGCTCGCCCTCTACGGCGCGGATGTCGCGGCGCTCGCCGAGCTGGGCATGGCGCACGTCGCCGACGCCCGCATCGCCGAGCTGAGCCCCGGTGAGCTGCGGCGCCTGGCCGTCGCCCGCGCCCTCGCCCGCGTCGACCAGGGCGCGACGCTGCTGCTGCTCGACGAGCCGACCGCCCACCTCGACCCCGCCTCCGCCGAGCGGGTGCGCGCCGCGATCCTGGCCAGGGCCGCACGCTGCACGGTGGTGCTTGCGACCCACGAGCCCGAGACGCGCGCCCTCGCGACGGCGTCGGTTGCGGTCGACGCCCCGCGCGCGGGCGCCGAGCGGGCCACCGACGACGCGCCGCAGACCCGCGCCGCACGCCGGGAGCGCGGCAGTGACGCGCGGGTCGGCACAGGCCCCACGGCGACCGAACCGGGCCCGACCCCGTCGCCGACGCGCCCGTGGATCGTGGGCACGCTGCTCGCGTTCCTCGCCGTCGCTCTGGGGCTGTCGCTCAGCGCCGTGTCCGGCTGGCTCATCGTGCGGGCGAGCGTCGAGGAGTACATCATGTACCTCCTGGTGGCCATCGTCGGGGTGCGGTTCTTCGGCATCGCGCGGTCGCTCGCGCGCTATGCCGAGCGGCTGTTCACCCACGAGGCCGCCTTCCGCATGGTCGACGCGCTGCGCCTGCGGCTGTGGCGGTCGATCGCCTCACGCGGGGCGGGATCGCGCCGCCTGCTCGAGGGCGGATCGCCCGTCGACTACCTCGTGATCCTGGCCGACGAGCTGCGCGACCTGCTGCCGCGGATCATCCCGCCGCTTGTGGTGGGGGTGCTCTCGATCGCGGGCGTCACGGTCACCACGGCCCTGGTGGTGCCGTCGCTCGCCCTGCCGGTCGGCGCCACCCTCGCGGTCGCGACCGCCCTGGCGGCATGGGTGAGCATCGCCGGCGCGCGCGGCGCACAGCGCACGCGCATCTCCGAGCGCTCGGCGATCGTGCGCACGACGGCGGCGCTCAGCGCTGCCGCCCCCGACCTCCGTGCCAACGGCGTCGCCGACCGGGCGCTCGCCACGCTGGCGGAGGCCGAGCAGCGGGCCGAGCAGGCCGAGCGCCGTGCCGCCTGGGGCTCCGGCCTCGGCACCGCCGTGGTGATCCTCGCGACGACGGCCCTCGCGGTCTCGGTGGCTCCGCTGGCCGTGGGGTCCCCGGCCGAGCTCGCCTGCGTGATCGCGCTGCTCGCTCTGGCGACGCTCGAGCCCCTCGCCGATGTGGTCGCCGCCGCGCACCGCCTTCCCGCCCTGAGCGAGGTGCGGGCGCGGATCGCCCCGCTCGAGGACGAGATGCCCTCGGCCGCGCGCGGATCGCTTGTGCCGGCGTCCCCGATCCGGGAGCTGCGGCTCGACGATCTGGCGGCGCGATACGGATCGACCCCGGTCTTCGAGGGCATCACCGGCACCGCACGCACCGGCGACTGGCTGGTGGTGGCCGGGCCGAGCGGTTCGGGCAAGTCGACCCTGCTGTCGATCGTGATGGGCGCGCTGCCCGCGGCCGCCGGATCGGTGCGCGTCGACGGCGCCCCGCTGGCCGAGCTCGACGCGGCCGCCTGGCGCGAGCGCGTGGCCTGGTGCCCGCAGGACGCGTACGTCTTCGACTCGACCCTGCGCGGCAACCTGCTGCTCGCTCGCCCCGGCGCGACCGAGCCGGAGATGGCCGCCGTGCTCGAGCGCGTGGGCCTCGGCCCCCTGCTGCGCACCCTGCCGCACGGGCTCGACACCCGGGGCGGCGCGGGCGGCTCCGCGCTCTCGGGCGGCGAGCGCCAGCGCCTCGCGGTCGCCCGCGCCCTGCTGACGCACGCCGAGGTGATCCTGCTCGACGAGCCCACCGCCCACCTCGACGCCCCTACGGCCGCGGCGATGATGCGGGATCTGCGCCGCGCCACCGCCGACCGCATCGTGCTGCTCGTCTCGCACCGCGCCGACGACCGCCGCCCCTCCGACCCCCTGGTCGCGCTGCGCTGACCCCCAGCCGGGGGCCGGGGGCGCCCGCCCCGGGGTCGCGCCGGTGCCGCGCGCACCCACCCACCCGCTCGTTGAGCGACGAGCGCAGCGAGGAGTCGAAACGGCCCAGACTCCCGGGGGCTCCACCCCGCGCGAGCGGCACCGCGCCGCATGTCATCCTCAGGGTGGATCCGGCGGGGGGTGGGGCGCACGTAGCGTGGCAGGATCATGCCCTCCCTCGACTACGAGCTGCCGACGCCCGCCCTCCTCGCGCCGATCCTCGCCGGGCTGGTGATCTGGGCGCTCGTGAGGCTGCGGGGCCGCGCGACGCCGCTGCGCGTGGTGGTCGGGCTCGCGGCGGCGGTGTACGCCGCGGCCGCGGTGAACAAGGTGCTGCTGCCGGTGACGATCCTGACGGGCGAGGCCCGCGAGCGGCTGTCGCCGTGGACGATCTATCTGCAGCTCGTGCCGTTCGCGTCCGCGGCCGACGACCCCTCGGGCGCGCTGCTGAACGTGCTGCTGTTCGTGCCCCTCGGCGTGCTGCTGCCGCTGGTGACGCGGATCCGCGGATTCTGGCGGATCACGGCCGTGGGCGCGCTCGTCAGCCTCGGGATCGAGACCGTGCAGTTCGCGATGCGGATGACCGTGTTCTCGGGCCGCATCGCCGACATCGACGACCTCATCGCCAACACCGTCGGGGCCGCGCTCGGCGCCGCGGTGTACCTGCTCGCGACGCGCCTGGCGCCGCTGCGGCGCCTGATCCGCGCGGCGGAGCTGCCCGCGGCCGCGCCCGCGGCGCGGCGCCCGGTCACTCAGCGGGCGGGCTGAAGACCTCGTTCGCGATGCGGAAGGCGGTGTTGGCGGCGGGGACGCCCGAGTAGATCGCCGACTGGAGGATCACCTCGCGGATCTCGTCGAGCGTGAGACCGTTGCGGATCGCCGCCCGGAAGTGCATCGCGAGCTCCTCGTGGTGCCCGTGCGCGATGAGCGACGAGAGCACCGCGATCGAGCGGGAGCGCCGGTCGAGGCCGGGGCGCGACCAGACATCGCCCCAGGCGACGCGGGTGATGAAGTCCTGCCAGTCGGCCGACAGCTCGGTCGCGTTCGCGGTGGCGCGGTCGACGTGCTCGGCCGAGAGCACCTCGCGGCGCACCGCCATGCCCTGCTCGTAGCGCTCGGCGTCGGACAGGCTCATCGTGCACCTCCGAAGAAGTCGAGGAGGGCGCGGGCGACCTCGTCCGGGAACTCGGCGGGTGCGAGGTGCGAGGCGCCGTCGATGCGCGCGGTGCGCCCGTCGCGCACGCCCGCGGCGATCGTCGACGCGTGCGCCTCGGGCGACACCTCGTCGTGCTCGCCGAACACCGCGAGCACCGGCACCTCGATCTCGCCGAGGCGCGCGGTCACGTCGTACTGGGCGAGCGCCTCGCAGCACAGCGCGTAGCTGGCGTCGTCGGCGTCGCGCAGGCTGTGCAGCAGGCGCCCGGCGAGCACGGGGCGCCGCTCGATCGATCCGGGGGCGAACCAGCGCTGCGCGGCCCCGACGATCAGCGATCCGGTGCCCTGCGTGCGCACCTGAGCCGCCCGATCGGTCCAGTTCGCCGGATCCCCGAACCGCGGCGACGAGCACACGGTCGCCGCGCCCGACACGAGGCCGGGGTGCCGCAGCAGCAGCTCGAGGCCGACGGCGCCGCCGAACGAGACGCCGGCGTACAGCGCCGGGCCGTCGAACTCGCCGATCCCCGCGGCGACCGCGTCGGCGACCTCGCCGACCGTGAAGGGCTCGGTCGCGGGCTTCGCGCCGCCGTGACCGGGCAGGTCCCAGGCGGTCACGCGGTAGTGCGCCGCCAGGGCGGGCACCACGTCCTCCCAGAGGATCGTCGACGTGCCGAGCGACGGCCCGAGCACCAGCAGGGGCGCGCCATCGACTCCGATCGGCGGCGTGAACGCGACAGGCGGCTGAGTCATGGAGGATCTCCGGATCAGGATGAGAACGGATCCGCGAACGGATCGAAACCGCGGCGTGACGGCGGGGGCGGCAGCTGCGATCCGTCGTCGAACGGATCGTACGGTCCGGGCGCCTCGGGGGCGACGGGCGCGGTGGGGTCGACGACGTGGATCGCGCCCGTGCCCAGCCCGTAGGGCCCGGCGCCGAGGTCGCCGTCGACGAGGTAGCGGGCAAGGCCGGTGTACCGGGCGGGGTCGAGCAGCTCGTCGAGCCCCTCGGGGACGGCGGTGTTCGCCGCGTCCAGCGCGTTGTGCACCAGCAGGGCGAGGTCGCTGCCGAGGCTCGCCTGCCGCACGATCTCGGTGACGGCCTCGGCCCCGATGAGCGGGCCGAGCACGATCGACAGGCGCTCGGAGATGATGAGCCCGCGCGTGGCGGTGAGGTTCACGGCGACCGCGGTGGCGTCGGCGCGCAGGCCGGCCGACAGGTCGGCGGCGTGGGCGGCCGCGCCGAGCGCGAGCAGCAGCAGCTCGCGCAGCGTGGGCCACTCGGCGTGCCAGGCGCCGTCCGGGCGCTCGTCGACGGCGAGCGCGGCGGCGGTGTGCAGGGTCGCGCCGAGGTGCGGGGCCCGGATCGCGGCCGAGCGGATGAGCACCGAGCGGGCGGGGTTCTGCTTCTGCGGCATCGCCGACGACCCGCCGCCCGTCCCCTCGGCGAGCTCGCCGATCTCGGTGCGCGAGAGGGTGGTCACGTCGCCCGCGACGACGCCCAGCGCGTCGAGGGTCTGCACGAGGGCGTCGCCCAGCTCGGTGACCGGCCAGCGCGCAGTGTGCCACGGGGCGTCGGGGGCCGCGAGCCCCGCGAGGTCGGCGAACGCCCCGGGGAGCTTCGCCGCGCGGTCGGGGCCCAGGATCTCGACGAACGAGGCGAGCGTGCCGCCGGCGCCCCCGAGCTGGGCGGGCAGCGCGTCGCGGGCGGCGGCGAGGCGGCCACGCGCGCGCCGGATGCCGCGCACCCAGTTCGCCGCGCGCAGGCCGGTGGTGGTCGGCACCGCGTGCTGCGTGAGCGTGCGGGCGGCGGCGACCTGGTCGCGGTGCTCGCGGGCGAAGCGCTCGAGATCGTCGATGGTGTGGTCGAGGCCCGCCAGCACGTGGCCGGCGGCGTCCTTGGCGACGATCATCAGCGCGGTGTCGAGGATGTCCTGGCTCGTCGCGCCGCGATGCACCCACGGCCGGACGAGCACGCCCGCGCCGCGCTTGAGCTCGCCCACGAGGGGGATCACGGGGTTGCCGCCGGCGACCGCCGAGAGCGCCAGCCTGCGGGCGTCGAGGCCGCCGGTGTCGCCGTCCGCACCCGCCGCCGGCCGCGCGATCAGCCCGCGCAGCGCGGTGGCCTCGGCGAGCACGCCGGCGCGGTCCTTCACATGGTCGAGGCCGCCGACGGCGCCGTACGCCTCGATCAGCGCGATCTCGGCGGTGACGAGCGCGGCGAGCACCGCCGAATCGCCGACCGGCCCCTCGTGCCCGGCGGTCGCCGGCGAGAGCAGGCCGGCGTCGTGACCGTCGGACACATCAGAACGCGATGCGTCCCTATCGGAAAGCAATGAAGGCTGTCTCCCTCTCACCCTGCAGATGGATGTCGTGCCGAAGGTACCCGTCGGCCGTGCGCTCCGCCGTGACCGACGCGCGCTCTGCGTCGGTCAGACCCTGCAGGAACGGGTCGGATGCGCGCAGCTCGTCGTCCTCGGGCAGGTAGATGCGGGTGTGCAGCTTGTCGGGCAGGCCGCGGGCGAAGACGACCGCGGCGATGAACGGCGCGCGAGGCCGTCCGTCGGGGCCCGGGGTCGGACCGGGGTTGCGCGTCCAGAAGTGGTAGCGGCCGTCGTCCTCGGTCATCGTGCGGCCGAAGCCGGTGAAGGTGAAGCCGTCGCGGCGCAGCGAGCCGCGGGCGTCGGGGACGGATCCGTCCGTGTCGGCACCGAAGATCTCGATGATCGCGTCGGGGATCGGCGCCCCCTCGCCGTCGTAGACCGTGCCGGTCAGGACGATGGCGCCGGGGCTGTGCGGGAAGGCGACCTCGTTCATGCGCTCGAACTCGACGCCGAAGCGGAAGAACGGGCCGACGGTCTGGCCGCCGGTGGGGACGTGGGTGGGCTCGCCCCAGGAGGCGGGTGCGGAAGCGGTCATCAGTGCTCGCCCTCCTCGGGCTCGAACCAGGTGGCGTCGGGGCCGTCGACGACGATGTCCCAGCGGTAGCCCATCGAGAACTCGGGCACCGTGAGGTCGTGGTCGTACGTGGCGATCAGGCGGTCGCGATCCTTCTGGTCGTGGATGGTGTTGTAGATCGGGTCGAGCGCGAACAGCGGGTCGCCCGGGAAGTACATCTGCGTGATGATCCGCTGCGTGAACCCGGTGCCGAACACCGAGAAGTGAATGTGGGCGGGCCGCCACGCGTTGATGTGGTTCTTCCAGGGATAGGGCCCCGGCTTGATCGTTGTGAAGTGGTACTCGCCGGCGTCGTTCGTGATCATGCGGCCCGCGCCCGTGAAGTTCGGGTCGAGGGGGGCCGGGTGCTGGTCACGCTGGTGGATGTAGCGCCCGGCGGCGTTGGCCTGCCACACCTCGATGAGCTGGTTGCGGATGGGGCGGCCCCAGCTGTCGAGCAGGCGGCCCGTGACCGTCATGCGCTCGCCCTGCGGCTCGCCGGTGTGCTGCAGCGTCAGGTCCGACTCGATGGCGGCGACGTCGCGCTGACCGAAGGCCGGCGAGTGCAGCTCGATGGTCTCGGGGTCGACGAGGCGCGGGTTCTTGGTGGGGTGGCGCAGCAGGCTCGATCGGTAAGGCGCGAAGTCGCGCAGCGAGCGGCCGGGCGTCTCGCCGGCGGCGATCTGCTCGCGCGCCTGCGCGTGGCGGTCGATGATCTCCTGCGTGATCTGCGACTGCGGCGGGAAGTCTGCCGAGCGCAGCAGCGATTCCGGGGCAGCCGCCTGCGGAGCGGTGTCGGACATGGGTCTCCTTCGACGGGCGTCTCGAGTGCCCCAAATGTCGCACCGGGAAACGGGAAAACCGCCCGTTTCTCTCACTGAATGAGAGAGATGGGCGGCTTGCTCCCGTTTAACGGGATGTCGACCGGCGCGGATCAGGCCACGCGCAGCGCCCTGCCGAGGTCGGCCGCGGTCTGCATGACCAGCGCCCCGAGGCGGCGGGTGTCGGCGCCGTCGATGCGGGTCACCACCCCCAGCGCGGTCGGCGGCAGCCCGGCGACCGAGCCCACAGGCGCGGCCACCGAGATGTTGCCGAGGGTCATCTCCTCGCGCGTGGTCGCGTAGCCGCGAGCGCGGGCACGATCGATCTCGGCCCGCACCGCGTCGGGTTCGGTGATCGAGTGCATGGTCTCGCGCTCGAGGCGCTTGGAGAGGAAGCGATCGATCCACTCCGGTGCCTGCGTGGCGAGCAGCGCCTTGCCGACGCCCGTGGTGTGCAGCGGCTGACGGCCGCCCATGCGACTGAGGGTCGGGATCGACGAGCGGCCGGTGAGACGCCCCACGAACAGCGCCGTGGCGTGCTCCGGCAGCGGCGCGTCGAGCACCGCCAGGTGCACGTTCTCGCCCGTCGCCTCGTACAGCCGCGACATGTAGGGCAGCGCCGTCTCGCGCAGGCGCAGGGCGAGCGGCGACAGCTCGCCGAGCTCCCAGAGCCGGGCCCCGACCGCGTACCGCCGACCCGGCGTGCGTGCGAGCAGGCCGAGCTCCAGCATCTGCGCCAGGATGCGGTGGAGCGTCGATGACGACAAGCCGGTCAGCGCTCCGAGGCGGGACGCGGACAGCTCCGGCTCATCGGCCGTGAAGCAGCCCAGGATCCGCATGGTGCGCGCGAGCATCCCGTCGGCATCGACGGTGGTCGGCGCGATGTCCTGAAGTTCAGTGATCGTGGTCGACATGGGGCAACCGTAACCATCCGCTCCCCCGCCACAGAGGGGGTTGACGGACGCGTCATTGGACGCAAGCTGATATCTCGCCTGCCGGGAGGGCCGACCCCCTGCAGGCCCGCTCACCCGGAGTCTCCCGGCTACGATCGACCCGTGCCGATCGACGCTTTCACCGACCACGCCTGCCTCATCGTCTCGGGTCCGGACCAGCAGGGGCTCGTCGCCGCGGTGACCGCCCTCGTGGCCCGTCACGGCGGCAACATCGTCTCCCTGGACCAGCACTCGACCGACCCCGTGGGCGGCGACTTCTTCCAGCGCGTGGTGTTCCACCGCGAGGGGCTGGCGGTGCAGCTGGACGACATCCGCGCCGACGTCGACCGGACGCTCGCCCCGTTCGAGATGTCCTGGGTGCTGCGCGACATCTCGATCCCCAAGCGCATGGCGATCCTGGCCACGACCGACGACCACTGCCTGCTCGACCTGCTGTGGCGCCACCGCCGCGGGGCGCTGCCGGTCGAGATCCCGATGGTGCTCTCGAACCACACCACGACCGCCGAGGACGTGACCTCCTTCGGCGTACCGTTTGTGCACGTGCCGTCGCAGAAGGGCCCGGACAAGAGCGAGTCCGAGGCGGCGATCCTCGCGCACCTCGCCGAGGCGAAGGTCGACTTCGTGGTCCTCGCCCGGTACATGCAGATCCTGTCGCAGGACTTCCTCGAGAAGGTCGGCGTGCCCGTGATCAACATCCACCACTCGTTCCTGCCGGCCTTCATCGGCGCCAACCCGTACCAGAAGGCCAAGGACCGCGGCGTGAAGCTGATCGGCGCCACGGCCCACTACGTCACGCAGGATCTGGACGAGGGGCCGATCATCGAGCAGGACGTTGTCCGCGTCACGCACGCCGACTCGGTGCCCGAGCTGCGCCGCCGCGGCGCCGACGTCGAGCGCGCGGTGCTCTCGCGCGCCGTGCTCTGGCACGCGCAGGACCGGGTCCTGCGTCACGGGAACCACACGATCGTCTTCTGACGACCGCGCGCCCGGCTCAGCGGGCCAGCACGGCCTCGCGCTCGGGCGCCGCGAGCACCTCGTCGTCGATCACCTCGTCGGCGACGCGGGTGCGGCGCGACATCAGCGCCACCACCGCGGCGAGCGCCGCGAGGGCGGCCAGCACGAGGAAGCCGATCGTGTATCCCTGCTCGGTGGGCTCGCCGCCGGGCGCGGTCGCCGATCCCGTGATGATCGCCGTCGACAGGGCGGTGCCGAGGGCCGATCCGATCGTGCGCAGGTTGGCGTTCATGCCGCCGGCCACGCCGGTCTGGCTCGCCTGCACGCTGCCGATGACGAGGTTGGTGAGCGCCGCGTACGAGACGCCGAGCCCCAGGCCGAACACGGCCGCCTCGACGGTGAGCAGCCCGAGGTCGCCGTGCAGCAGCGCCATGCCCGCGGTCGAGATCGCGATCAGGATCGTCCCCGCCACGAGCTGCGTGCGCAGCGGCACCACCCGGGTGATCGGGCCCGTGAAGAACCCGACGATCGCCATCAGGACGAGCATGGGCAGCATCACGAGGCCGGCGGTGCCGACGCTGGCGCCGAACCCGTAGCCGGTGGCGGCGGGCTCCTGGACGAAGCGGGCGAAGAACGCCCATACCCCGAACATCGCGGCGCCCACGAGGATCGCGGCGACGTTGGCGTTCCACACACCCGGCAGGCGCATCATGCGCAGGTCGACGAGCGGCTCGCGCGAGCGCAGCTCGACGACGATCCATCCGGCGATGAGGATCGCGGCCAGCGCGAACAGCCCGATCACGAGCGGTGACCCCCACCCCCACTGCGACCCGGTGCTGAGCGGCAGCAGCAGGGCGACGAGCCAGGCGGACAGCAGCAGCGCCGACGGGATGTTGATGCGCCCGCCGATCGCGCGCTCGGCCGACGGCACGCCCCGCAGGACGAGGATCGCGCCGATGGTCACGCCCGCGAGGGGAAGGATGAACAGCCCGCGCCAGCCGATGACGGTGGCGAGCGGGCCGGCGAGGACGGTGCCGATGCCGGATCCGACGGCGATCAGCGCCGACAGGATCCCGACGCCGCCCGCCACGCGGGAGGCGGGGAGCACGTCGCGCACAAGGCCGAACGCGAGGGGGAACATCGCGCCGCCGAGGCCCTGCATGGCCCGGCCGAGCAGCAGCACGCCGAGGTTGGGGGCGATCGCCGCGACGATGCTGCCCGCGGCGACGGCGGCGAGCGAGACGAGGAAGACGCGCCGCTTGCCGTGGAGGTCGCCGGCGCGGCCGAGGAGCGGCGTGGCGACGGCGGCGACGATCAGCCAGGTCGTGAGGGCCCAGGTGACGCCGACGGCGTCGGTGCGCAGCTCGCGCTGCATCACCGGGAGGACGGGGACGAGCAGCGACTGCAGGCTCGCGAACGAGCCGATCGAGACGCCGAGCGCGGTGAGGGCCTGGCGAGGGGTGACGGGGCGGGGGTGCTGGGCCCGGCGACGCGCCAGGCGGCGGATGGCGCCGAGGGGTGCCGTGGTGGAGTGCATGTGGCGTCCGTTCGAAGGGTGGTGGAACCGAGTCATCGGAGCTAAAATGGGAGGAAGGCTCCATTCGGAGGATCCCTCCGGTTAAGTTACCGGAGGATGCCTCCGTTTCGCAAGCCGTCGTTTCGTTTCCCCCGGAGAGGTCATGTCGAACACCACCGCCGAGGCGCCCCTGCCGGCGTGGACCGGCATCCAGCGCCCGCAGCGCTCGGACGCCCGTCGCAACTTCGACGCCCTCCTCGGCGCCGCGCGCGACGCCTTCGCCGAGCACGGAACCGAGGCCTCGCTCGAGGACATCGCCCGGCGGGCCGGGGTCGGCATCGGAACGCTCTACCGCAACTTCCCCACGCGCAACGCGCTGATCGAGGCCGTCTACGTCAACGAGGTCGAGAAGCTCGTCCGGGCCGCCGGCGACGCCGCCAGCCGCGAGCCGTGGCCCGCCATCGAGCAGTGGGTCGAGGACTTCATCGCCTTCGTCGGCACCAAGAAGGTGCTCATCTCGAGCCTCAACAGCGAGTCCGACGCGCTCGTCACCTGCCGCGGGGCCATGTACGGCGCCGGCGAGCCGCTCGTCCGCCGCGCGCAGGAAGCGGGCGAGATGCGCGACGACGTGACGATCGAGGACGTTGTGCGCCTGATCTCCGGCGTCGCCGGCGCCGCGTTCACCGACGCCGCCCAGCGCGAGCGCATCACCGGCCTCGCCCTCGACGGTCTGCGCGCGCGGTAGTCCCACCCCCGCGGAAACGGGCGCTCCCGCCACGGGTTAGAGTCGCCCGTTGTGAGCACCGACCGCGCGTACCGCCCCGCCCATCTCGGGTTCCTGCTGCTCACACTGTGCCTGATCGCCGTCAACATGCGGGCCACGATCACCGGCATCGGGCCGCTCCTCGAGCAGCTCACCGCCGACACGGGGGCGCAGCTCGCCACCCTGAGCGCGCTGACCTCGGTGCCGCTGGTGGCGTGGGCGCTGTGCTCGCCGCTGGCGCACACGGCCGCGCAGCGCTGGGGCATCAACCGGGTGCTGACCGTCGCGCTCGTCCTGCTGCTGGCGGGCACGGTGATCCGGTCGCTGCCGGGCCCGATCGCCGGCCTCTGGATCGGCACGGCCGTCATCGGCGCCGCCCTGGCCGCGGTGAACGTGCTGCTGCCCGCCGTGGTCAAGCAGTCGTTCGGCAGCCGCGTGCCCCTGGTCACCGGCGTGTACACGGCGCTGCTCGCGGGGTGCGGCGCGATCGCGTCCGGCCTGGTCGTCCCCATCTCGCACGCGGCCGGCGCGGGATCGACCGGGTGGCGGGTCGCCCTCATCGCCGTGTGCGCGACGCTGCCGATCGCGGTGATCCTGTGGGCCCTCCATCACCGGCGGGTCGGGCACGGGCCCATCACCCGCCACCGCGCGCCGGGGCCGAGCGTGTGGGGCGACAGGGTCGCGTGGCAGGTCGGGGCGTACTTCGGGGTGCAGGCATCGCTGTTCTACGTGCTGCTGACCTGGCTCGCACCGATGGCGATCTCGTACGGGCGCGGCGAGGCGCAGTCCGGGGTCGACACGATGATGTTCCAGATCACGGGCGTCATCTCGTCGCTGGCGCTGCCCCTGATCCTGCGGGGCCGCTTCGAGCGCTGGGTGCCGGCCGTGCTGCCGATCCTCGGCCTCATCGCGGTGACCGGCCTGATCCTGGCGCCCGGCGGGATCCTGTGGTGGGGCATGCTCACGGGCCTCACCAGCGGCGCATCGCTGGCGATGTCGCTGACCCTGATGGCGTCGCGGGCGCGCGACGCGCAGACCGCCTCGGCCCTGTCGGGCATGGGCCAGTCGGTCGGCTACGCCTTCGCCGCCCTGCCGCCGATCGTCTTCGGGCTGCTGCACACGGCCGTCGGGGGCTGGATCGTGCCACTCGTCTTCGCGGGGCTGCTGCTGGTCACCCAGGCGCTGCTCGGCCTCCTGGTCGGCCGAGAGAGATTCGTCCTCGACCGCTGAGCGAGGATCTCTCAAAACACCTATGGACATTCCCTATCGCCATAGGTAACGTGCCTTCCGTGCGCAGAGTCGCGCACCCACCCGGGAAGGATTCATCGTGCCGCACCCTCAGGCCGGTCTCGCCACGGACTACTCGCTCGAGATGACGGGCAAAGACGTGCCCGCTTTGCACGAGGCGGCGGGTGCGATCCCGCCCGGAACGCGCGTGAACGTCACGTTCCTCGGCAACGAGGATCTCGACATGCGCGTCTCGGCCGCGAAGGCCGTCAAGGACGCCGGGTTCATCCCCGTCCCGCACATCTCGGCCCGGCGCCTGGCGTCCCAGGCGCAGCTCGAGGAGTTCCTCGACCGCCTGCAGCAGGTCGGCGCCACCGAGCACGTCTTCGCCGTCGGCGGCGACCCCGCCACCCCCGAGGGCCCGTACGACAGCGCCTACGACGTGATCCGCTCCGGCGTGCTGCAGAAGTACGGCGTCCGCGAGGTCAGCATCTCGGGCTACCCCGAGGGCCACCCCGACATCCCCTCCGACGTGCTGTGGGACCACCTCGAGAAGAAGACGGCGTCGCTGGCGGACCAGGGGCTCGGATCCGTCATCCTCACGCAGTTCTCGTTCGACACCGACCCGGTCATCCAGTGGATCGACGAGGTGCGGCGCCGCGACATCGACGCGACGATCCGGATCGGCACCCCGGGGCCCGCGGGCATCAAGCGCCTCCTCGCCTTCGCCACCCGCTTCGGCGTCGGGGCCAACGCGATGATCGTGAAGAAGTACGGCTTCTCGCTCACCAACCTGCTGGGCACGGCCGGCCCCGACCGCTTCGTCACCGAGCTGGCCGAGCGCCTTGGCGACGGCTCCGGCGACGTGAAGCTGCACATGTACGCCTTCGGCGGCCTGAAGGCCACGGCCGACTGGGCGCGCGACTTCCAGGCGAAGGCGACGTCATGACGCTGCACGACCCCGCCTTCCTCGACCGCGCGGTGCTCATCGTCCACGGCCCCGACCAGCCCGGCATCGTCGGCGCGATCGCCTCGATGCTCACCCGCAACCGCGGCAACATCGTCTCGCTCGACCAGTACTCCTCCGACCACGCCGGCGGCGACTTCTTCCAGCGGGTCGTGTTCCACCGACCGGATCTCGTCACGGCGCTCGACGAGCTGCGCGCCGACATCGCCGCGACCGTCGAGCCCTTCGGCCTCGAATGGACCCTCCGCGACCAGTCGGTCCCGAAGCGCATGGCGATCCTGGCCTCCAAGAGCGACCACTGCCTGCTCGACCTGCTCTGGCGGCACCGCCGCGGCGACCTGCCCGTCACGATCCCGATGGTGATCGCCAACCACGCCGACACCGCCGAGGACGTGCGCTCGTTCGGGGTGCCGTTCTTCCACGTCGAATCGCAGCCGGGGCCCGACAAGAGCCAGAGCGAGGCCGAGATCCTGAAGCTGCTCGCCGGAAACGTCGACTTCGTGGTGCTGGCGCGGTACATGCAGATCCTCTCGGCCGACTTCCTCGACCGCGTCGGGGTGCCGGTGATCAACATCCACCACTCGTTCCTTCCCGCCTTCATCGGGGCCAACCCGTACCGCAAGGCGAAGGAGCGCGGCGTCAAGCTCATCGGCGCCACCGCGCACTACGCCACCAGCGACCTCGACGAGGGCCCGATCATCGAGCAGGACGTGGTGCGCGTCACCCACGTCGACTCGGCCGAGGATCTGCAGCGCCGCGGAGCCGACGTCGAGCGCTCGGTGCTCTCGCGTGCGGTCGCCTGGCACGCCGCCGACCGGGTCATCCGCAACGGCAACCACACCATCGTCTTCTAGCCACCATCCGTCCCGTCTCGGCTCCTCGCTCGCCCCGCGACGCGGCAGCCGACACCGTCATACCAACCAGAACAGAGAGGTTCATCGTGGGATTCAAAAACCTGCAGGAAGTGCTCGACGCCAAGGGATCGGCCGTCGACCTGCTGCGCAATTCGCAGATCGGCTCGTACATCTACCCGGTGGTGCCCGCCGACTTCCAGAACTGGATCAAGGAGCAGCGCGCCTGGCGCGAAACGGCCGTCCTGTACGACCAGTCGCACCACATGGACAACCTGTTCCTGCGCGGATCCGATGCCATCAAGCTCATCAGCGACACCGCCATCAACTCGGTCGCGAACTTCCCCGTCGACAAGGCGAAGCAGTACGTGCCCACCAGCTCGACGGGCGGCGTGATCGGCGACGGCATCCTCTTCCGCGAGGCCGAGGACGAGTACGTCTACGTCGGCCGCGCACCGGCCGCGAACTGGCTGCTGTTCCACGGCGAGACCGGCGGCTACGCGAACCTCGACATCGAGGTCGACCGTCGCTCGCCCTCGCGCCCCTACGGCGACGCCGTCACGCGCAAGTACTACCGCTTCCAGATCCAGGGCCCGCGCGCGTGGGAGGTCATCGAGAAGCTCAACGGCGGCCCGTTCGAGCAGCTGAAGTTCTTCAACATGTCGACCATGACGATCGCCGGCAAGACCGTGCGGACGCTCCGTCACGGCATGGCGGGCGCGCCGGGTCTCGAGATCTGGGGCCCCTACGCCGACCACAAGCAGATCCGCGACGCCATCGTCGAGGCCGGCGCCGAGTTCGGGCTCGTCCCGGTCGGATCCCGCGCCTACCCCTCGAACACCCTCGAGTCGGGCTGGATCCCCTCGCCGCTGCCCGCCATCTACTCCGGCGAGGCCGAGCGCGCCTACCGCGAGTGGCTGCCGGCCGACAGCTACGAGGCCACCGGCACGCTCGCCGGCTCGTTCGTCTCGGACGACATCGCCGACTACGAGCTCACGCCGTGGGAGCTGGGGTACGGATCGTTCGTGAAGTTCGACCACGACTTCATCGGGCGCGACGCGCTCGAGAAGGTGGATCCCTCCTCGCAGCGCAAGAAGGTCACGCTGGCGTGGAACGCCGAGGATCTGGCGAAGGTGTGGGCGTCGCTGCTCGACGTCGACGGCCCGCAGTACAAGTTCTTCGACCTGCCGCTGGCGAACTACGGCTCGGCCAACTACGACCGGGTCGTCGACGCCGACGGCACCACCGTCGGGTTCTCGATGTTCACGGGCTACAGCGCCAACGAGAAGCGCGGCCTCTCGCTCGGCACCGTCGACCCCGACGTGCCGGAGGGCACCGAGCTGAAGGTGGTCTGGGGCGAGCCCGACGGCGGCTCGTCGAAGGCCTCCGTCGAGCCGCACGAGCAGTTCGAGGTGCGCGTGGTCGTCAGCCCCGTGCCCTACTCGAACGTCGCCCGCCAGGAGTACCAGGGCGGCTGGCGCACGGGCTATTCGGCCTGAGCGCTGCGTGAGGGGCCGGACGCCTGTCGTCCGGCCCCTTCGCGGTATTTCGCCCGGAACATTTCGGCCACAATTGTCTCGACGACCTGAAGGGATGCGGCACCCATGAGTCTGCGTTACGCACTGATCTCGCTGCTGCGCGTCGGCCCGCTGTCGGGATACGACCTGCAGAAGCAGTTCCAGGTGTCCGTCGGCCATCTGTGGCACGCGCCCGACAGCCAGATCTATCCCGAGCTGCGCAAGATGGAGGGCGAGGGCCTCGTGGTGGGCGAGGACCAGCCCCGCGGCGAGCGCGGCACCCGCCGCGTCTACCACCTGACCGCCGAGGGCGAGCAGGCGTACACCCGGTGGATGCAGGATCCGCTGCCCTATGCCCGCGTCCGCGAACCCGCGAACCTCAAGGCCGCGTACCTCGAGGCCGCGACCCCCGAGGACGCCCGCGCCTTCCTGACCGAGCACATCCGGCACTGGCGGGGCGAGGTCGAGCAGTGGGAGGCCGAGCTCGCCCGCATCGACGCGCGGGAGAACCCCATGCTGCAGCGCCGCCTGGCGGTCACCCAGCCCCACGACCACGCCCGCACCGTGGCCTTCAAGCGCTTCGGCTACGAGGGCCTCGTCGACCGCGCCCGCGCCGAGATCACCTGGGCCGAGCGCGGCATGGCGCTGCTCGACGACCTCTACGGCCCCGAGGGCGCCCACTCCGCCTCCTAACCCCTACGGCCCCGGGCGGCGTCGGCCCCACCGCTCGTTGAGCGAGCGGAGCGAGTCGAAACGGGCCGAACCCGTACCGCGCTTGGGCCGTTTCGACTCCTCGCTGCGCTCGTCGCTCAACGACCGAGTGGGTGGGGCACCCCCGCTCAGCCGACGCCGACGACGGCCTTCGCGCGCGAGCGGCCCGTGCCGTCCTTGAGCACAACGTACGACGCGTCGACGTGGGGCTCGAGGGCCGAGACCTTGTCGTTCGGGGCGCCGATGACGAGCTGGAAGCCGAGGCCCCGCCAGGCGCCGACCGCGCGGCCCGAGAACTGCGCGTCTGCCTTGATGAGCGCCTCGTCGAGCAGAACGGGGGCGTAGCGCGGGCGGGCGGCATCGGCGTCCCCCAGCTGATAGCGCAGGGCCGCGCCGACGATGAACGCCACCAGCTCCTGCGACTCGCCGCCCGACTTCTCGCCGATGTGGTCGTAGAGCGCGACGTGGCGGCCCGCCAGGTCGATCATCTCGGCCGACAGGCGCACGTGCCGGCGCACGTCGACGAGCTCCAGGAAGTCGGGGGCCTCCCGGCGGATCCGGTCGATCAGCCGCGCCATGCGGGCGTAGCGAGTCTCGCGCTCGGCCTCGGTCGCGCGGCCCGAGAGCAGCTCCCGCAGATCCTTCAGCTCGCGCTGGAACGACTGCAGCGCCACCGAGCGCACGGGTGCGGCGTCGATGCGCAGGCGGTGATCGTCGTCCGCGAACGGCAGGTCGGCGAGGATCGCGTTAACAGGATCGATGCGCTGCGTGATCTCGGATCGCGCGCGACGGAGCGCGTACTCGAGGTCCGAGAGGTCGTCGCCCGAGAGGCGCAGCAGGCTGCGCCGCCACTCCTCCTCGAGCTCGTGCAGGCCGTCGCCTTCCAGGGCGGTGAGCATCTGGTCGAACTCGGCGTAGGAGCGGTCCGGATCGGTGCCGAGGTTCGGATCCGGCCACTGGCGCAGGAACCCCTCGAACAGGCTCGTGAGCGCATCGGATCCGGTCTCGATGGCGGTCTGCGCGGTCTCGGTGTCGTGGCGCAGGCGCTCGGCGGCCCGCGCGGCGACCGCGTCGAAGGCGGCGAGCGCCTTCCGCGGGTCGGCGACGCCGGCCTCGGGGGCCTCGTCGCCGGCGAGCAGCTCGTCGAGGTAGGCGCGGCGGTCGCCGGACTCGTCGTCCTCGTCGGCGGCCTCGAGCGCGCGCGACGAGATGTCGACCTGGTCGGTGATCCGCTCCCACTCCTCGTGCAGCGCGGCGGCGGCCGTCTTGGCGGCGCCGAGCTGCTGCCCGAGGTCGTCGACCAGGTCGTCGAGCTCGGCCGCGCGCTCGCGCAGCGGCCCGAGGTCGGCGTTGCCGGCGGTGAGCTCGTCGATGCGGGCGGTCCAGCGCTCGACCTCGGCCTCGATGGCCTCGGTGTCGACGTGATCCCAGGGCGTCTCGGTGACAAGACGGTGGGCGTCCTTGCGCTCGTCGTCCTGCGCGAAGGCGTCGTCGGCCGCCCGCAGCGCCTGGTTCGCGGCGGTCAGCGAGCGCTCGGCCGAGGCGATCTGCGCGTCGAGGTGGGCGATCCGGCGCGCGTTGGTGAAGCCGATCACGCTGCCGGAGGACGAGCCGCCGTGTGCGCCGCGCAGGCCCTCGCTGGTCTGCCCCGAGCGGGTGAGCGCCTTGCTGTAGCCGCTCATCTCGGCCGCGTTCTCGACGCAGACGAACGAGAAGCGGTCGACCAGGCGCGAGCGCAGCCAGTCGGCGAACGGGCTGTGGGCGTAGTCGAGGCGCCCGGGCAGGGTCGCGGCGTCCGGGCGCACGTCGACCGAGAGGCCGAGCTGCACGCCCTCGAAGCGGATGCGCTCGCGCGACGGGACGCGATCGATCGCGGCGCGGAAGCGTCCGATCCGGTCGGCGTCGATCAGCAGCGTGGTCGCGAAGCCGCCGAGGGCCTGGCCGAACGCGTCCCGCCAGGGCTCGTGCACCGTCTGCACCTCGATGAGCTCGGCGACGAAGGGCAGCTCGGACGGCTCCATGTCGGCCGCGAGGGCGAGTGCGACGCGCGCCTGGTGCAGCCGCTCGGGGATGTTGCCGTGGCGGGCCGCGAGCGCGCCGCGCTCGAGGCGCAGGTCGCGCAGGATCTGCTCGGTCTCGCGCACGAGATCACGCGCCCGGTCGCGCTCGGCGAACGTCGCGTAGCGGGCATCCTTGTCGGCCAGGCGGGCGCGGCCTGCGGCGGCGAGGCGCTCGAGGTCGGCGGCCGATCCGACGGTCGCCCCGAGGACCTGCAGGGCGCGGTCGAGGCGCTCGCGGGTCGCGCGCGCGGCGACCAGGCGGTCGGCGGCGGCGGCCTGCTCGCGCTGGGCCGTCTGCAGCTGCTGCCCGCCCGAGGCCCACAGCATCTCGCGCACGCCGGCGAGCTCGCTCTTGCGGGCGCGAAGGGCGGCGTCGAGGTCGCCCACCTTGTCGTCCGCGGCGCGCGAGCGCACGCGCACGTCGTCCTCGACCGCGCGCAGCAGCTCGAGGCGGCGCGCGTGGCGCCACAGGGCGACGGGCGAGGCGTCGTCCTCGGGCGTGCCGACGGCGGCGATCATCTCGAGGCGGGCGCGGGCGGCGTCGACGTTCGCGCGGTGCTGCCGGATCGGGGTGAGGGCGCGCACCTGCTGGCGCGCGGTGAGCATGCGCTCGCGGGTGTCCGAGAGCTCGTCGAAGTGGGCGACGACCTCGTCGGCCTTCGCCAGGGTGTCGGGCTCCTCGAGCACCATCGCCTTGTAGAGCGCGTCGACCGTGGTGATCTGCTGCCCCGCCTGGATGCGCGCGAGCAGCGCGATGGCCTTCGATCCGCCGCCGGCGGCCCCGATGCCGAGGGTCGAGTGCAGGCGCGCGGTGAAGTCCTTGTCGGTGTCGAAGCACGTCAGTCCCGCAGCCGTGAGCTTCGCCCGCGCGAACTTCGCGTCGGCCGCGGCGGCCAGCCCCGTCACGGCGAACTCGGCGTCGATCGTGGCGCGCACCGTGGTGAGCTCCTCGATGGTGCGGGCACCGGCGGGGACGTACCAGGCGCGGATCGCGGTGAAGACGGCTCCGCCCTGATCCGCCCACGTCATGGCGATGGCCGACCAGATGTCCTCGCCGTCGCCGCGCAGCACCCGCTGGCGGGTGCCCTCGTCGGTGCGCGACTCGTCGACCTTGCCGCGCGCGTACGACAGCACGTTGCGCTGGTCCTTGCCGCGCGGGCGCCCGATGACACCGCCGTTGGAGGCGCCGTTGAACGGCACGGTGTGCGGCATCAGCAGCGCGATGTACGCGTCCATGAGCGTCGACTTGCCCGATCCGGATCCGCCCGAGAGCAGCGTCGCGCCGGGAGCGAAGCGCACCGTGTGGTGACCGTCGTAGCCGCCCCAGTTGACCAGCTGCAGGTCGCGCGCGATCCACTGCTGGCCGGTCGAGGCGGCCGGGATCAGCCCGAAGAGGGTCTCGATCATCGTCATGCGTCGGCGTCCTCTTCTTCGGCGGCGATCTCGTCGTCGTCGGCCACGGGGTCCACGGGGGCGGCGGGGCGCTCGTCGTCCGCGGACGGATCCGGTCCAATCCGGTGCTCGCCGGCCTGCAGCCAGGCGACGAGCTCGCCCAGGCGCTCGACCGACAGCACCACCTCGACCAGCGGCGTCACGCGGAAGCGCCCCTCGGACTCCTCGTCGAGGAAGCCCTCGGTGACCAGGCGGGCGATCGCGCTGCGGATCTCCTTCTGCCGCGCCGCGACGTTGGTGCCATCGACGTCGAGGTAGGTGAGGGCGTTCTGCTCGAGGTCCTCGGCGTCGACACGCGTGGCCGTCTCGCCGGCGCCTCCGGAGCGCTGGTGGAGGCTGCGCAGCTGCACCAGCAGCACGGTCTCGATGCGCGAGTACGCCTCGTCGCGCAGCAGCACGGGCACCTCGATCTCGGCCGAGCGCACCTGCTGCTTGTAGGCGAGCCCGCGGTCGTGATCCACGATCAGGCGCACGAAGAGGTCGTGCAGGCGCGACTCGATCACCTGCTGGTGCGCGATCAGCGCCTTCCACTGCGAGGGGTTCTGGTCGGCGCGCAGGTAGCGGCGCCGCAGCAGCTGCACCAGCACGCGCCGCGCGGCGACGTCGAGCGTGCCCGTGTCGCCGGGGAACAGGTCGCTCGGGTCCTCCTCCATGGAGACCGGATCGATGAAGGCGGTGTCGCTCACGTGGATGCTCCGTCGGTGGGGTCGGTCTGCGGATCGGATCCGGTCGCCGGATCGGGGACGCGCGCGTGCGCCGCCGAGAACGCCAGACGGCGGCGGGTGCCGTCGGGGCGCACCGCGACCACCTCGACGACCTCGTCCGTCTCGTCGAGACCCCAGCGGTCGGCGATCTCGAGCAGGCCGACGAGGTCGGCCGGGCGGCGGAGATCCTCGGGTGCGGCCTCGAAGGCGGCGGCCAGGTCGAATCGACCCTGCGCGTCGGCGGTGTCGTGCGAGAAGCGATCGAGGTGCGCGCGCAGCTCGGGGTACGCGGGGCCGCCCCAGCGGCGCGCGCCGTCGAGCGACACGGGCTCGTCCTCGTGCTCGTCCCACGTCGCGAGCGCGGCGGGGGTGCGTTGCGGCGCGAGGGTGTCGAGCGTGGTGCGCAGGCGCCCCACCTCGGCCCGCGGCAGCCGGCGCAGGCCCTCGACGGGTTCATTGCGGCGGGTGGTCGGGATCCACGCGGCGAGCTCGACGATCGCGTCGCGCAGCAGGTCGTCGACCTCGCGGTCGCGCAGCGGGTCGTGGTGGCGCACCTGCGCGGCGATCACGCGGGAGGCCGTGCGCTGCGCCGTGAGGACGGTGTCGATGCCGCGTTCGAGCTGCTGCGCGAGGCTCGCGAGCTCGAGGCGCTGGAGCGTCGGCAGGCGCTCGGCGAAGGGCTGGCGCAGCACGATGTCGAGCTGCTCCTGCAGCTGGTCGAGCCGGTCCGGGTCTCCGACCAGGCGCAGCGCGCCCGCGAAGGCGCGCCCCTCCGCGGTGGCGTCGAGCACGTGCTCGGCCCGATGCAGGTACTCGCGCAGCACCTCGCCGGTGGGGCGCTCGTCCTGGCGGAGGGCGGCCACCACCTGGCGCTGCAGATCGCGGATCGACTCGGCCACGCGGGCGAAGTCGGCGGGCAGCTCGCGCACGAGCGAGAGCACGTTCTCGGCCTCCTCGCGCAGCGACTCGTCGTCGGTCATCTCGACGACGTCGTTCAGCTCGAGGCGCTCGACCTCCCACTGCAGGCGGCGGATCGCCTCCTGCAGGCGCGCGCGCCGGCGATCCGGATCGGGGTCGGCCTCGCTCGAGAGATGCTCGACGGCCTCCAGCAGCGTGCGCACACGCGACTGCGAGACGCGCGAGCGCGGACCGCCCGCGCGGCTGGCGATGTCGAGGGCCCCGACGGCGTGGGCCGAGAGGCGGTACACCTCGACATCGGCGTCGTCGGCCTGGCGGATCAGCCACCCGGCGTCGACCCACTGGCGGCAGAGCTCGCGCGCCGACCCGACCGGCAGGTTCTCGTGCCCGGCGCCGCGCAGCAGCTCGAGCGCGTCGCCGAGTTCGGTGTGCACCTCGGCCACCGGGACGCTCGGCCGGGCGTTGGTGAACACCGACGCCAGCAGGGTCACGATCAGCGGCGCGTGGCGCTTGTGCAGCAGGGCGAGCATCGGGCTCTGGAAGGCTCGGACCGCGCCTTCGTAAGCGCCCTCGATTCGCGTGCTCATGGAGGGCCCAGCCTAGTCGCCGCGCGTCCCGCCGCCGAACCCGGCGGCAGCCGCGCGCAGCCGATCCGCGTCGGTGTCAGCCGTAGTGGCAGACGTACGAGACGGCGTCCGAGACGCGGATGTCGAAGGACGACTCCCCCGGCACGTCGAAGGTGTCCCCCGCGCCGTACTCGACCCACTCGTCCGACCCCTCGAGGCGCACACGGCAGGCGCCGGTGTGCAGCTCCATGGTCTCGGGGGCGCCCGTGCCGAAGGTCAGCTCCGAGGGCAGGATCACGCCGGCCGACTTGCGGGTGCCGTCGGCCAGGAAGAAGGTGTGGCTCACGCACTTGCCGTCGAAGTAGACGTTCGCGGCGGGGTCGAGCGTGACGTTCTCGTAGGTCATGGCTCGATTATCGGGCCGCGCGTCTCAGGTCGCGTACTCGAGCAGGTCGCCGCCGAGGGCGTGGAAGGCGGCGTGCGCGCGCTGCCGGTCGATGAGCGAGACGTCGTCGAAGTCGACGAGCAGCGCGTACGCGAACGCCCCGCGGCGGCCGGCGAGCACCCCCGCCTCGGCGCGCACCCCGCGCTCGCGCCCCGTCTTGGCGAAGTGCACCACGCCGTGTCCGTCGGGCTCGTGCGAGAACGGATCGGCGCCGATGGCCGATCCGACCAGGCCCACGTCGGTCACGGGGCTGAGCCAGGTGACGACCCGCTCGCTGACCTCGGCGTCGATCGCGGTTCCCGCGGCGAGCGCGGCGAACAGCACCGCGAACTCGCGAGCGGTGCCCAGCGCGAGGTGCGGGGCGTCGTCGGGGCCCCGCTCGGATCGGAAGCCGTCGAGCAGCGCCGAGCGGGGCATGCCGAGCTCGACGATGCGGCGGGTGACGTTGTCGTGCCCGACCACATCGAGCAGGGCGTTGGCCGCGGCGGCGTCGCCGGCGCCGCCCGCGAGCACGGCGAGGTCGATGACGGGGAGGGTGGGCGCGGCCATCGCGCGCCACAGGCCGCTGGGCGCGGGGCGCTTGGTCTGGGGGCGGTCGACGAGACGGTGCGGGTCGAGGGTGCCGGCCTCCATGCGGGCGGCGGCCTCGACGAGCAGGGGCACGATGCCGAGTCCGCCGACGGGCAGCGGGAGGTGGTCGTCTCCGGCGAGCACGACCTCGCCGCGATCGAGGTCGGTCACGTGCACGGCCACGCGTGCCCCGGCCAGCGACAGGCCCTCGAGGGCTCCGGTCGTCGTCCGGAAGGTGCGCGTCTGGCGTCCTCGCCCGCGGCGCATGTCTCTGCGCGTCGCGTGAGGGACGTTGGTCTCGCTACGGGGATCCGCTCCCACGTCAGCCCTTCGGTTCTGCTCGCGTTGTTCCCTGCCCCGCATCCCATTGTGCGGCCTCGGGGCTTGCATTCGACCCCGGTATCTCCGTCTATCGGATGAAGATCTGGTCACGCCTGCCGCTGAGCGGGCAACGGGGTGGTGGTCACTCGATCAGACCGCGGAAATCGGTGGCGTCCAGCGTGCCGATGGCCGACGGATCCTCCCCCGCGAGCACGTCGCGGAACAGGCGCGACTTCTTCTCCTGCATGGCCACGACCTTCGCCTCGATCGTGCCCTTCGAGATCAGGCGGTAGACCACGACGGGTCGCGTCTGCCCGATGCGGTGGGCGCGGTCGGTGGCCTGCGCCTCGGCCGCGGGGTTCCACCACGGGTCGAGCAGGATGCAGTAGTCGGCCTGCGTGAGGTTGAGACCGAAGCCGCCCGCCTTCAGCGAGATGAAGAACACCGGCACGTCGCCCGAGGTGAAGCGGTCGATCATCTTCTTCCGCGCGCTCATCGACACGGACCCGTCGAGGTACGCGAACGGGATCCCCCGCTTCTCGGCGACACCCGCCGCGCGCCCGAGGAACTGCGTGAACTGGCTGAACACCAGCACGCTGTGGCCGTCGCCGACGATCTCGTCGAGCAGCTCGCCGAGCTTCTCGAGCTTGGCGCTCGGGGCCGATCCGTCGCCGACGAGCTCGGGATCGAGCGCGAGCATCCGCAGGGTGGTGAGTGAGCGCAGGATCTCGATGCGGTTGGCGTCGACGTCGTCGAGCAGACCGAGCACCTTCTGCCGCTCGTGCTGCAGGCGCAGGGCGTAGGCGTGCTTGTGCGCGGGGTGCAGCTCGACCTCGAGCAGCTGCTCGGTCTTCTCCGGCAGGTCCTTGGCCACCTGCTCCTTCGTGCGCCGCAGCATGAACGGCCGCAGGCGGCGACGCAGGCGCACGAGCCGCTCGCCGCTGCGCTCGCGTTCGATCGGCTTGCGGTACTGATCGGTGAAGGTCCGCTCGCCGCCGAGCAGGCCGGGGGCGGTCAGCGAGACGAGCGCCCACAGCTCGAGCAGGTTGTTCTCGAGCGGGGTGCCCGTGATGGCGAACTTGCTCGGCACCTCGAGCAGGCGCGCGCAGCGATGGGTCTGGGCCCGGTGGTTCTTGATCTGCTGCGCCTCGTCGAGCACCAGCACCTGGAAGCCCGCGGCCTGGTACTCCTCGAAGTCGAGGCGGAACAGCGCGTAGCTGGTGACGACGAGGGTCGCGCCGGCGATCACCTCGGCCAGCGGCGTGCCGCGCTTTCCGGCCGTCTCGTCGATGGCGGCGGCGGGCATGCTCGGCACGAAGCGCTGCGCCTCGGAGACCCAGTTCGACACCACGCTGGTGGGTGCCACCACGAGGTACCGATCGGCGGGCGACTCCTGCCGCGCCTTCTCGAGCGCGGCGAGCACCTGCACCGTCTTGCCGAGACCCATGTCGTCGGCGAGGATCCCGCCCAGCCGGTTGCGCCGCAGGAAGTCGAGCCAGGCGAGGCCGGTGCGCTGGTAGTCGCGCAGCTCGGCGCGGAAGCCGTCGGGCACCGCGACCGGCGCCAGCTGATCGGTCTCGGTCAGCCCGCGCATGCGCTCGAGCCAGTCGTTGGCCTGCGCCTGCACCAGGCCGATGCCGACGATCTCCTCCCACAGATCCGCCTGCCAGCGCGAGATGCGCAGCGGCCCGGTCGGACGGTCCTGCAGCGCCCGGGCCTCGTCGAGCAGCTCGCGCAGCGGATCGAACTGCGTGGTGTTCAGCGCGAACACCGTGCCGCTGGGCAGCACCACGTAGCGGTCGCGGGCGACCAGGGCTGTGAGCAGCATGCCGAACGGCACCGCCTCTCCCCCGACCTCGACGCTGACCTCGAGGTCGAACCAGTCGTTGCCGTTGGGCTGCGTCGAGACGTGGACAACGGGCGGATCGGCCGCGAAGCGGTACTCGGGCAGCTCGTCGGTCTCGTCGACGCGCAGGCCCTCGACGCCACGGATCAGCGGCAGCACCAACGTGCGGAACTCGACCGTCTCGTCCTTGGTGAGCATGGCAGCGCCGAACCCCGTGCCCACGCGCGCGCCCAGGAGGCCGGCGTGCTCGCCCGCGACCTGCTCGACCGCGTCGGCGATCCCGCGCTCGTCGGCCGGAGTGCGGACGCCGGATCCGTCCGGATAGTCCCAGCGCCACGAGAGCGTCGCGCGGTTGTCTGTCTGCGCCAGCGTCAGCACGAGCGTCGGCCGCGGAGGCGCGGGGATCTCGTACGAGCCGTCCGAGCGCAGGGGCGCGATCCGCCGCAGTTTCGGTAGATAGTCGCGCTCGAAGTCGGCGATCGCGGCATCCGGGATCGTGAAGGGCTCGCCCTGCATCAGGCGCGTGAACGGCTCGGCCAGCGGTTCGCGCAGCGGCACCAGCTCGCGCACCCGCTCGTCGTCGGCCAGCGCCATCGCGGCGACCGGCACGCCGACGGGCAGGATCCGCTCGTCCTGCGCCTCGAGGTCGATCACCGGCGCGACGTGCAGCGCCTCGTCGCGCCGCTCGAGCTGGAGGAAGTGCGCCGCCGGCTCGGCGCGCAGCGCGACGGGCTGCTGCGCCTTGGTGTCGGCCACGAGCTGCACTCCCGCTTCGCGCAGCTCGAGCAGCACGCTCCACAGCGCGCGGCTCGGCAGCTGGTCCAGCCGGATCCACTGCGGCGCCTTGTCGTAGTACCCCCACCGGCTCGGCGCGCCGGTGCGCTCGTGCATCGCCTCGATCTCGTTCAGCGCCTGCCGCTGCGGGGCGCCGATCTTCTGCCCGTCGAGGTCGCGCCAGCCGATGCCCGTCCGGATCCACGTGCCCCGTGTGCCCTTCACCGCGGGCCGGATCTGCACCCAGGCGTCGGTGCGCGTGCGCTCGAGGCCGACCAGCAGCGCGACGTCGACGGGCTCGTCGGCGCCGTCGTCGTCGAGCGCCTTCTCGAGCAGCCGTCGCCACGGCTCGATGCCCGATGCCTTCGGCAGGGCGGTCGCCGTGGTGGCGCCGTGCGCGATGAGGTGCAGGATCGCCGCGGCGTGCACGCACCCCTCGGATCCGCACTCGTCGCAGTCGACGCTCACGCCGTGGCGCTCGCCCACGTCGATGTACACGGTCCAGCGGCCGACCCGGCCCTCGTACGTCGTGGTGCCGCCCATGTCGTACCGCTGCGCGATGCGCGCGACACCCTGCTCGGCGAGGTGCGCCCCGTGCTGCACCATCCACGCGGGAAGGATCCGCGGCAGATCCGCGGGGGTCAGCTCGAAGGGCACCTCACGAGCCTAGGCGGCGGGTCTGACACTCGGCCCTCGGCGGATCGTGACCCCGCGGCGCTTCCGCGGATCGTGACCCCGTTGCGGATCCGCAGTCCCGGCTCGCAGAGCGAGCCCCGCCAGTCCCGATGCCTGCGGATCCTCCACGGGGTCACGATCCGCTCGACCTCTGGGGCCGGCGGGGCGGATCAGGCCACCGTGAGGGCGGCCTCGGCCGGCAGGGCCTGCGACGAGGTGCCGGCGGCGATGCGGTACGTGCCGGGGCGGACGCGCAGGGCGCCTTCGTGCAGCCAGTCCCGTGGCGCACCCTCGACCCGTGCCGCGTCGTCCCAGGTGGCCAGGCGCTCGACGGCGAACGGCAGCTCGACCTCGCGCGTCTCGCCGGGCTCGAGGCGCACGCGGGCGTAGGCGAGCAGCAGGCGACGGGGGGCCGCCTCGTCCGAGCGCAGCGCGTAGACCTGCACGAGCTCCTCGGCGGGGCGCTCGCCGTTGTTGCTCACGGACACACGAGCCGTCACCACCGACTCGTGCGCCCGCGGCGTGAACCCCGGGTGGCGGAGTGTGACCTCCGGGGCATCGACCGTGTCCGCCGAGAGCGTCACGGCCGAGTATGCGACCGACGTGTACGTGAGTCCATGCCCGAAGGGGAATGCGAACTCGCCGGGCTGATGGCGGTAGGTGGCCTGCTGGCGCAGCGTGTCGTAGTCGAACAGGTCACCGGCCTGCTCCGGGGTGGCGGGCCACGACTGGGCGAGGCGCCCGAAGGGCTCGCGATCGCCGGAGAGGATGTCGGCGATGCCGTGCCCGAGCTCCTGGCCGCCGTGGCTCGACCAGACGACGGTCGGAGCATCCGAGACGCCCTCGCCGAGCACGTACGGGTAGCTCGACACGATGGTCAGCACCGAACGGGCGTTGGCCTCGCGGACGGTCTTCCACAGCTCGACGGACGCCGCGGGCAGCAGGATGTGCGGGCGGTCCTCCGTCTCGCGGCCCGCGAGGTGCGGGTCGTTGCCGACCGCGACCACCACAACGTCCGCCGCCGCGGCGGCGGAGGCGACGGCGGCCGATCCCGAGCGCACGACGCGCGCGGTGAAGCGCTCGGCCTGCTCGGGCGTGACGCCGTCGACGGCGATCAGCCCGCTGTCGCGCAGGGTGCGCACCCAGCGACCCGAGCCGAGGTGCAGCAGCGACCACGTGGCGTCGGCGTGCACCACCCGGCGGAAGCTCTCCTGCACGATCCAGCCGCCCACGCGGGTGGCGTCGGCGCGCATGGGCCAGGCGCCGCCCGTGATCAGCCGGCCGGAGGCCTGCGAGCGGATCACCAGGATGCCGTCGCCCCAGTCGGCGAACTCGAAGAGCGCCTCCTCGGTGGCCGCCGCCGCGTCGGCGATGACGACGGATCCGTCGGCGTCCGACCGCACGTACCGGCCGTTCGAGGCGCGCAGCGCCACGGTGTCGGCGCCCGTGACGACCTCGACCTCGGCGTCCGGGTAGCGCTCGCGCAGGCCCGTGGCGATGCCGACCGCGTAGGGCGGCGTGCCGGCGTACCAGTCGGTGAGCACGGCGTCGGCGAGCGGGCCGACCACGGCGATCCGCCGGGGCGAGGCGAGCGGCAGCACGGCGTCGTCGTTGCGCAGGACGACGACCGACTTGCCGACGACGTCGCGGGCGAGCTCCCGCGAGGCGGGCAGGTCGATGTGGTCGATGCCGATGGAGGCATACGGGTCGGCGTCGCCGTCGAACTCGCCGCTTCGGATCCGCATCTCGAGCAGGCGCAGCACCGCGCGGTCGATGTCCGCCTCGGTCAGCAGCCCCGCCTCGAGGGCGCCCCGCACGGCGGTGAGCGTCGGCTCGGCGTCGGCATCGTCGTCCGTGAACGAGTCCAGGCCCGAGCGGATCAGCGCCGCGGCGCCGTGGATCTTGTCGGGGTGCTCGCGCTGCAGCTCGACGAGGAACTTCGGCGCCCCGGCATCCGAGACGACCGCGAGCGATTCGTCCGTCCAGCTGCGGGCCTCCGCCACCAGCTCGGGCTGAGTGTGGGCGGCGGTGCCGTTGACGCGGTTGTACGCGAGCATCATGCCGCCGGCCACGCCGTCCTCGATGGCCTCGCGGAAGGCCGGCAGCTCCTCCTCGTGGAGGGTGCGCAGCGACATCTCGGACGACGTGGTCGAGCGATCCGTCTCGTTCGAGTACGCCAGGAAGTGCTTCAGCGCCGGCACGGTGCGCCACACGCGCTCGTGGGTGCCGCGCAGGCCCCGCGAGTACGCCGCACCGAAGTGGCCGGTGAGATGCGGATCCTCCGAGTAGCCCTCCTCGTTGCGACCCCAACCGGGGTGGCGCAGGGTGTTGACCACGGGGGCCCACACGTTCAGGCTCACGAGCGGGTTCTCGGCGCGCTTGGCGCGCACCTCGGTGGCGGCGACCTCGCCGACCGCCTCCACCGCCGCGGTGTCCCACGTGGCGGCGAGGCCCACCGACTGCGGGAACACCGTCGCGGTGCCGAGCCACGCGGCTCCGTGCAGGGCCTCGCAGCCGGTGCGGAACTCGGCCACACCGAGACGCTCGATCGCGGGCGCCGCCTGGTGCAGCATCGCGATCCGCTCCTGCGGCGTGAGCCGGTCGAGCAGGTCCCTGGCGCGCTCGGCGAGCGGGCGGTCGGTCTGGCGGAAGACGGGATCGGTCACGCCGACACCTCCTGGAGGGTGATGCGGATCTCGCCCGCGGTGTTCGTCTCGACCAGCTCGTCGCCGACCAGCAGCGACCATCCGGCGGTGGCATCCTCGGAGGACGCGATGATCTCGTCGCCCACGCGCTGCACGCGGAACGACGTCGAGGGGCCCTCGAGGCCCGGGACGACGGTCACCGCGTCGTACCCGTCCGGCAGCTCGAAGCAGGCGAGGGTCACGTCCTCGGCCCACTCGTAGTCGGGTCGGTCGTCCCGCGCGCCGATCGGCAGCACGGTGCCGGGGCGCACCCGCAGGGGCACCGAGTCGAAGCCGTGCCGCTCGCTGATCCAGCGCGATCCGGACACGACCGAGCCGTCCAGCAGCGACGTCCAGCGCCCCTCCGGCAGGTAGTACTCGACCGATCCGTCGGCGGTGAACACCGGCGCCACCATCAGCGCGTCGCCCAGCATGTACTGGCCGTCGGCGTCGTAGCCGCCCCGATCGGCCGGGAACTCCAGCACCAGCGGGCGCATCATCGGCGTGCCGGTGGCGGGGGCCTGCTCGGCGATGCCCGCGAGGTACGGCATCAGCGTCATCTTGAGCTTCGTGAACGAGCGGGCGATGTCGACCGCCTCCTCGTCGAACTCCCACGGCACGCGCACCGAGTCGGATCCGTGCAGGCGCGAGTGCGACGAGAGCAGGCCGAAGGCCAGCCAGCGCTTGAAGACGCCCGGGTCGGGGGTGCCCTCGAAGCCGCCGATGTCGTGGCTCCAGTAGCCGAAGCCCGACAGCGCGAGCGAGAGCCCGCCGCGCAGCGACTCGGCCATCGACGCGTACGTCGAGTCGCAGTCGCCGCCCCAGTGCACGGGGAACTGCTGGCCGCCGGCCGTGGCCGAGCGCGCGAACACCACGGCCTCCCCCACCCCGCGGTGCTGCTCGAGCGCGCGGAACACCGCGGCGTTGTAGAGCTGCGGGTAGTAGTTGTGCATGCGCTTCGGGTCGGATCCGTCGTGCCAGGCGATCCCGTCGACCGGGATCCGCTCGCCGAAGTCGGTCTTGAAGGTGTCGACGCCCTGCTCCATCAGGCGCACCAGGTGCGAGACGTACCAGTCGGTCGCCGCCGGGTTGGTGAAGTCGACGAGGGCCATCCCGGCCTGCCACATGTCCCACTGCCAGACGCCGCCGTCGGTCGTCTTGAGCAGGTATCCCTTCTCGACCGCCTCGGCGAAGAGGACGGAGCGCTGGGCGATGTAGGGGTTGATCCAGGCCGAGACATGCAGGCCGCGCTCGTGCAGGCGCGCGAGCTGGCCCTCGGGGTCCGGGAAGGCGCGCTCGTCCCACACGAAGTCGGTCCACTGGAACTCGCGCATCCAGAAGCAGTCGAAGTGGAAGACCGACAGCGGGATGTCGCGCTCGGCCATGCCGTCGACGAACTCGTTGACGGTGGCCTCGTCGTAGCTCGCCGTGAACGAGGTGGTCAGCCACAGGCCGAACGACCAGGCGGGGACCTTCGCGGGGCGGCCCGTGAGCGCGGTGTAGCGGCGCAGCACGTCCTTCGGCGTCGGGCCGGCGATCACGTAGTAGTCGAGCGTCTCGCCCTCGACCGAGAACTGCACACGCGAGTTGACCTCGGATCCGATCTCGAACGAGACCGCCGACGGGTCGTCGACGAAGACGCCGTAGCCGCGGCTGGTGAGGTAGAACGGCACGTTCTTGTAAGACTGCTCGCTCGAGGTGCCGCCGTCGGCGTTCCACGCGTCGACGACCTGGCCGTTCTTGGTGAAGGCGCCGAAGCGCTCGCCGAGACCGTAGATCCGCTCTCCGGGCTCGATGGACAGCTGCTGGTGCACCCAGGTGGTGTCGGGTCCGGTCATGTGGCCGACCGAGCGCGGCAGCGACGTCGTGAGCACCGTGTCGCCCTGCTCGAACGCGAAGCTCCAGGCGCCGTCGCGCTGCACGCGCACCCGCAGGTCGCCGGCCTCGAGCACGCCCTCGGCGTCGTCGAGGGTGATGGAGGGGCGGGAGCCCTCCTCGGCGAAGGTCTCGAAGTCGGGCCCGCGGTGGACGGCGCCCGCGTGGCGCTGCACCCGCACCCGGATGACGCCCTCGGCGGGCGACGAGAAGCCGAGGGTGAGCATCGGCCGGTTGAGGGTGTCGCCGCGCTCGCGGATCACGGTCGTGGGCGCGAACACGGTCATGGTGCCCGCCGCCTCATCGACCCGGATGTCGTCGACGTCCGCGGCATAGAGCGGCGTGATGCCCGGCCGGGTCAGCCAGTAGCCATCGGTGAACTTCACTTCGTGCGCCTTTCGATCAGCACCATCGCCTCGCCGGGCGCGATCGCCGCGGTGGGGCCTGTCTTGTGTCCCGTGAGGAGATCCTCGGATCCCTCGGGCACGGCGACCTGCGCCGTGGAGTCTGCGTGGTTGAGGAGGAAGAGCGCGTCGCCGCGGCGCACGGCCTCGAGGCCTGCGGGCACGGCCTGCGTGCCGAGCGCCCCCTCGATGCCCTCGAGCGCCTGGTCGAGCACCCGGGCCAGCAGCGCGTCGGATGTCACCGTGCCGAGGTACCAGACGTCGCCGTGGCGCGTCACGGCCGGGCGGCCCGCGAGGTCGCCCTCGGCGTAGCTGGCCAGCACCTCGGCGCCGTCCGTGCGCAGCCGCTCGGCCAGGATCTGCGCGCGGCTGCCGTCGCTGAGGGCGACCCCGCTGTCGGGCAGCCCCACCCACTCCTCGCCGCTGACGCCCACGAGGTCGCGGATCGGCACGGGCGAGCGTCCCTGCAGGATCGCGCCGTGCGCGTCGGCGACGCCCGAGAAGGGGCCGACGACAATGCGGGTGCCCGCGGCCGCGGCCCGCTCGAGGGCGGCGGCCGCGTCCGGCTCGAGGATGTAGCTGTGCGGCACGAGCACCGCGCGGTAGCCGGCGAGATCGGCGCCGGGCCTCACGAGGTCCGAGCCGATGCCGCGGCGCCAGAGCTCGGCGTGCCAGCGTTCGAGCTGCTCGAGGGTCCGGTGGCGCTCGGTGGGGCGGGCGGGCTCCTTCGCCGCCCACCATCCCTGCCAGTCGAACAGGATCGCCACGGGCGCCTCGACGCGACCGCCGGTCACCCCGCGCAGCTTCGCCAGGTCGGCGCCGAGACGCTCGATGCCGCGGAACGCGTCGGAGTCGGCGCCGGCGTGGGGAAGCATCGACGAGTGGAAGCGCTCGGCTCCCGCTCGGGCCTGCCGCCACTGGAAAAAGCACACGCCGTCGGCGCCGCGCGCCACCGCCTGCAGCGAGTCGAGGCGCATGCGTGCGGGCGACTTGGGCAGGTTGTGCGGCCGCCACGAGACGGCGCTCGCCGCCTGCTCCATGAGCATCCAGGGGCGACCGCCCCCGAGCGACCGGGTGAGATCCTGCACCAGCGCGATCGTCTGCGACGAGTCGGCGAGCGCGGGGTCCGGGTACTGGTCGTCCGAGACGACGTCGAGATCGGGCGCCCAGGACCAGCCGTCGACGAGGTCGAAGAAGCCCATGAGGTTGGTGGTGATCGGCTGCGTCGCCCCCACGGACCGGATCGCGTCGCGCTGCTCGCGGAAGCAGTCGCGCAGCTCGTCCGAGGTGAAGCGGTGGAAGTCGAGCGTCGCGGCGGGGTTCAGCAGGTAGGGCGCCGTCCGCGGCGGGACGATGTCGTCGAAGTCGCGGTATCCCTGCGACCAGACGCGGGTGCTCCACGCCTCGTTCAGCGCGTCGATGGATCCGTACCGCGCGCGCAGCCAGGTGCGGAACGCGCGGGCGGCCTCGGGGCCGAAGTCGATCTGGCCGTACTCGTTGCCCACGTGCCACATGCGCACCGCCGGGTGCGAGGCGTAGCGCTCGGCGAGGTCGCGGGCGATCGCCACGGCCGCGGCGCGGTAGACCCCGGCCGACGGCGCGAACTGGTTGCGCGACCCCGGCGAGAGCCGCACACCGTCGCGGGTCACCGGCAGGGTCTCGGGGTGCAGCGTGCCCATCCACGGCGGCGGGCTCGCGGTCGGGGTCGCGAGGTCGACCGCGATGCCGTGGGCATGCAGCAGGTCGAGGATCTCGTCCAGCCAGGCCCACTCGCGCGCCCCGGGGTGGGGCTCGAGGGTCGACCAGCTGAAGACGCCGACCGTGACGAGGTTCACGCCGGCGCGCTGCATCAGCTCGACGTCCTCGCGCCACACCTCGCGCGGCCACTGCTCGGGGTTGTAGTCGCCGCCGAAGAGGATGCCGCGGTCGGCGACGAGGCGCGGGAAGGCGTCGCTCGTCGCGGGACGCACAGCATCGGTCATATCGACTCCATCGTCTGGTTTCGAAGCGCTTCCGGAGGATCTTTCGAAGCGCTTCAACAGCGAGACCATATACTAGGTCGAGACAGATTTCCAAGGACGGAGAGTCACGATGGTCACGATCGCCGATGTCGCCGAGAAGGCGGGCGTCTCGATCTCGACGGTGTCGTACGCGATGAGCGGGAAGCGGTCGATCTCGCCCGCCACCCGCGAGCGCGTCGAGGCCGCGATCGACGCGCTGGGCTTCCAGCCGCACCAGGCCGCGCGATCGCTCGCCTCCTCCTCGACGAACGTCATCGGCCTGCAGGCGCCCCTTCGCCCCGGCGTCGATGTGCATGTCGTGATGGAGATCGTGACGGGCGTCGTGACGCAGATGCGCACCCGCGGCTACGACATCCTGCTGCTCACCGGCGACGACGCCCACGGCCTCGAGCGGGTGGCCCGCGGCTCGATGGTCGACGCGCTGCTGGTGATGGACATCGAGTCGGACGACCCCCGCATCGCGGCGCTGGCGAGGATCGACCAGCCCTCCGTGCTGATCGGCCTGCCGGACGGGCGCCGCAACCTGCCCTGCGTCGACTTCGACTTCGAGGGCGCCGGCTGGATGGCCACGGGCCACCTCGCCGAGCTCGGGCACCGCCGGATCGCCCTCATCGGCTCGCCGGAGGAGGTCATGACCCGCCACACCTCGTACGCCGACCGCCGCGACCGCGGGTTCCTCGCCGCCTGCGCGGCCGAGGGGGTCACCGGGTCGGTGCACCCCTGCCCCGCCGGCGCCGACGCCGTCGACGCGCTGGATGCGATCCTCGCGGCCGACCCGTCGATCACGGCCTTCTTCATCCACAACGAGGCGGCCCTGCCGCACCTGGTGGCCCGTCTCGTCGAGCTCGGCCTGCACGCCGTCGACGCCCCCGCGGTCGTCGCGCTCTGCCCCGACAACGTGGCCCTCTCGGTCCCCTCGCTCACCGACAGCATCGCCGTGCCCGCCTTCGCGATGGGCACCGCCGCCGCCGACGCCATCACCGAGATGCTCGCTGGCGCTCGCCAGCCCGGCGTCCGCCTGATCCCGCCGACCCTGACGACCCGCGAGCACGTATGAGCATGGATCCCGATGGGCGGGTGCTCGGCGGCATCTCGAACTTCCTGACGTTCGTCGGGCTGAACGTCGTGTACCTGATCCTGTGCCTGCCGATCGTGACGATCGGCGCGGCCACCAGCGCGCTGTTCGAGGTCACCATGCGCTATTCGGACGACGAGCAGGGGCGGCCGCTGCGCGACTTCTTCGCGGCCCTGCTGCCCAACGCCGTGCGCGCGACCGTCGTCTTCGCGGCGACGCTCGTCCCCGCCGTGGCCCTCGCTTTCAGCGGCGTCTTCTGGTTCGTCGGGGCCTCCGCGATCGGCACGGGCGCGGCGATCCTGTCGTTCCTGGGCGCGGCGTACATGTTCGCGGCGTTCCTCTACGGCATGGCCCTCGTCGCCCGGTTCCAGACGCCGCTGGGCACAACGCTGCGCAACGCCCTGCTGCTGCCGGCGGCCGAACCGCTGCGCACCCTCTTCCTCGTGCTGCTGCCCACGACCGCGGTGGCGCTGTGCGTGATCTTCCCGCCGCTCACCTTCCTCCTCGCCACGATCGGCCTGGCGATCGGCGCCTACGCGGCCGCGTTCCTCTTCCGCAGCGCCTTCGCGCGCTACCTCGATCCCGCCGCCTGACGACGCCCCTCCGCAGCGCACACGCCGCGGGGCGCTCCGCCCTGGGGCGAGCCTCGGCATCGTCCGCATGCGCTGGATCGATGCATCCACCCGGCCCGCACAGCAAGAAGCGGGGCCGGGGCAGGAGCCCCGACCCCGCTTCCCCTCAACGAAGAGAGGTGGCTGGGAGGATCAGCCGAACTCCTTCGCAACCGCCTTGCGGACCTTGTCCTGCTCCTTGGCCTTGTCGAGGTCGAACTCGTAGACCTTGTCGTAGCCGAGGCCCTCGGCGGTCTCCTGGAGACCCTTCAGCAGCGCGTCGAACTCGGCGTCGTCCTTGGCGAACGACATCTTCCACGACGCGGCGACGATCTGGGACTTGACCTGGTTGCGCAGCGTCTCGATCTCCGACGAGTCGGGGGGCGAGGTGTAGCCGCCGCCCGTGGCGACCGCGATCTGGTCGTTCTTCTTGAGGAAGTCCATGGTCGACGTCGCGCCGTCCATGTGCTCGGACCAGTCCTTCGAGAAGGCGGTCTGCTGCGACTCCTGGAAGGAGGGCCAGAAGGTGTAGTTGTACGGGAAGCCCGTGTCCGGGTCGACGTCCGCGGGCAGGACCACGGGGACGTTCAGCGCCGAGACGCCGTCGCGGTAGGTGCCGCCACCCCACTCGGCCGGGACCTCGTTCTCACCCGAGAGCAGCGCCTCGAGGCCGAACTCGGTGAGCTCGGGCTCGCCGTCGGCGTTGACCTCCCAGTTGAGGCCCTCGGGGCCCGCCGACGCACCGGTCTGGGCGCCGTTGGCGTACGCGCCCTCGGGCGAGTACAGCCAGTCGATGAACGCGGCGATGCGCTCCGGGTCCTCGGCCTTCGACCCGATGGCCAGCACCTGCTTGCCGCCGTAGACCTCCGCGCCGTACGAGAAGATCTTCTGGTCCTTCATGTTCACCATGCCGAAGCCCTTGCCCTCGGCGACGTGCTCGGGGGTGTTGTACGCGGCGGCACCGAGCCAGGGCCAGAACGAGTACAGCACCTGGCCGTTCTGGTACTTGGTGAACATGGTGTCGTAGTTCTGCGTGGTCGACTCGGGGTCGACCAGGCCCATCTCGTTGGCCTTCTGGAAGAAGCGCAGCGAGCGGACGTAGGCCGAGTCGTCGTCCAGGATGCTCTGGAACTCCGAGCCGTCGGCCTGCGCGAGCACAAAGCCCATCTCGTCGAAGCCGTAGTAGGTGGCCGGCTGCTTCGCGTTGTTCATGAAGTTGCCGTCCCAGTCCTTGAACAGCGACAGGGCGTACGCGGGCTGGCCGTTGTCACCCGTGGGGTGGGCGTCCTGCATCTGCTTCAGGATCGGCAGCAGGTCCTCGAGGGTGTCGACCTCGGGGTAGCCGAGCTCGGCGTAGTAGTCCCACCGCAGGTAGGGGCCGAACGTGGGCTCGAGGCCCTCGGAGGGCTCGGTCGGCTTGATGCCGGACACCGAGGTCGGGAAGGCGTAGACGCCGTCCTTGCCCTCGTTGAGCTTCTCGACCGCGACGTCGAAGCGCTCGGCGTCGCCCATCTGCTCGTAGTAGCCGCTCGCGTCCATGACCAGGCCGCCCTGGATGAGCTCGTCGAGCTTCTCGCCCTTGTCGGTGATGATCAGGTCGCCCAGCTCACCGGCCGCGACGCGGGTGTTGTAGAGGGTGTCACCGCCGCCCGCGACGTTCGGGGCGATGATGTTCAGCTCCATGTTGAACTTGTCCTTGACGATCTTGGCGAACCATCCGGACTGGATGCCCATGTAGTTCGCGAGGCCGTCGAAGACGTCGATGGTGAGCGGCTCGTCCCAGCTCTTGGGGAACGGCTTGGATTCTCCGGCGGCGGCGCCCTCCTGCGGCTTGGCGTCGCCCGTGATGAGCGAGCATCCCGCGAGGGACATCGCGGCCAGCGAGCCCACGAGGGCTCCTGCGGCGAGTCTTTTCAGCTTCATTGCTTTTCTCTTGCCTTTCGGTGGGTGCGGCATCCGGGGTCCGATGCCGCTGTCATGTGAGGTGCGGATACGTCTCGGTCCGGCGGGTCAGCCCTTGACCGCGCCGAGCATGATGCCCTTGACGAAGAACCGCTGGAACAGCGGGTAGATGAAGATGATCGGCAGCACGACGATGACCGAGATGGTCATCCGGATCGAGGTGGCCGTCTGCTTGGTGGCCTCCGCGGCGATCGACCCGAGGTTTCCGCCGGCGTTCTGGGCGGCTTGGGCGAGCGAGGAGGCCTGATTGATGAACATGTAGAGCTGGTATTGCAGCGTGTACAGGCTCTGGTCGGTGATGTAGATCAGCGTGTCCTGGAACATGTTCCACTGCGCCACGGCGCCGAAGATCGCGATGGTCGCGAGAATCGGTGTCATGTTCGGCAGGTAGACGCGGAAGAACACCTGCAGGATGTTCGCGCCATCCATCTCGGCGGCCTCCTGCAGCGAGCGCGGCATCGACTCGACGAACGTCTTGACGAGGATGATGTTGAACGGCTGCACGACGAACGGCAGGACGTAAACCCAGAAGTTGTTGGTCAGTCCGAGCGCCTTCATGATGATGAACACCGGGATCAGGCCCGCGCTGAAGTACATCGTGATGACGGTGGCGCGGTACCAGAACGAGCGCCCCCACATCCGCTCCTGCGTGAACATGAAGCCCAGGAAGGCGCTGGCCAGCACGGTGCCGGCGGTGCCGAGCACGGTGCGGGCGATGGTGACGAGCGTGGCGTTCGTGAGGCCCTTGAGCTGGAACACCTCGCCGTAGTTCTCGAGGTGGAAGCCCACCGGCCACAGGCGCACGTCGCCCAGGGCTGACACGTCGTTCGCGCTGACCGAGTTGATGATCAGGTAGTAGAACGGGTACGCGCACAGCAGCGCGAGCACCGCGAACACGGCCCAGTTGAAGATGTGGAACGCCCAGTCGCCGGCGCTCTGACGCTCGCCGCGCGGGCGGTGGGGCGTCTTCGGGGCGACCAGGGTGCGGGTCTCGGTGAGAGTCATCAACGGATCCTCAGATGATCGACGCGCCGCGCGTGCGCTTGGCGATCAGGTTGACGGTGAACAGCAGGATCACGGAGATCAGGCTCTTGAGCATGCCGACCGCGGTCGCCATCGACAGGCTGTTGCCGGTGAGGCCGATGTTGTAGACGTACAGGTCGAGGACCTCGATGTGCTCCTTGTTGAAGGCGTTCTGGAACACGTAGTACTGCTCCATGCCGTTGTTCAGCAGGTTCGCGATCGAGAGCATCAGCAGCACGATGTAGGTCGGCATGAGCTGCGGCACGGTGATGTGCCACATGGTCTGGAAGCGGTTGGCGCCGTCGAGCTTGGCCGACTCGTAGAGCGAGGGATCGATGCCGGCGATGGCCGCGAGGTAGATGATCGCGCCCCAGCCGAGGCCCTTCCACAGGCTCCAGAGGGTCATGGTGATCCAGACGCCCTCGCCGCCCGAGTCGAGCATCTTCATCGGCGCGGTGATGAGACCCGAGTCGATGAGCACGTCGTTGACGAGGCCGCTGCTCGAGAAGAGCGAGAAGGCGATCATGTAGACGAGCACCCACGAGATGAAGTTCGGCATCGTCGTGAGGGTCTGCACGGTGTTGCGGAACCACGGCGTCTTGATCTCGTTCAGGAAGATCGCGAACGCGACCGGCAGCACCGAGGTGGCGATGCCGAGGAAGCTCATCGCGAGGGTGTTGGCGAGCACCTGGCCGATCTGGGCGACCTGGGTCGGCGAGTTGAACATCAGCTCGAACCACTGCAGGCCCACGAACTCGCTGCCGGCGAGGCCCAGGGCGGGCTTGTAGTCGAACAGCGCGTAGATCCACCCGTACAGGGGGAAGTACGAGAACAGGAAGATCAGCACCATGAACGGCAGGATGCACAGGAACAGCCCGAACGACTTCCGGCCGGGGCGGCGTCCCTGCGCGCGGCGCTGACGGCCCTTCGGGCTGTCGGCGTTCTCGGGCGCGGCCTCCGAAACGGATACGGCCTGCAGCACCGCCTGCGAGGTCACGCGACGTCTCCCTGCGATCCGCGGGCATCAGAATGCCGGCTCATCTCGGCTCGCTGCGCTCGCTCAATGCACCGCATCTCACTCCCTCGTGATTAACCGGTTGCGTCGCTGCGGGATCGGGTCGTCCCGGTCGAAGCGTCGAACCGCTTCGATGAATGTAGACGCAGATCCGACGTTTCGTCAACACGGCCGTTCATCGTGAGATGAATCCGTGATATCCCGGGATCAGTGCGCGCGCACCCGCGAGACGCCCGCCGCGGGCGCGATCCAGCGGACGCGCGCGCGTCCCGCGGGGGCCGGGGAGACCGCGTGGATGGGCACCTCTCCCCCGTCGGCATCGGTCACGGTGATCGCCGAGCCGGCCGCGACGTCGAGCACGACGTCGACGCCCGCGCGCGAGCGGATCTCGGCGGCGGCGAGGGCGGCCCCGCGCCACGACACGTCCACGGCGTGGCCGCCTCGGGCGCGCAGGCCCGTGACGGACCCCTCGGTCCAGGCGGTCGGCAGGGCCGGTAGCAGCGCGATGGCGTCGTCATGGCTCTGCACCAGCAGCTCGGCGATGCCGGCCACGGCGCCGAGGTTGCCGTCGATCTGGAACAGCGCCCCGCCGGGCCGCTCGCCGTGGGGGTGCAGGTCGAGCAGCGACGCCGAGCTCAGCCGGTGCACGAGCTTGTCCAGCGCGTCGGCGGCCAGAGCCGCGTCGCCGAAGCGGGCCGCCAGGCACAGCACCCACGCCTGGCTCCAGCCGGTGTAGCCGCTGCCGTGGGCGAGGCGCGTCTCGAGCGACCTCCGCGCGGCCTCGTACGCGCGCGGCGCGCGCGTGGCCGTGATCCTGTCGCCCGGGAACACCCCGTACAGGTGCGACAGGTGCCGGTGTCCCCATTCGGTGGGCGGCAGGTCGCGCGCCCATTCGGCCAGCAGCCCGTCGTCGGTGACGTGCGGGAGGCGGATCCGGTCGATCGCCTCTCGCGCCCGGGCGACGACGTCGTCCTCGCCACCCCACTCGTCGGCGAGCCGGACGAGACGCGCAAGCGCTTCGCGGGCCAGTTCCTGATCCATGGTCGACCCGTTGGTGACGGCCCCGGTGGCCTCGGGATGCGATGCGGTCGCGGCGAGGAAGCGGTGCTCGGGGGACGAGGAGGGGCTGACCACCAGGGTGTCGCCGCCGTCGAAGGGCACCAGCTGGTCGAGCACGAACGCGGCGATCTCGCGCGAGACGGGCAGGGCGACCTCGCGGGCGAAGGCCTCGTCCGGTGCCGTCGCCAGCCGCGGGTCGAGGTGCGCGCCCAGCCAGACGAGGCCGAACGACCAGTTCGACCACTGCGGGTCTCCGCTGACGACCTCGGTGAAGCGCCACAGGTCGGTGTTGTGGTGCGTCACCGCTCCTGCCGCGCCGTAGACCTCGCGGGCGGTGCGGCGCCCCGCCTCGACGAGGTCGCGCACCAGGTCGAACAGCGGCTCGTGCAGCTCCGACAGCCCCGCGACCTCCGCACCCCAGTAGTTCATCTCGGCGTTGATGTTGGTCGTGTAGTCGGAGGACCACCCCGGCCGCACGTCGTCGTTCCAGATGCCCTGCAGATTGGCGGCCTGCGTGCCGGGGCGCGAGGACGCGATCAGCAGGTAGCGCCCGAAGTCGAAGTACCGCTGCGCGTCGATGCCTCCCGGCACCTCGAGGCGCACGCGATCGAAGAGGGCGCGGTGGTCGGCCTCGTGCCGCTCCGCGAGATCCTTCCGCGAGCGTGCCGCCTCGACGATCCCCCTCGCCTTCGCCGTGAGCGCGTCCAGGTCGGCGCCCGGGCGCTGATCCCACCCGCGGAACCCGTCGACGGCGGTCGCGATCAGGCGCGATCCCCGCGCGGTCGGCTCGACCACGGCGACAAGCGCGAAGCCCATGCCGGCATCGACCGCGCCGTCGGCATCGGGCGCGTCCACGGCGTAGACCACGGGATCGGGGTGCCGCTCGTACTCCGGCACCACGGTGGCGGGCACCCGGCCCGTGGCGACGAGGACGACGGCGCCGCCCTCGTCGTGGACCGTCACGGTGGCAGGGTGCGGGGTGACGAACGCGGGAGCCTCCGGCGCGTGATCCGACTCGATCACCAGGACCCCGTCCGGGTGCGAGACGAAGGCCTCGAACCCCGCCCCGTCGGCGCGCGTCTCGATGCGCGCGCGGCGCAGGTCGAGGGTCCGGTGCTCGAGCGTCGCCGCGTCGGCCGACCAGCGGAACTCGAGCCGCCCCAGCGGCTGGAACGACTGCGTCCACCCCTCGTCCTGCAGCTCGCGCGCGCGGGCGTCGGCGGCGGCGTGGTCCTCCGCCGCGATCGCCTCGCGCAGCGCCGCGATGGGGCGCGGGCGCGGCTCGGCGAGGCGGCGCGGCCCACCCGACCAGAGGGTGTCGAGGTTCAGGTCCACCCACTCGACGCCCGGGCGCCCGTGCAGCGCGGCGCCGAGCGATCCGCTGCCGAGCAGCAGCGTCTCCTGGAAGTGCTCGGCGGGGCGGGTCAGTCGGATGGCTCGGGCCTCGTTGCTCACGAGCCACCACCGTAGCGGCAGGCGAAGCGCTTCCCGTCCGGCGGGACACCCGGGCGGTCCGCGGACGCGGACACCGGATCGCCACGGCAGAATCGAGGGATGCCGTCCGCACCCGCCCCGCTCGCCCGCGTCATCCTGATCGGCGGGCCCAGCGGATCCGGCAAGTCACGCCTCGCCGAGCACTCGGGGCTGCCGCTGCTGCGGCTCGACGACTTCTACCGGTCGGGCGACGACCCGCTTCTTCCCCGGCTGCCCGGCGGCGAGGTCGACTGGGATCACCCCGGCTCGTGGCATCTCGACCGCGCGTGCGCCGCGCTCGAGGAGCTGGCCCGCACCGGCCGCACCGAGGTGCCGAACTACTCGATCTCGGCCAACGGGCCGGTCGGCACCCGGGTGCTCGAGCTCGGCGGCGCGACGCGCTTCGTGGCCGAGGGCGTATTCGTGGCGGAGGTCGCGGAGGCCACCCGCGCCGCCGGCATCCTCGAGGACGCCGTGTGCGTGAGCCGCTCGCGCTGGGTCACCGCCGTCCTGCGGTTCGTGCGCGACGTGCGCGAGAAGCGCAAGCGGATCCCCTTCCTCATCCGCCGCGGGTTCCTGCTCGCCCGGCGCGAGCGCGAGATCCTGGCGCACCTGCGCGACGCCGGATTCCGCCCGGTACCGGTGCGAGGGATCCGCCGGCTGCTCGCGGGTCAGCGGCCCGGGCTGCCGCGCCCGGCCGCGCGACCTGAATAGACTCCGGGACCGGGGCTCTCGCCCCGCACGTGACAGCACCCGGGGCGATGCGGCCCCGAGCGGAAGGGACCGGCATGCTCGAATCGATCCAGTCATTCCTCGAGGCCGTGAGCGGCGTCGTCTGGGGCCCCTGGCTCCTCATCCCGCTGCTCCTGGGCACCGGTCTGTACCTGACGATCCGGCTCGGCGGCCTGCAGTTCATCCGTCTCGGCGCCGCGCTGCGCCTCGGTCTGCTGCGTCGCAAGGATCCCGGATCGGCGGGCGACATCTCGCAGTTCCAGGCGCTGACGACGGCGCTGGCCGCGACCGTCGGCACCGGCAACATCGTCGGCGTCGCCACGGCGATCGGCATCGGCGGCCCGGGCGCCCTGTTCTGGATGTGGGTCACCGGCCTCCTCGGCATGGCCTCGAAGTACAGCGAGGCCTTCCTCGGGGTGCGCTATCGCACCACCGACGCGGCCGGTGAGCGCAACGGCGGACCGCAGCAGTACCTCGAGCGCGGCATCCCGAACGGCTTCGGCAAGGCGCTGGCCTACACGTTCGCGGTGTTCGCGGTGCTGGCCTCGTTCGGCATCGGCAACATGACGCAGGGCAACTCGGTCGCCTCGAACCTCGAGAGCAGCTTCTCGATCCCCACCTGGGCCACCGGCATCGTGCTCACGATCGTCGCGCTGCTTGTGCTCGTGGGCGGCATCAAGTCGATCGGCCGCGTGACGGCCGGATTCGTGCCGATCATGATCGTGTTCTACGTGCTCGGCGCGCTGTACATCCTCATCGCCAACATCGGCGACCTGCCGGCCGCCATCGCCCTTGTCTTCCACGACGCGTTCACGGGAAGCGCCGCCGTCGGCGGCTTCGCCGGCTCGGCCATCATCATCGCCATCCAGTTCGGCGTCGCGCGCGGCATCTTCTCGAACGAGTCGGGCATGGGCTCGGCGGCCATCGCGGCCGCCGCCGCGCAGACCAGCCACCCGGTGCGCCAGGGCCTGGTGTCGATGACGCAGACCTTCATCGACACGATCATCGTCGTCACCATGACCGGCCTGGTGATCGTGACCACCGGCGCCTACGCCTTCACGGACGAGAACGGGGCGCAGATCGACGCGTCGGTCATGACCGGCGAGGCCTTCACCCACGGCCTGCCGGGCGAGTGGGGCCACTGGGTCGTGACCCTGAGCCTCGTGATGTTCGCGTTCTCGACCATCCTCGGCTGGTCGTACTACGGCGAGCGCACCATCGAGAAGCTGCTCGGTCGCCGGGCCGTCATGCCGTTCCGCGTGGTGTTCTCGCTTGTGGTGTTCGTGGGCTGCACCACCCAGCTCGGTGTCGTGTGGGCGTTCTCGGACGTCATGAACGGTCTGATGGCGATCCCGAACCTCATCGGCCTGCTGATCCTGTCCCGCCTGGTGGCGCGCGAGACCAAGCTCTACCTGCGGCACGACCCGAAGCTCACGGCCACACAGGCCGAGATCGAGGAGTTCATGGCCGACGACGAGGGCTGGCGGCAGTGGCGCGCGCAGGAGACCGCGCCGCCCGTGGGCACCGCGACGCGCCCCTAGCGCCCGGCCGCGCACCCCGTGCGCCGCGCGTGAGACGGCCCGGACCTCCGACGGAGATCCGGGCCGCTTCGCTCTGCGCGCGCGATGGCGTCACCAGATGGTGACGCGCTCCTCGGGGGGCAGCCACAGCGCGTCGGCCTCGGTCACGCCGAACGCGTCGTAGAACGCGTCGATGTTGCGGACGATCTGGTTGCAGCGGAACTCGTTCGGCGAGTGGGGGTCGATCGTCAGGAGGCGGATCGTCTCGGCCTCGCGGCCCTTCTGCTGCCACGCCTGCGCCCACGACAGGAACACCCGCTGCACGCCCGTGAAGTCGTCGATCACCGGCGCGTCCGCTCCCCCGAGGGAGAGCTGGTAGGCCTTCAGCGCGATGCCGAGGCCACCGAGGTCGCCGATGTTCTCGCCGATGGTGAGCGCGCCGTTGACCTTGTGCGACTCGTCCAGGCCCACCGGGGTCAGCGCGTCGTACTGCGCGATGAGCGCCTTCGTGCGCTGCTCGAACGCGGCGCGGTCGTCCTCGGTCCACCAGTCGTTCAGCGCGCCGGTGTCGTCGTAGCGGCTGCCCTGGTCGTCGAAGCCGTGGCCGACCTCGTGACCGATCACGGCGCCGATCCCGCCGTAGTTCGCCGCGTCGTCGCGCTCCGGATCGAAGAACGGGTACTGCAGGATCGCGGCGGGGAACACGATCTCGTTCATCAGGGGGTTGTAGTAGGCGTTGACCGTCTGCGGCGTCATGAACCACTCGTCGCGGTCGATGGGCTGGCCGACCTTGCCGATCTGCCGGTCGTGCTCGAACGCGCTCGCCCGGCGCACGTTGCCGAGCAGGTCGGCCGCATCGATCTCGAGCGCCGAGTAGTCCTTCCACTTGGCCGGGTAGCCGATCTTCGGGACGAACGAGTCGAGCTTCTTCAGCGCGCGCTCGCGCGTCTCGGGGCCCATCCACTCGAGCTGCCGGATGCTCTGGCGGTACGCCTCGAGCAGGTTGGCGACGAGCTCGTCCATGGAGGCCTTCGCCGCGGGCGGGAAGTGACGGTCGACGTAGACCTTGCCCACGGCCTCACCCAGGGCGCCCTCGGCGAGCGCGACGCCGCGCTTCCAGCGCTCCCGGATCTCGGGAACTCCCGTGAGCTCGGTGCCGTTGAACGCGAAGTTCTCGTCGACGAACTCGTCCGGCAGGTACGGGGCGGCCGCGCGCACGATCTTGAACCGCAGCCACGCCTTCCAGTCCTCGATGCGCTCGTCGGCGAGCAGCGTGCCGAGGCCCTCGAGGAACGACGGCTGGTAGGCGACGACCTCGGCGAACGCCTCGGGCCGGCCCGGGGCGACGCCCTCGAGCCATGGCGCGAGGTCGAGGCCCGTGAGCTGCTCGATCTCGGCCCACGACTTCAGGTTGTAGGTGGCCACGGCGTCGCGGCTGCGCACGTTGTCCCAGTGGTGCGAGGCGATCTCGGTCTCGAGCGCCACCACGCGGTCCGCCTGCCCGCCGGCGTCGGGGATGCCCGCCAGCGCGAGCATCTTCTCGACGTGCTCGCGCCACTTCGCGCGGGTGCCCGCGAAGTTGTCGAGGCGGTAGTAGCTCTCGTCGGGAAGTGACAGGCCGGCCTGCACGAGGAACGGGACGTACCGCGTCGGCTGGCCCGGGTCCGGCTCGACGAAGACGCCGATGACGTTCGCGACGCCCTGGCGGTCGAGGGAGCCGACCGTGCGCAGGAACGACGCCACGTCGGCGATCGCGTCGGCCGCCGCCAGCGGCTCGGCCAGCGGGGCGGTGCCGAGCTCGGCGATCCGCTCCTCGTCCATGAAGCTCGCGTAGACGTCGCCGACCTTGCGGGCATCGGTGCCCGGCTCGGCCTGCTGCGAGTCCTCGATGATGGTGTGGACGTGCTTCTCGGCCTGCTCGGCGAGCAGGTGGAACGAGCCCCACCGCGCCTTGTCCCCGGGGATCTCCGTGCGCTCGATCCACGAGCCGTTCACGTGCCGGTACAGATCGTCCTGCGGGCGGATCGTGTCGCTCAGCTCGTCGAGCGCGATGCCGGATCGGAGGGGTGCGTCAGTCATGTCTCCACACTAGGGTCGCCACCCGGCATCGGGCCCGCGACATCGCCGCCCTCTCGGGCACCGCGCGGGCGCCCTCCCGACGCGGGCTAGCCTCGGAGACGTGACCCGCACCGCCCACCTGAACCGCGAGATCCTGCGGCTGGCGGTCCCGGCCCTCGGCGCGCTGGTGGTCGAGCCGCTGTTCCTCCTGACCGATGCGGCGCTGGTCGGGCACCTGGGTCTCGAGCCGCTCGCGGGGCTCGGCATCGCGAGCGCCGTGATCAGCACGGTCGCGGGGCTGATGGTGTTCCTCGCCTACGCCACAACGCCGGCCGTGGCCAGGCGCCTCGGCGCGGGCGACCTGCGCGGGGCCGTGTCGGCCGGCATCGACGGGATGTGGCTCGCGCTGGGGCTGGGCGCGGTGCTCGCCGCGGCGGGCGCCCTGGCGACCCCGGCGCTGGTCGCCGCCTTCGGACCGGATTCGACGGTGGCCGTGCACGCCGAGATCTATCTCGGCATCTCGATGTGGGGTCTGCCCGCGATGCTCGTCATCATGGCCGGCACGGGCCTGCTGCGCGGTTTCCAGGACACGGTCACGCCGCTGTGGATCGCCGGCATCGGCTTCGCCGCGAACGCGGGCCTCAACGCCCTGTTCATCTACGGCTTCGGCTGGGGCATCGCCGGCTCCGCCGTCGGCACGCTCGTCGCGAACGCCGGCATGGTCGTCGCCTACGCGGCCGCGGTGGGGCGACTGGCCCGGCGCCACGGCGCGTCCCTCCGCCCCCGGCGGGCCGGCATCCGCGGCTCGGCGCTGACCGGCGGCTGGCTCTTCCTTCGCACGGTGAGCCTGCGAGTCGGGCTGCTGCTCACGGTGGCCACCGCGACGGCCCTCGGCACGACCGAGCTCGCGGGGTGGCAGGTGGTGTTCACCATCGCCACGACGGCGGCGTTCGCGCTGGACGCCCTCGCGATCGCGGCGCAGGCGCTGATCGGAAAGCACCTCGGGGCGGGCGATCCGGATGCCGTGCGGCATGTCCTCCGCCGCACGCTCGCCTGGGGCGCCTGGTTCGGCCTCGCCCTCGGCGTGGTGATCGCGGCGCTCTCGGGTGTGCTGGGCCTGCTGTTCACGGGCGACGCCGCCCTGGCGTCGCTGATCCTCCTGCCGCTCGTGCTGATGGCGGTGGGGCAGCCGCTCGCCGGTGTGGTCTACGTGCTGGACGGCGTGCTGATGGGGGCCGGCGACGGCCGCTACCTCGCCCTGGTGGGGGCGGCGAACCTCGTGCCCTTCGTCCCGGCGCTGTGGGTCATCGCGGCTACCGGGCAGCAGGGATCGGCGGGCCTCGCCTGGCTGACGGTCGCCTTCTTCGGCGTCTTTATGCTCTCGCGGGCGATCGGCCTGGGCGTCCGCGTGCGCGGCACCCGCTGGATGGAGATCGCCGCCTCGAGAGGTTGACAGCGCGAGCCGCGCGCGTCACCGTGGAATACCGCCATCGTGGGAGCGCTCCCGCGATGCCGCCATCCATCGGCACGCAGCGTCGCGTGCCCTCAGCAGGAGGACCCCATGCGTCACGCCTCGATGATGAGGCGAGCCGGAGCCGCCGCCGCGGTCGCCCTCGCCTTCGCCTCCCTCACGCTCGCCTCCCCCGCTGCGGCCGCCCCGCCCGGATCCGGCGACCCGCTGACCCCCGGGGCCGACCTCTACGTCGATCCCCACAGCTCCACCGCCGAGGCCGCCGAGCTGCTCACCGGGCAGGCCCGTGCCGATGCCGAGCACCTCGCCGGGTTCCCGACCGCCTCCTGGTTCACCGGCGGGTCGCCCGCGTCGGTCAAGCGGGACGTGAAGGACGTCGTTGTGCACGCCCACGCGCAGGACGCCGTCCCCGTGCTCGTCGCCTACAACATCCCGTTCCGCGACTGCGCGCAGTACTCCGCGGGCGGAGCGACGTCGGTGGCCGAGTACACGGCGTGGATCGAGGGCTTCGCGAAGGGCATCGGCAACAAGGACGCGGTCGTCATCCTCGAGCCGGACGGTCTCGGCATCATCCCGCACTACACCTCGGTGGACGGCGCGCAGGAGTGGTGCCGGCCCGCCGAGGCCGACCCCGCGACGGCGGCCGCGGAGCGATTCGAGATGCTCAACCACGCGGTCGACGTGCTGTCGGCGCTCCCGCACACGGCGGTCTACCTCGACGGCACGCACAGCGGCTGGCTGAACGTCGGCGACATCAGCCACCGCCTCGTCGCGGCCGGCGTCGAGCGCGCCGACGGGTTCTTCCTCAATGCCTCGAACTACCAGTTCACCGCCAACCTCACCGCCTACGGCCGCTGGATCTCGTCCTGCATCGCCCTGGTCACCCAGCTCGACGGCGCCTACGGCGACTGCGGCAACCAGTACTGGAACGGCGGACCGAGCAACAACTGGTCCGGCGTCACCATGGACAACCTGCGCGAGTGGAGCGCCGGGTCCGCCGACCCCGCTCTCGACACCGCGGGGGTCGACAGCCGCTACGCCGCCCAGCTCGGCGGCGTCGCCCCGTCCACGCACTTCGTGATCGACACGAGCCGCAACGGCCAGGGCCCGTGGGATGTCCCGTCGACCTACGAGGACTGGTGCAACCCGCTCGACCGCGGCCTCGGCGAGCGCCCCACCGCCGACACCGGCGAGGCGCTGGTGGACGCGTACCTGTGGATCAAGGTGCCCGGCGAGTCAGACGGCCAGTGCCTGCGCGGCACCGCAGGGCCCGAGGATCCGGCCCGCGGCGTCATCGACCCGCCGGCGGGCGGATGGTTCCCCGACATGGCGCGGGAGCTCATCGTCAACGCGCGGTGACCGTCGCGGCGGCTCGGATCCCCCCGAGGCGGGGGTCCGGGCCGTCCGTCACGCCAGCGCCTCGAGCTCGGCGATCACGATCTTCTTCTGCCGCATCATCGCCTGCACCTGCGCCGGGGTGCGCATCAGCCGATCCATCCCCGCCGGCACGATCTGCCAGCTGATGCCGAAGCGGTCCTTGCACCAGCCGCACTGCTCGGACTCGGGCACGGCCGACAGGCGCTCCCAGTAGTAGTCGATCTCGGCCTGGTCCTCGCAGGCCACCGCGAACGAGATCGACTCGTCGAAGGTGAAGTACGGGCCGCCGTCGAGGCAGCCGAACGGCACCCCCGCGAGGGTGAACTCGCCGTTGATGACCTTGCCCTCCATACCGGCGAAGTGCTCGTCCAGGCTCGCGTCGGGGTACTCGTCGATCCGGTCGATCCGGCTGTCCGGAAAGACCTCGCAGTAGTACTCCATGGCCTCGCGAGCACGCCCGTCGAACCACAGGAACGGACGGATCTGCGGTGTGCGGATCATGTTCAGACCTCCTCGTCACGCGAAACGGTACGCGCGCGCCCTGTGGGCTCCATACCCCCACTGAGCGGGGATTTGCGCGCAAGGGGTTTCGCGCGGGCGCGGACAGGCGCACCATGGGCCCCGGGGACAACACACCATGCACGCACCGATAGCGAACGACGTCCAACATCCCGTGGTGCCGCGAGCACATCGCGTGGCGATCGTGCGCGCGATGCATGTCGCCACCGCTTTCACTCTGCTCGGCCTCACCGTCGCCGCCACCGGCGCCGCGCTTCCCGCTCCGACGCCGGCGCACGCGGAGGCACGCACGGCGGACGCGCCGTCGTTCACGGCGGAGACCGCGATGAGCCTCACCCATGAACAGGGTGAGGACGAGCACGGGCACGGCGCACCCGAGGTGGGCCTGCCCACCTTCGAGGGCTACGGCCTCCCCGCCCGCACCGAGCGCCTCGCCGAGGACGTGCGGGAGGCCGCGATCCAGTTGCCGACGAGCCCGTACGCCGCCACCACGCCGGCCGAGCTCGCCGAGATCCGCCGCGAGGAGCGCCTCGCCCTGGTCGCGGCGGCGCGGCGAGCGGGCCTCGACGTGGATCTGTCGCGCTTCGCCGAGCACGTCGACCTCACCAAGGCCGGCCTGTTCGCCTGGCCGGTGGCCGGCGGCGGGCACATCACGGACCGGTTCGCCGCGCGGGGCGGGCAGCACCAGGGCCTCGACATCGCGGCGGCCGGCGGCACCCCCGTGGGCGCCGCCGCGTCGGGCGTGGTCATCCTCTCGAGCGAGTCGTACTTCGGCTACGGCGTCGCCGTGATGATCCTGCACGCCGACGGGCTGGTCACGCTCTACGGCCACCTCACCCACGGCAGCCGGGCGGTCGCCGAGGGCGACTGGGTCGAGATGGGCGACGCCATCGGCCTCGTCGGCAACACCGGCCACAGCTTCGGCAACCACCTGCACTTCGAGGTGCGGGTGAACGGGCGCGCCGTGAACCCCGAGCCCTACCTCGGCGGCTCCGACACCCGCCCGGTTATCAGGCCGTGGGAGCCGGTGGCCGGCGCCCCGGCCCCCCGACCCGCCGCGGTCCCGTCCGCGCCCCGCCCCGCGGCGGTGCCGAGCGCCGGGCCGACCCCGACGCCGCCGAAGCCGTCCGCCCCCGCGCCCGCGACCCCGAAGCCGACCGACACCCCGAGCCCGACCGCGACGCCGTCGCCCTCCCCGACGCCGGAGCCGACGCCGACCACCACGCCGACCGCCACACCCACGCCGAAGCCGACCACAACGCCCACGCCGACCCCGAAGCCCACCCCGACGACAACGCCGAAGCCCACGCCGACGCCGACGACCACAACGGCCCCGAAGCCGACCCCCACGACCACCACGGCACCCCCGCCGGCGCCCGCCCCCACCACACCGGCCCCGAAGCCCGCACCCACGCAGACGACGGCGCCCGCCCCGGCCCCGGTGGAGACCACCGAGCCGGCGCCGAGCCCGACGCCCGAGCAGACGCCGTCGTCGTCGTCGTCGTCGACCATCGTCGGCGGCGTGGTCGAGGCGGTCGACGACGTGCTGGGCGGCTGAGTCAGGCCGCGTACCTCCGGCACCACTCGTACATCACCACGGCCGCGGCGGCCGAGGCGTTGATCGACCGCGTCGAGCCGTACTGCGTGATCTCGATGTGGGCGGAGGCCGCGGCGAGCGCCTCCTCCGACAGCCCGGGCCCCTCCTGGCCGAACAGCAGCACGCAGCGCTCGGGCAGCTCCGCGCGGTCGACCGGCACGGCCTCGCCGACGTTGTCGACCGCGATGATCGGCAGCCCTTCCGCCGCCGCCCAGGCGACGAAGGTGTCCACGTCGGCGTGGTGCAGCACGTGCTGATAGCGGTCGGTGACCATCGCGCCGCGCTTGTTCCAGCGGCGGCGGCCGATGATGTGCACGGTGTCGGCGAGGAACGCATTGGCGCTGCGGACGATCGATCCGATGTTCATGTCGTGCTGCCAGTTCTCGATGGCCACGTGGAAGGGATGCCGCTGCGTGTCGAGGTCGGCGACGATCGCCTCCATGCGCCAGTACCGATAGCGGTCGATGACGTTGCGGGTGTCGCCGTGGGCGAGCAGCTCGGGGTCGTACCAGGGGTCGGAGGGCCACTCGCCCTCCCACGGGCCGACGCCGTGCCCCCGCACTTCGTCCATGGGCGGCAGCGGATCGGGCGTCTCGGAGGTCACCCGAGAAGGCTAGTCCCCAGGGGTTTTCGGTATGCCTAAAAATCTGCCACACTGACCTCGTGACGGACACGAAGACGGCCTACGGGCCCCGCCCCGCCACGCGGATGGCGTGGCTGCTGGGCCCCGCCCTGGTCGCCGGCGTGGCGTATCTCGACCCGGGGAATGTCGCGAGCAACATGACCGCGGGGGCCCGCTACGGCTACCTGCTGGTGTGGGTGGTTGTGCTCGGCAACGCGATGGCGTGGCTGATCCAGTACCTGTCGGCCAAGCTCGGCGTCGTCACCGGGCAGAGCCTGCCCGAGATCCTCGGGGCGCGGCTGAAGAACCGGTGGGCGCGGCGCGCGTACTGGCTGCAGGCCGAGCTCGTGGCGATGGCGACCGACGTGGCCGAGGTGATCGGCGGCGCCGTCGCCCTCACCCTGCTCTTCGGCATCGATCTGCTGTGGGGCGGCGTGATCACCGGATGCGTCTCGCTCGCGCTGCTGATGATCCAGTCGGTGCGCGGCGCGAAGCCGTTCGAGTTCGTGATCATGGGCCTGCTCGTCATCATCGCGATCGGCTTCGCGGCAGGGGTCTTCGTCGGCCCTCCCGACGCCTCGGGGGTGCTCGAGGGCCTGGTCCCGCGCTTCACCGACACCGGATCCGTCCTGCTCGCCGCCTCCATCCTCGGCGCCACGATCATGCCGCACGCGATCTACGCGCACTCGGCGCTCAGCCGCGACCGCTTCGCCAGGCACCGCCACGAGCGCGAGCACCGGGTGCTGCACGAGGGTGGGGTCGGGGTGGGCCGGATCCTGCGCGCCACCCGCTGGGACGTCACGATCGCGCTGCTCATCGCCGGATCCGTCAACCTCGCGATCCTGCTGCTCGCGGCGGCGAACCTGCCGGGCATCGCCGGCACCGACAGCCTCGAGGGCGCGTACCTCGCCATCCGCGACGGGCTGGGCGCGGCGGTCGCGACGGCCTTCGCCATCGGCCTGCTGGCGAGCGGCCTGGCCTCCACCTCGGTGGGCGCCTACGCGGGGGCCGAGATCATGCGGGGGCTGCTGAAGGTGCGCCTGCCGCTGCTGGCCCGGCGGCTGTTCACCCTCATCCCGGCGCTCATCATCCTGGCCACGCAGGTCGAGCCGACCCTCGCCCTGGTGGTGAGCCAGGTGGTGCTGTCGTTCGGCATCCCGTTCGCGCTGGTGCCGCTGGTGGTGCTGACCGCCCAGCGGCGCACGCTCGGCGCCTACCGCAACCGGGTCTGGACGACCGCGATCGGCGTGGTCGCGTCGATCTTCATCATCACGCTCAACGTGATCCTGCTCTGGCTGGTCGCCTCGGGCGCCTGAGCCCGGCCCCCCTACCCTGGAGGGCATGGTCTCCCCCGCGATCGACGACTACCTGAAGACCGTCTACGCGCACACCGAGTGGCAGGACGCGCCCATCACGCCGTCGGTGCTGGCGGCGAAGCTCGGGATCGCCCCGTCGAGCGTCACCGAGATGGTGAAGAAGATGGCCGCCCTCGGCCTCGTCGCCCACGAGCCCTACCGCGCCGTGCGGCTGACCGCAGAGGGCGAGCGGCGCGCGCTCGAGATGGTGCGGCGCCACCGCCTCATCGAGACCTGGCTGGTCGCCGAGTACGACTACACGTGGGACGAGGTGCACGAGGAGGCCGAGGTGCTCGAGCACGCGCTCAGCGACCGCCTGCTCGAGGCGATCGACCAGCGCCTCGGCCGCCCCCGCTTCGACCCGCACGGCGACCCGATCCCGGACCAGGACGGGTCCGTGCAGCGCGAGGGGTTCGTCCTGCTGGCCGAGGCCGAGCCGGGCCACACCGGCCGCGTGCTGCGCGTGAGCGACCGCGACCCCGGCCTCCTGCGGCTCATCGAGCGCGCCGGCATCACGGTCGGCTCCGAGCTGCGTGTTCCCGTCGACCTGCCCCCGGGGGCGGACGAGGTGATCTGGCTCAGCCGATAGCGCCTACTGGTTCGAGAACGCGGCGTCGAACGAGGCCTCCGGGCGCTTCCAGAGCAGCGAGCGGATGTAGCTGAGCGCCTCGGACGCGCCGTGCAGGCGGTCCATGCCGGCGTCCTCCCACTCGATCGAGATGGGGCCCTCGTAGCCGATCGAGCCGAGGGCGCGGAAGGCGTCCTCCCAGTGGATGTCGCCGTGCCCCGTCGAGACGAAGTCCCAGCCGCGGCGCGGGTCTCCCCAGGGGAGGTGCGAGCCGAGGATGCCCGAGCGGCCCGTGGCGGGGCGCAGGCGCGTGTCCTTGCAGTCGACGTGATAGATCCGGTCGGCGAAGTCGGTGATGAAGCCGATCGGGTCGACGCCCTGCCAGAACATGTGGCTCGGATCCCAGTTGATGCCGAAGGCCGCGCGGTGGTCGATCGCATCGAAGGTGCGCACGGTCGTCCAGTAGTCGTAGGCGATCTCCGAGGGGTGGACCTCGTGGGCGAAGCGCACGCCCTCGCCGTCGAAGACGTCGAGGATCGGGTTCCACCGGTTCGCGAAGTCCTCGTAGCCCGCGTCGATGCGCTCGGCCGGCACGGGCGGGAACATCGCGACGTACTGCCAGATGCTCGACCCCGTGAACCCGACGACCGTGTCGATCCCGAGCTTGCGGGCCACGCGGGCCGCGCGCTTCATGTCCTCCGCCGCGCGCTGGCGCACGCCCTCCGCGTCGCCGTCGCCCCAGATGTAGGGGCGCACGATCGCCTGGTGGCGGAAGTCGATCGGGTCGTCGCAGATCGCCTGGCCGCCGAGATGGTTCGAGATCGCCCACGCCTTCAGGCCGTATTTGTCCAGCACGTCCAGGCGCGACTGCGCGTAGGCGTCGTCCTCGTCGGCGCGCTGCAGGTCGAGGTGGTCGCCCGACGCCGCGATCTCGAGGCCGTCGTAGCCCCATTCGGAGGCGAGGCGCGCGACCTCCTCGAACGGCAGGTCGGCCCACTGGCCGGTGAACAGGGTGACGGGTTGCGATGCCTCGCTCATGCGTGTGCTCCTTCGAGGGCGGCGGGGACGGTGATCCAGGTGTCGGCGGCGGCGCTCGCGAGCACCGCCTCGGTCAGCATGGCGGCGCGGGCGCCGTCGGCGAAGCGCGGCAGGCCGTCGGGGGCCTCACCTCGGACGGCGGCGTACGTGTCGCGGGCGAACGCGGTGAACGCGTCGAGGTACCCCATGGGGTGGCCGGAGGGGACGAGCGAGAGGCGCGCGGCATCCGGAGACAGGATCGCCGCGTCGCGCGAGACGACCGACGACGCCTCCCGCCCGCCGATCCAGAGCTCGTCGGGGCGCTCCTGCGCGAACTGCACCGTGGCGGCCGATCCGGACACCTCGATCGTCAGCGCGTTCTTGCGCCCGGCCGCGACCTGCGAGACGAGCAGCGACACCAGGGCCCCGGAGGCGGTGGAGGCCACGAGCGCCACGGCGTCCTCGGTCTCGACCGCGTGGCCGCCGCGAGAGGCATGGGCCGTCTGGGTGCGCGCGGCGACGCGGTCGATCCGGTCGCCCGTGACGAACTCGACGAGGTCGACCAGATGCGATCCGATGTCGCCGAACGCCCGGGACGCCCCGCCCTCCGCCGACGAGACGCGCCAGTTGTCGTCGGACGGGTCCAGCAGCCAGTCCTGCAGGTACGCGCCCCGCACGGTGAGCAGGCGGCCGATGCCCCCGTCCGCCACCCGGGCGCGCGCCTCCCGCGCCATCGGGTGGAAGCGGTAGACGAACGGCACGGTCGCCACAACGCCGGATGCGGCCTCGACGAGCCGTGACGCATCGGCCGCGGTCGTGGCGAGCGGCTTCTCGCACACCACGTGCTTGCCCGCCGCGACGACCGCGAGCGACTGCTCGAGGTGCCAGCGGTTGGGGGTCGTGACATGCACGACGTCGCTGGCGTCGATGAGCTGCGCGAGCGATCCGGCCGCCTCCGCGACCCCGAGCTCGTGCGCGGCGAGCGCCGAGCGCTCGGGCGACGACGACAGGATCGACACCACCTGCGCCCCCGCGGCCCGGGCGGCGTGGGCGTGGGTGCGGGCCATGAACCCGCCTCCGACGATGCCGACGCGCAGCGCGCCCGTCACTTGACGGCTCCGGCCGCAAGGCCCGAGACGAGGTGACGCTGCACGACCAGGAAGCCGATCAGCACCGGCAGCGAGACGACGACCGAGGCGGCCATCATCTGGTTCCAGTACACGTCCGTCTGCGACGAGTACGCGCGCAGACCGATCGACAGGGTGCGGGTGGCCGAGTTCGTCAGCACCGAGGCGAACAGCACCTCGGACCAGCTCGTGATGAAGCAGTACACCGCGACGGCGATGATGCCGGGGCGGGCGACGGGCAGCACCACGCGCACCAGTGCGCCGAATCGCCCAAGGCCGTCGATCATCGCGGCCTCCTCGAGGGCCCGCGGCATGGCCGCGAAGAACCCCGAGAGCATCCAGATCGAGAACGGCAGCGAGAACGTCATGTACGTGATGATCAGGCCCAGGTACGAGCCGTTCAGCTGGATCCCGACCGTCCGCTGGATCTGCGTGAAGATCAGGTACAGCGGCAGCAGGAACAGGATGCCGGGGAACATCTGCGTCGACAGCACCACCAGGCTGAACGCCCGGGCGCCTGGGAACCGGAAGCGCGACAGCGCGTAGGCGGCCAGGATCGCCAGGATCACCGACGCGGTCGTCGCGAAGACCGTCACGATCAGGCTGTTCGTGAAGTAGTGCGCCAGCGGCACCGTCGTCCAGATGTCGATGTACGGCTCGAACGTGAGAACCGACGGGACCCACTGGAACAGGCCGCGCACGTCCTGCAGCGGCTTCACCGACGTCGACAGGATCACGTACAGCGGGACGACGACGATCAGCGTCAGGAAGGTGAGTCCGAAGACCCGGAGGATCTTGAATCCGCGTGTCTCAATCATCGATCGTCTGCCCCTTCGGCATCACGAGGCGGATGTAGAAGGCCGAGGCGACGAGCAGGACGACCAGGAGCATGACGCTCAGGGCGCCGCCGACGCCGAAGTTCCAGTTGTTGAAGGACTGCTGGTAGATGAGCGGCGAGATCAGCGTCGCCTCCTCCGGGGAGGTCGGGCCGAACAGCAGGTACGGCACGTCGAACTGGTTGAAGACCCAGAGGCTGATCATCAGCAGCAGCACCACGTTGGCGTGCTTGATCATCGGCAGCGTGATGGTCGTGAACTGCTTCCAGAGGCTCGCGCCGTCGAGGGCCGCGGCCTCGTAGACCTCGTCCGGGATGGACTGCAGGGCGGCCAGCAGCATGAGGAACGCGAACGGCCAGAACTGCCAGACCGTGACGACGATCACAACGATGAGCGAGTTGCCGCCGAGCAGCCAGAACGGGCGGTCCTGCAGGATCCCGAGGTCGTCGACGAGCAGGCGGTTGAGCATGCCGTCGCGCTGGTTGAAGATGAACGCCCACGCGATGGTGGTGACGAAGCCGGGCAGGGCGTAGGGGACGAGGAAGAGCGTGCGCAGGGCGCCGTTGCCCCGGAACTTCGAGTTCAGCAGCACGGCGGCGAAGATGCCGAGGCTCCAGGCGATGACGACGACGATCGCGGTGAACATGATCGTGCGCAGCAGCGCGCCGTAGAACTCTCCGCCGATGGGGCCGCTGGGGTTCAGGGCCTGGACGAAGTTCGCCAGGCCCACGAAGGGGGCCTGCACCCAGTTCGCGATCGAGAGCTGGTTGAGCGAGAGGAACGCGATGTACACCCCGAGCAGCATCGGGATGATGTGGATCAGCAGCTCCATGATGCCCGCGGGGGCGATCAGGGCGTAGGGGAAGAGATCGAGGCGGCGGCGTCGGCCGCCCGCCGGGCTCTTCCCGCGACGGTGGCGATCGGTGGTGACCGTCTCCGTCACTGTGGCGGGGGTGGGCATCCGGACTCCTTCGTCAGGAAGATGGCTGGTCGGGTGGAAGGGGTGGGACCCCTCCGCTTTCGGAGGGGCCCCGTCCGATCACATGGCCGGCATCTGGGCCTGAGCGTCCTCGAGCGCCTTCTTGATGGCCGCCTCGTCGACGGTCTCGCCCTGCGCGATCTTGGCGAACAGGCCGTTGATGGCCTCGCCCACGAGCGTCTCCATCTGTCCCTCGGAGGGGTACAGCGGCATCGGCTGCGAGTGCTCCGCGTAGGTCTCCTTCTTGGCGGTGGCCTCCGGCGTCTCGAACGCCGGGTCGTCCATCGCGTCGGTGACCACGGGCAGCGAGGTGTAGGCCGCGTTCAGCGTCTTCTGCTCCTCGTCGCTGGTGAGGTGGCCGACGAAGGCGAGCGCCGCGTCCTTGGCGTCCGAGTTCGCGAACACCGAGACGTTGATGCCCGCGACGTGGCTCTGGGTGCCCTCGAGCCCCGTCGCGTCCGCCTCGTTCATCGGGATCGGAGCCACGCCGAAGTCCTCGAAGCCCTCGTTGGCGAAGGTCTTGCCCGAGGCCTGGTCGAAGATCATCGCCGTGCGCCCGTCGATGAGCTCGCCGGGGAGCACGCTGCCCTCGGTGAACTCGGCGTTGGACGGGTCGACGACGCCGTCCGTGCCCATCAGGTCGAGCCACTGCTTCACACCGGCGACGACGCCGTCGTTGGCGAAGTCGGGGTTGCCGTCCTTGTCGTAGAGCGCTCCGCCGTTCTGGAGGCCGCGGATGAAGGCCTGGTGCACGTTGTTCGACGTGCGCTGACCGGCCAGGGCGAAGCCCCACTGGTCGTTCTTGCCGTCGCCGTCGGTGTCCTTGGTCAGCTTCTTCGCGGTCTCGACGAACTCGTCCCACGTGGCGGGCGGCTCGGTGATGCCGGCCTCCTCGAACAGCTTGGTGTTGTAGTACATCGAGTACGCCAGGCCGTAGAGGGGAACCGACGTGACCGGCTGGCCCTCGGCACCGCCGGTAGCCCACGCGGCCTCGACGAAGCGGTCCTCGCCGCCGACGGCGTCCAGCGCCGCGCCCTCGAACTTCTCGAACGCGCCCGTGGCCTGCAGGGTCACGGCCCAGGTGTTGCCGATGTTGAGGACGTCGGGGCCCTCGCCGCTCGAGACGGCCGCGAGGATGCGGTTGTAGAGGTCGGGCCACGGGATGACCTCGAGCTCGACCTCGACGCCGGTCTCCTCGGTGAAGCGCTCGATCGACTCGCCGAGCACCTCCTCGTCCATCTCGATGGACGAGCCCTGGTTCGAGGCCCAGTAGGTGATCTTCTGGCCCTTGAGGTCGGCCGGGTCGGCGCCGCCCTCGGTGGGGGCGGCGCCCCCGGCGCAGCCGGTGAGGGCGGCCGCGGCGACCGCGGCCGTGGCGGCGAGGGCCGCCCAGCGGGTGTTCTTCTTCATCGCTTCACTCCTGATGCTCTTCGTTGAGATGGGGACTTGATGTGGTGATGGATGGAACTTCAGACGGTCGCGACGGAGGGATCCCACGCGGGGTCCAGCGACGCGGCCGGGGTGACGGCCGAGGTGACCTCGACCGGCTCATGCGCCTCGGCGGAGTCGGCGATCGCGACCATGACCTCGAGGACGTGGAAGGCGAGCTCGCCGGGCACGCGCTCGGCGCGGTCCTCGCGGATCGCCTGCGCGAGCTCGGCCACGCCGGTGCCGCGCGAGTAGGTGGATCCCTCGGCGGTGACGACGCGCTCGCCGTCCTCGCCATGGATCACGGTGTCGCCGTCGAAGTTGTTCGGGTCGGGGAACACCACGGTGCCCTCGGTGCCCGCGACCTCGACGAAGCCGGTGCGGCGCAGCTTCGAGTCGAAGCTGAAGACGACCTGCGCGCTGCCGCCCGAGGCGAACTCGAGCAGCGCGCTCACGTGCGTCGGCACCTCGACGGGGAACTCGGTGCCGGCCTTCGGGCCGCTGCCGATCACGCGGCTCTCGCGCGACTTCGACCCGTGGGCATAGACCCGCGTGACCGATCCGAAGATCTGCACGAGCGTGGTCAGGTAGTACGGGCCGATGTCGAACAGCGGGCCCGCGCCCTTGGCGAACAGGAACTCGGGGCTCGGGTGCCACGACTCGGGGCCGGGCGACTGGAACAGGGCGAGGCCCGTGAGGGGCGCGCCGATCTCGCCGCCGCGCACCGCGCGGAACGCGGTCTGCAGCCCCGCGCCGAGGATCGTGTCGGGGGCGACCGCGACGCGGACGCCCTTCGCCTGGGCGGCCTCGAGCAGCACGCGGCCGCTGGCGACGTCGAGCGCGTAGGGCTTCTCGCCCCACACGTGCTTCCCGGCCTCGACGGCCCGGAGCGCGACCTCGACGTGCACGGCGGGGATCGTGAGGTTCACCACGATCTCGATCGCGTCGTCCGCGAGCAGGTCGTCATAGGTGCCGGATCCGGCGACGCCCCACTTCTCGGCCTGCGCCGCGGCGCGAGCGGTGTCGATGTCGGCCACGAAGCGGACGTCGAGGTCGGGGAAGGCGGTGAGGTTCTCGAGGTACTGGTCGCTGATGGTGCCGGCGCCCACAACGCCGACGCCGACCTTGCCGCTGCCGGTCATGCCTCGGCCCCCGTCAGGAAGGCGAAGCTGCGGGCGACGGCCTCGAACACGTCGCCCGAGTGGGCGTCGAGCTCGACCACGCGCAGCGCCTGGGGCGACGCGGCGAGGATCTCGGCGATGGGAAGGATTCCATCGCCCACTCCCACCTGGTCGCTGTCGACCTTGGTGCGGGGGCCGTCCTTGACGTGGATCGCCACGACGCGGTCGCCGAGGCGGCGCAGCAGCTCGGGGGCGGGCTCGCCGCCGACCTCGGCCCAGTAGGTGTCGACCTCGAGCACAACCGCCTCCGGGGCGGCGTTCGCGAAGACCTCCAGCGCCGAGACGCCGTCGACGCGGCGCTCGAGCTCGAAGGCGTGGTTGTGGTACCCCACCCGCAGGCCGTGGTCGGCGGCGCGGGCGGCGATCTCCCCCAGCTGGGCGGCGGTGCGCTCGATGCCCTCGCGGTCGGTCCAGTTCTCCTCGGGGACGTGAGGATCGATGATCGTCGTCACCCCGACCTTCTTCGCGGCGGCGAAGACCGCCTCCGCGTCGGCACCGACCAGGTGCACGTGCGCCGTGGGGGCCGTCAGGCCGAAGGCGGGCAGGTGCTCGGCGAGCGCGTCCGCGCGGTCGGTGAGACCCCACGGCTCGACGCGGCGGAAGCCGATCTCCGCCAGACGGCCGAGGGCGGCGGGCAGATCCTGCGCGATCGCGTCGCGCACCGTGTACAGCTGGACCGACAGTTCATCGGCAGATACGAGGCTGGTGGCCAAGACAACTCCTCATCGAGGTCTCTCTCCGGCGATCGCGCATATCCGATATGACATATCGCTCGTCGCCGCTGACCGGGCCAACGTATCGAGGCTTCTGACGACTGTCAACGAAAGTTCGCCATTCGTCGACGAAGTTTCTCCGCACGTCGGCGCTCTGCTTAACTGAACGCCATGTCCAATGGGGGATCCGCACTCGGTGGGGCCGACGCGAGCGAGCTGTTCCAGCTGCTGCGCGACGGCTCGCCTCGCACGGTGTCGGAGCTCGCCGCGGTCACCGGCCTCGCCCGCTCGACGGTGGGCCTGCGCCTCGACGCCCTGACCTCCCTCGGGCTGATCGGCCCCGTCGATCCGGGCCTGTCCACCGGCGGACGGCCGCCCAAGCGCGTGGCCCTGCTGCCGCTGGCGCGCCTGGCGCTCGCCATCGACGTCGGCGCGAGCCACGTGCAGGTGGCGCTCACGAACCTCGTGGGCGACGTGCTGCTGCGCCAGCGCGCCCCCATCAGCGTGGCCGCAGGGCCCGATCCGGTGCTCGGCCGTGCCCTGCAGCTGGTCGATCCGCTGCTCGAGGAGCTCGGACGCGACCGCGCCGCCATCATCGCGATCGGCGTGGGCCTGCCCGGCCCCGTGCATTTCGAGACCGGCCGGCCCTCGAAGCCGCCCCTGATGCCCGGGTGGGACGCCTTCGATGTCCCCGGGTGGTTCCGCGACCACATCGACGCGCCGGTGCTCGTCGACAACGACGTGAACATCATGGCGCTGGGCGAGCACAGCCGCCTGGAGTCGCCCGCCGGGCACTTCCTCTTCGTCAAGGTCGCCACGGGCATCGGCGCGGGCATCATCTCGGGCGGGCGCCTGCAGCGCGGCGCGCAGGGCATCGCCGGCGACATCGGCCACGTCCGCGTGAGCCGAGGCACGGGGGTCCTCTGCCGCTGCGGCAACGAGGGGTGCCTCGAGGCCCTCGCCTCAGGCCCCGCGGTCGCGGCCGAGCTCAGCGCGCACGGGGTGGAGGCGCGCAGCGCCCGCGACGTCGTCGCCCTGGTCGCCGACGGCGACCTCCGCGCCATCCAGGCCGTGCGCCAGGCCGGGCGCGACCTCGGCGAGGTGCTCGCGGCCAGCATCAGCTTCCTGAACCCCTCGGTCATCACGATCGGCGGCCAGATGGCCGCCGCCGGCGAGCACCTGCTCGCGGGCGTGCGCGAGGTCGTCTATCAGCGCGCCATGCCGCTGGCCACGCGCAACCTCCAGATCGCGACGGCCCGCACGGCCGACAAGGCCGGCCTCATCGGCGCCGGGATGCTCGCCATCCACCACGCGCTGTCGCCCGAGGGGCTGCAGGCGCTCTAGCGGGCGGCGCGAGCCGCGCGCGCGAAGGGCCACTCGATGCCCGTGAGGCGCTCGCACTCGCCCCACACGCGCGCGCGCACGTCCGGATCCGCCGCCCACTTCGACGGGCGCTGCCGCACCGGGCGCCCCTTGGTCCAGAGCCTCGGGCCCCAGTACTCGCCGCCGTGCACATCCGGATCGACCAGCGCGTGAACCAGCGACTCGGCACCGGCGCGCTTGCCCTGGGCGAAGGGCTGCAGGCCGTCGCGGAAGCGCTTCAGGCCGCTGGGCTCGTTGACCCCGGTGACCCGCTCCGTGCGGCCGCCGATCGAGTAGCCCGGGTGGGCGACGACGCTGTCGACCGGCACGTCGGCCGCGCGCAGCCGCGCCTCGGCCTCGATGCCGAGCGCGTGCACCGCGAGCTTCGACTGCACGTAGGCGTGCCACGCCTCGTACTTGCGCTCGAGCTGGAAGTCGAACGGCTCGGCCACGCCCAGGTGCGTCGACATGCTGCCGAGCCACACCAGCCGGCTGTGCTGACGGCGAGAGGCCGACTTGGCCAGGGTCGTGAGCAGCTCGGCCGCCAGCACGAAATGGCCGAGGGCGTTGGTCGAGAACACGAGCTCTCGCCCGTCGCGCGTCAGCTCGCGGGTGCGCGGGGTGTGGACCATGCCGGCATTCAGCAGGACGCCGTCCAGACGCGAGCGCGAGAACAGCCCGCCGCGCAGCGAGGCCGCGGCGGCCCGGATCGAGCCCGGGTTGCTGACGTCGAGCAGCAGCGTCTCGACCGAGGCGCCGGGCACCCGCGCCTCGATGGCGTCGTGCGCGGCGGCCAGGCGATTGGGGCTGCGACCGCTCAGGATCACGTGCGCCCCGGCGGCCGCGAGCCGCTCGCTGGCGAAGTAGCCGAGCCCGGCATTGGCGCCGGTGACCAGGTAGATGCGATCCGAGAGGTCGGGAAGCTGCTCCGGAACCCCGGCTGCACCGCCACGTCTGGTCACATGCCCACCGTATCCCTCTGGCGAGAGCGACTCACCGCGGACGGAACTGCGGAACCGCTCCCGCCCATACGCTTATGCCATGGCGCGACGCGATGAGATCGAGTGCTGGCTGACGGACATGGACGGGGTCCTGGTGCACGAGAACGTGCCCATCCCCGGCGCCCGCGAGCTGCTGGCCAAGTGGCGAGACGAGGGCACGCCGTTCCTCGTGCTCACGAACAACTCGATCTTCACCCCGCGTGACCTGAGCGCGCGCCTGCGGGCCTCCGGCATCGAGGTGCCCGAGGAGCGGATCTGGACGAGCGCGCTCGCGACCGCCGACTTCCTCAAGTCGCAGGCGCCCGGCGGATCCGCGTTCGTCATCGGCGAGGCCGGCATCCTCACGGCCATGCACGAGGCCGGGTTCATCATGACCGAGACCGACCCCGACTACGTGGTCGTGGGCGAGACGCGCAACTACTCGTTCGAGGCGATCACCAAGGCCATCCGGTTCATCGGCAAGGGCTCCCGCTTCATCGTGACCAACCCCGACGCGACCGGCCCCAGCGCCGAGGGCCCGCTGCCCGCGACGGGAGCGATCGCCGCGCTCATCACCAAGGCCACCGGCCGCCAGCCGTATGTGGTCGGCAAGCCGAACCCGATGATGTTCCGCTCCGCGCTCAACCGCATCGGCGCGCACTCCGAGAACACCGGCATGATCGGCGACCGCATGGACACCGACGTCGTCGCCGGCATCGAGGCGGGCCTGCACACCGTGCTCGTGATGACGGGCATCAGCGACGAGCGCGAGATCGCGCGCTACCCGTTCCGCCCGAACGAGATCCTCGGCTCGGTCGCCGACCTGCTCACGCCCGCCGACGACGCGGATCCGGCCGAATGATCGACACGGAGCTGTCGACCGCGGCCGTGGTGCGGTGGAAGGCGGCGATCTTCGCGATCTTCCTCACCAGCGGGCTCAGCATCGCGACCTGGGCGTCGCGGGTTCCCGCGATCAAGGCGGCGCTCGACGTCGACAACACGCAGATCGGCGCGCTGCTCATGGCCGCCGGCGTCGCCTCGATCACGGGCCTCAGCCTCTCGACCCCCGTTCTGGCGCGCTTCGGCGCGCGTCGCGGCATGCTCACGATGATGCTCGTGTTCGCCGCCGGCGTCACCGTCGTCGGCCTCGGGACCGACGTCTTCGCGTCATACCCGATCGTGATGCTCGGGCTCATCCTGTTCGGCTTCGGCAACGGCTGCATCGACGTGATCATGAATGTCGAGGCCACGGCGATCGAGCAGCTCGGCGGCAAGACGATCCTCCCCCTCTTCCACGCGTTCTTCTCGTTCGGCACCGTGATCGGCGCCGGCGTGGGCGCGACGGCGGCCGGTCTCGGGGTGAACGTCGTCGCCCACACCGCGGTGATCGCCGTGCTCATCGTGGTGATCGCCGTCGCCGCCGTCTCGAACGTGCCCACGCGCGACGCGGTCGACCCCGATCCGGCCGAGCATGGCGTCGGATGGCGCGCCCGCGCCGCCGTGGCGCTGTCGGCCTGGCGCGAGCCGCGCACCTACGCGATCGGCGTGATCATGCTCGGCATGGCGTTCGCCGAGGGCTCGGCCAATGACTGGCTCGCGCTCGGCGTGGTCGAGGGGCACGGCGGCGACGAGGCGCTGGGCGCGCTCGGGCTGACCGTCTTCTCGATCGCGATGACCGCCGTGCGCGTGTTCGGCGGCCCGCTGGTCGACCGCTTCGGCCGTGTCGTGGTGCTCCGCACGCTGGCGCTGACGGCGGCGGCCGGGCTGGTGCTGTTCATCCTCGCCCCGACCCTGCCGCTGGTGCTCGTCGGCGCCGCGCTGTGGGGCATCGGCGCCTCGCTGGGCTTCCCCCTGGGCATGTCGGCCGCGGCGGACGACCCCGCGAAGGCGGCCGCCCGCGTGTCGGCGGCCGCCACCATCGGCTACGTCGCCTTCCTCGCCGGCCCGCCCATCCTCGGCGTGATCAGCGACCAGATCGGCCTCCTCAACACGCTCTTCGTGATCGTCGCCCTGACGATCGCCTCCGGCATCGCCTCCGGCGCCGCGCGGCCGCTGAAGCGCTGAGCCGCGACGCCGTCACAATCCGCGCATCCGGCCGGTCATCCTCACGAGGACGATCGGGATCTGCCGAAGGAGAAGACATGAGGATCGCAGTCGCAGGCGGCACCGGCACGGTGGGGCGCTTCGTCGTGGAGGCCGCGCGGGCCGCCGGTCACGACGCGGTGGTGCTCAGCCGCGCCACGGGTGCGGACGTCGTCACCGGCCGGGGGCTCGAGGCCGCCCTGGCGGGAGCGGATGCCGTCATCGACACCACGAACGCGATGAGCCTGTCGGCCAAGGCCGCGAGCGCGTTCTTCACCACCGCGAGCGCGAACCTGCTGGCGGCCGAGAAGGCCGCGGGTGTCGGGCACCACGTGGCGCTGTCGATCGTTGGGATCGACGACATCGACGCGTCGTACTACGCGGGCAAGCTCGCCCAGGAGCGCACGGTGCAGGCCGGCCCGGTGCCGTTCACCATCGCGCGGGCGGCGCAGTTCCACGAGTTCGCGGGGCAGCTGCTCGCGGGCCAGAAGGGCCCCGTGGCGCTGATGCCGAAGACGCTGATGCGGCCCGTGGCCGCCCGCGAGGTGGGTGCGCATCTCGTGCGGGTCGCCTCCGCGGGCCCCGTCGGCCGCGCCGCCGATCTCGTGGGCCCCGCCGACGAGATCCTCGCCGATCTCGCCCGGCGACAGCTGCGGTTCGACGGCATCCGGCGGGCGGTGTGGGAGGTGCCCTTCCCCGGGGCCTACGGCAAGGGCCTCGCCTCCGGGTCGCTGCGCGGCGGTGGGGATGCCCTCGAAGGATCGATCACGTTCGAGGGCTGGCTGCGCAGCCCCGACCACCGCCGGCCGCGCTGAGCGGGTCTCCGGCACGATCCCGGGCTAGGCTCATCCGGTGCGTCTCGTCATCGCCCGCTGCAGCGTGGATTACACCGGCCGCCTCAACGCGCATCTGCCGCTCGCGACCCGGGTGCTGATGCACAAGGCCGACGGCAGCCTGCTCATCCACTCGGACGGCGGCTCGTACAAGCCGCTGAACTGGATGAGCCCACCCTGCCGCCTGGACCTCGTCGCGCCCAGTCCCGAGCTGTCCGAGGCAGGCGTCGCCGAGCTGTGGAAGGTCACGCACGCCAAGACCGGCGACGCGCTCACCGTGCACATCTACGAGATCCTGCACGACTCGAAGCACGAGCTCGGCGTCGATCCCGGTCTCATCAAGGACGGCGTCGAGTCGGATCTGCAGCGCCTGCTGTCGGAGCAGGTCGACCTGATCTCGGAGGGCGCGAAGCTCGTCCGCCGCGAGTACCCCACCGCGATCGGCCCCGTGGACCTGCTCGTGCGCGAGGCGTCCGGGATGCCGCTGGCCGTCGAGATCAAGCGCCGCGGCGACATCGACGGCGTCGAGCAGCTCACCCGCTATCTCGACCTGCTCGGCCGCGACCCGCTGCTCTCGGGCATCCGGGGCGTGTTCGCCGCCCAGGAGATCAAGCCGCAGGCCCGCGTGCTCGCCGAGGACCGCGGCATCCGCTGCCTCGTGCTCGACTACGACGAGATGAAGGGCATCGACTCCGGGGCCCCGCGCCTGTTCTAAATAGACTGGGGCCATGACTTCGTCTCCCTGGTCCTGCATCCTCTGGGACGTGGACGGGACGGTGGCGGACGCGTCGGCCGGCATCCTGCCGCGCATCACGGAGGTGCTCAGCACCCTCCGCCGCACACCTCCCTCGCCCGAAGAGCTGCGCCACTGGATCGGGCCGCCGCTGCTCGAGTCGTTCCAGGTGCGCGCGCTGCTGAGCGAGGAGGAGGCCACCGAGGCCGTCCTCGCCTATCGCGAGCTGGCCTCGCGCGACGGATACGCCTCGTCGGTCGCCCTGTACGAGGGTGTGCCCGAGCTGATCCTGGCGGTGCACGCCGCGGGCATCCCCCAGGCCACCGCCAGCACGAAGCCGCAGAACCAGGTCGAGGCGATCCTCACCCACTACGCGCTCGATCACGCCTTCGTCGCGATCGTCGGGGCCGACCCGGAGCCCGACGTCCTCGACACGAAGTCGATCGTCCTCGCCCGCGCCCTCGAGCGGCTGAAGGCCGCCGGCGTCGACACGTCGCGCCCGGTGCTCATCGGCGACCGCCACCACGACGTCGACGGCGGCGCCGAGCTCGGTGTGCCGGTGATCTACAACCGGTGGGGCTTCGGCAACCCGGGCGAGGAGCAGGGCGCTCAGGCGGTCGTCGACGACCCCGCCCAGCTGCGCGACCTGCTGCTCTCGGAGAACTGAGGACGGCGATGGATCAGCCCGACGACGGCCTGTGGGGGTGGATCCTCCCCGCGCTCGTCGTCTTCGGGACGGCCGCGGTCCTCGCGATCGTCGCCGTGTTCGCCGTCCGTGCGGTGCGTCGCGGCCCCGCGGCGCGCCGGCGCGCGGCGGAGGCGACCGAGGCGGCGGGAGCGGCCCTGGTGCGGCTGGACGATGCCATCGAGGACCTCGAGCTGGAGGTCGGGCTGTCGGGTGCGCTGTACGGCGGAGGCGCCCCCGCCTCGCTGCGCCGCGCGCGCATGACGGCCCAGCACACGCGCGATGCGGCCTTCGCGGCGTACCGCGAGCTGACGGATCCCGGCACCCTGCCCACCGCCGCAGCCCGCGGGGCGCAGGACGTGCAGCGGCGCGTCGAGACCGCCACCCGCACCATCGAGGCCGCGCGCAGCGAGCACCGCGCCTGGATCTCCACCCACGTCAGCGCCGCCGACCAGATCGCGGCCGCCGAGCGGCACCTCGACGAGCTCGCCGCCCGGGTCGGCGACCCCACCGCGCTGCTGCGCGATCTGGCGCAGCGTGCCGAGGCGGACGAGTGGGTCGACGCCGAGCGCGCCGTCCAGTCGGTGACCGAGGCCCTCGCCGAGGCGCGCGGACACCTGAAGGCCGCGCGGTCGAAGGCGGCGGATCCGTCCCGATCGGCCCTCGAGGATCTCGCGCTGGGCGAGCGGGCGCTCCGCCGCGCCGATGCCTCGGCCCAGCTCATGGAGGAGGCGCACCGTCAGGTCGTGCAGGCGGGTCTCGCGGTGAGCGGCGAGCTCGAGGCCGCGCGCGACGCGGTGCGCTCGGCCGCCGGCGTCCGCGACGCCCTCGACCCCGACGACGCCGATCGGCTCGGCGACGAGATCCGCGTCGCCTCCGACGAGCTCGCGCGCATCGCCCCGACCGCCGCCCGCCGCCCGGTGACAGCGAACGAGCAGATCGCCCGCGTGCGCGAGCGGCTCGACGCAGCCCTGGCGGACGCTCGCACGGCGCAGCAGCGCCTGCGGGGCGCGCGGACCGCGCTGCCCGGCACCCTCGCCGCAGCGCGCAGCGCGGTCAGCCGCGCGGAGGCGGCGGTTCCCCCGCACACCCGCGGCCTCGACAGCCGCGTGCGGCTCGACGCCGCGCGCGAGGAGCTGGCCGCGGCCCGGCAGATGCAGGATCCGGTCGCCGCTCTCGATGCCGCGCGGCGCGCGATCCGACACGCGGAGGACGCCAAGGCCCTCGCCGACTACGCGCGCCTCGGGCAGTAGCCCCCGGGCATAGGGAAAGGGCCCGGCGCCGAAGCACCGGACCCTTCAGTCAGACCGCACGAGGCGGTCGACGTGTGTGATCGCTTGATCAGAGCGGACGGATGTTCTCCGCCTGCAGGCCCTTGGGGCCCTGAGCGATCTCGAACTCGACGCGCTGGTTCTCCTCCAGAGCGCGGTAGCCCGAAGACTGGATCGCGGTGTAGTGAGCGAAGACGTCAGAGCCGCCCTCGTCGGGAGAGATGAAGCCGAAGCCCTTCTCCGAGTTGAACCACTTGACGGTGCCCTGCGTAGCCATTTACTGCCGTTCTATCTGTGTGAAGCCGGCGCGAATATCACGCCGTCCTCCCTCACCGTAACCGGTTCGCCTGCAAAGGGGTAGAGAACGGCAAAATAAATCGACCCTCACCGGAGGGGGGATCCAGTGAGGGTCGGACGGCCATCAGGGGGACGTCCCTTTCAGGGTATCGGAATACCGAGGGTTTTGTCCCCCATTCGGTGGACAAAAACCCGGGCAGAAATCGGGTGCCCCGCCCGGCTGCCTGAGACCCACTCAGTGACGCCGCGCCGAGGAACGACGAAGGCCCCGGATCTCTCCGGGGCCTTCGTCCTGCTGTGCGCGAGGGGGGACTTGAACCCCCACGCCCTTGCGGGCACTGGCACCTGAAGCCAGCGCGTCTACCTATTCCGCCACTCGCGCATGAGACCGGATCGCTCCGAACTCAACTTCCTGAGATTATCACGCGACGCCGCCAGGCGCGAAACCGGGCACCCCCGAAGGGCGCCGCCCAGCGTGTCTGGCTACGATGGCGCTACCGGTCGGCCGGATAGAGGAGCCCCGTGGGACTACTGGACAGCTTTGAGCAAGGTCTCGAGCGCGCCGTGAACCGGGCGTTCGCGAAGACCTTCCGCAGCGGCATTCAGCCCGTGGAGATCGCCTCCGCCCTGAAGCGCGAACTCGACACGAAGGCGGCGGTCGTCTCGCGCGACCGCATCCTGGCACCCAACGAGCTCGCCGTGCTCCTGAGCCCCGCCGACGAGGAGCGCATGCGCGCCCTGGGAGGCGCGCTGATCACCGAACTCGACACGATGCTCCGCACCCACGCGTCCTCGCAGGGGTACAGCCTCGCCGGCCCGCTGCGCATCACGATCCGGCCGAACGACGAGGTCACCACCGGCACGGTGCAGATCGACTCGAGCACGGCCGAGGGCCAGGTCGAGTGGCGCGCGGTGATCGACGTGAACGGTCGCCGCTACCCGCTGATCAAGGCCCGCACCGTGCTCGGCCGCGGCAGCGACGCCGACATCACCGTCGACGATGCCGGCACGAGCCGCGCCCACGTCGAGATCCTCTGGGACGGCGAGCGCGCGATGGTGCGCGACCTCGGCTCGACCAACGGATCGAAGCTCGACGGCCGCCCCGTGAAGCAGTCCGGCCTCAACGACGGCCAGACCATCACGATCGGCCGCACCGACATCGTCTTCCACGTCGTGCCGCTCGCGGCGCCGCAGACGCGCCGCCCCACGGCTCCCGATCGCACGACCTCCACCCGGATCCTGCCGCAGAACGGGGACTGGACGTGACCGACGTGAGCTCGCTGACCCTGCTGATCCTCCAGGTCGGCTTCCTGCTGCTGCTGTGGCTGTTCGTGTTCGCCGTGGTGTTCGCCCTGCGCTCCGACGTGTTCGGCGTGCGCGTGCGCCGGCTGCCGAGCACGGCCGCCCCGGCGAAGGCGGCCCCGGCCGCCGCCCCCGCAGCCGCCCCGCGCGCCGCGCCGAACGCCGCTCCCCCGGGCCCGGCGACCACGAAGACCGCCTCGCGCATCGTCATCACCTCCGGCCCCAAGGCGGGGCTCGAGCTGCCCCTCGGGACCGACACGCTCACCATCGGCCGCTCCAGCGAGACCGGCCTGGTGATCCGCGACGACTACACGTCCAGCCAGCACGCGCGCCTGGTGCTGTGGGGCGAGCAGTGGATGCTGCAGGACCTCGAGTCGACCAACGGCACCTTCCACGGCGGCGAGCGCGTCTCGCCGTCGTCGCCGGTGGCGGTGCAGACGTCCACGCCGATCAAGGTCGGCGCCACGACCTTCGAGCTGCGGAAGTAAGCGCCCGCCGGATGTTCGTCGGATCGAGTGCCGCCCTCTCCCATACGGGAAAGGTGCGATCGAACAATCAGGATTCGGGCTACTCCGGCTCCAACCTGTTCGTCGTCGCCGACGGGATGGGCGGCCACGCGGGCGGCGATGTCGCCTCGAGCGTCGCCGTCAACACGCTGCAGGAGCTCGACCACATCTACGCCTCCCCCGAGGAGGCCGAGATCACGCTGCGCGAGACCATCGCCGGCACCGCGGGCGACCTGATCCAGATCGCCGCGCGCCGCCCGGAGCTCGCCGGCCTCGGCACCACGGTCAGCGCGATCGCGATGGTTGACGACTACGCGGTGATCGCCCACATCGGCGACTCGCGCATCTACCTCTGGCGCGACGACGCGCTGACCCAGATCACCACCGACCACACGTTCGTGCAGCGCCTGGTCGACTCGGGCCGCATCACGCCCGAGGAGGCGCGCTTCCACCCGCGCCGGTCGGTGCTGATGCGTGTGCTCGGCGACATGGATCCTGATCCCGAGGTCGACACGTTCATCATGCCGACCCGGCCCGGCGACCGCTGGCTGCTGTGCTCGGACGGCCTCAGCGGCGTGGTCGACGAGACGCACGTGCAGAGGGCCCTGAAGCTCGGCCTGCCGCCGGGGCGCACCGCCGACATGCTGCTGAAGTACGCCCTCGACGGCGGCGCGCCCGACAACGTCACGATCGTCCTGGTCGACGTGGGCGGTCAGCACCCGCTGGTCAGCGGCACCGCGACCATCGTCGGATCGGCCTCGAACCCGCAGGGCGTCAAGGTGCCCGCCGCCACCGGCCGCACGCTGCTGCCCACCAGCTGGCTGCACCCGAACCGCCAGGCGGCCAACGAGCCCACCCACTTCGAGCCCGAGCCCGAGTACCTCGAGGAGCTCATCGAAGAGGATCGCCGGCGCGCCCGCCGCCGCCGCATCGGCGGCATCGCACTGATCGTGCTGCTGGTGGCCCTGGTCGTGGCGGGCTTCGCGCTCTTCGTCAGCTGGACCCAGACGCGCTACTTCGTCGGGGCCGACGAGGACAGCGTCGTCATCTACCGCGGGATCCAGCAGTCTGTCGGGCCGATCTCGCTGTCGTCGCCGCATGAGGACACCGAGATCCTGCTCGCCGACCTGTCGCCGTACCAGCGCAACCGCGTCGAGCTGACGATCAGCGCCCGCTCGCTCGCCGACGCCGACGCGATCGTCGACCGCCTGCGCAGCTCGGTCGTCCCCGTCGAGCCGGACCCCGAGCCGAGCCCGACGCCGACGCCCACCCCCACCGTGACGCCGCCCGCGGCCACGCCGACCCCCACCCCCGGGAGCGACGGATGACCGGGATCACCACCGACACCACCGTGCAGAAGGCGCTCCGCAAGGTGCGTCAGCCCCAGCCGCTGCGCAATCGCGAGCTGGGCCTGCTGCTGTTCGCGATCGCCGTGACCCTCGGCGCCACCGCGCTCGCGCAGCTCGGCGCGCTCGGCGCGATCGACGCCGGCGTTCTCGTCTCGCAGAGCGTGCTCGCGGTTCTCGTGCTCGCCCTGCACGTGGTGCTGCGCCTGCGCGCCCCGCAGGCCGACCCCTTCGTCGTGCCGATCGCGACGCTCCTCACCGGCCTCGGCTTCGCGATGATCTACCGCCTGGGCATCTCCGGAGCATCCGGCACCGACGCCGGGGCGGCGGGTCGTCAGCTGATCTACGCCGGCATCGGCGTGGTGCTCTGCGGCGGCCTCGTGTGGCTTCTCGGCAACTACCGCCTGCTGTTCCGGTACACCTACATCTTCGGTCTCACCGGCCTCGTGCTGCTGATCCTGCCGTTCGTCCCCTTCCTCAACGGCGGCGGAAACGCGACGGTGTGGATCAACGTCTTCGGCTTCTTCTTCCAGCCCGGCGAGATCGCCAAGATCTGCCTGGCGATCTTCTTCGCCGGCTATCTGGTGCGCACGCGCGAGAGCCTGACATCGACCGGCAAGCGCGTGCTCGGCTTCACGTTCCCGCGGGCCCGCGAGTTCGGCCCGCTGCTGGTGATCTGGCTGATCTCGATGGTGATCATCGTGGCCCAGCGCGACCTCGGCACCGGTCTCCTGATCTTCGGCATGTTCGTCGCGACGCTCTACGTCGCCACGGGCAAGACCGGCTGGGTGCTGATCGGTGTGATCCTGGCCGTCGGCGGGGCGATCGCGGCGTCGTTCGTCCTGTCGTACGTGCGCGGGCGCTTCGACGCCTGGCTCGGCGCCTTCGACCAGACGCTCTACGACACCCCCGGCGGCAGCTATCAGCTGGTGAACGGCATCTTCGGCCTCGCGCACGGCGGGCTGCTCGGCACGGGCCTCGGGCTCGGCCGCCCCTACCTGACGCCGGTGTCGCAGAGCGACTACATCATCCCGAGCCTCGGCGAGGAGCTGGGTCTGGTCGGCGTCTTCGCGATCCTGTGCCTGTACCTCGTGTTCGTGGCGCGCGGGCTCCGGATCGGCGTGGCGGGACAGGATGACTTCGGCAAGCTCCTCGCGACGGCGCTGTCGTTCACGCTGGCACTGCAGGTCTTCATCATGGTGGGCGGCGTGACGCGTCTCATCCCCCTGACGGGCCTGACGACGCCGTTCCTCGCGGCGGGTGGATCCTCCCTGCTCGCGAACTGGCTGATCGTCGCGATCATCCTGCGCATCAGCGACGCCGTGCGCCAGCAGCCCCGGGCGGTGATCGGCTGATGACCAAGGAACTGCGCCGTCTGAGCATCATCGTGCTGGTGATGTTCCTCGCCCTGTTCGGCTCGACGAGCACGATCCAGGTGCTGCAGGCAGGCAACCTCGCCGACGACCCGAACAACCGCCGCACCACGCTCGACGCGTACGAGACGCAGCGCGGCGCGATCATCGCGGGCGGATCCGAGATCGCCACCTCGGTGCAGAGCACCGATCTCTACGTCTGGCAGCGCCAGTACGCCGACTCCCCGATGTGGTCGCACGTCACCGGGTTCCTGAATCCGTCGCTGTCCTCGGCCACGGGCCTCGAGCAGGTCATGGGACAGGAGCTCTCCGGCACCGCGTCGTCGGCCTTCTTCTCGCGGATCGACCAGATCGTCACCGGCCAGCCGCCGCGCGGGTCCAGCGTCCTCCTCACCCTCGACCCCGTGGCGCAGAAGGCCGCATACGACGCCCTCACCGGCGCTGGCCTGACGGGCGCGGTCGTCGCGATCGAGCCCGACACCGGCCGGATCCTGGCCATGGTCTCGACCCCCGGGTACGACGCGAACACGCTGGCCGCCCACGACCCCGAGGCCACCAACAGCGCGTACGCCGCGCTCGAGGACGACCCGGGCCGCCCGCTGCTGAACCGCGCGATCGCGGGCGACGTGAACCCGCCGGGCTCGACGTTCAAGGTCGTCGTCGCCGCAGCGGCGATCGAGTCCGGCGAGTACACCGCCTCCACGCCGATCCCCAACCCGGCGACCTACACGCTGCCTCAGTCGAACTCGGTGGTGCACAACGCCAGCGGCACGACCTGCGGCCCGGGTGCCACCACAACGCTCGCGCTCGCCATCGAGCTGAGCTGCAACGTGCCCATGGCGCAGGTGGCGATCGAGCTCGGCGACACGAAGATCCGCGAGATGGCCGAGAAGCTCGGGTTCAACCACGAGTTCGCCACGCCGCTGCGCGCCGCGACCTCCGAGTACCCCACGAGCATCACCGACGACGCGCAGACGGGCCTCAGCGGCTTCGGCCAGGGCAAGGTCACGGCGACGCCGTTGCAGATCGCCATGGTCGCCGCCGGCATCGCCAACGACGGCGAGGTCATGAACCCCTACGCCGTCGACGAGGTCGTGGGCGCCGACCTGTCCACCCAGCAGACGTTCACGCCGTCGGCGTTCGGCGACGCGATGAGCAAGAAGACGGCCGATGCGGTCACCGCGGCGATGGTCGCGAGTGTCCAGGACGGCGCGGCGACGGGTGCAAGAATGGACGGGGTCGACGTGGCAGGCAAGACGGGCACCGCGGAGATGGGCGGGGACAACCCGTACACACTGTGGTTCACGGGATTCGCGCCGGCCGACGACCCCGAGATCGCGGTGGCGGTCCTCGTCGAAGACGGCGGCGGGCAGGGCACATCGGGCAGCGGTAACACGATCGCGGCCCCGATCGCGAAGAAGGTCATGGAGGCGGTGCTGAGCAGATGAGGCCGACACAGGGCGTGTCCTTCGGTGGACGATACGAGCTGAACTCGCGAATCGCGATCGGCGGCATGGGCGAGGTCTGGGAGGCCACGGACCACGTCATCGGGCGCACCGTCGCCATCAAGATCCTCAAAGACGAGTACATGGGCGATCCGGGCTTCCTCGAGCGCTTCCGCGCCGAGGCCCGCCACGCCGCGCTCGTCAACCACGAGGGCATCGCGAGCGTCTTCGACTACGGCGAGGAGAACGGCTCCGCGTTCCTCGTGATGGAGCTGGTGCCCGGCGAGGCGCTCTCCACCGTGCTCGAGCGCGAGAACCGCCTGCAGCCCGAGCGCACCCTGGACATCGTCGCCCAGACCGCCTCGGCCCTGCAGGCCGCGCACGCCGCGGGCCTCGTGCACCGCGACATCAAGCCCGGCAACCTGCTGATCACACCGGACGGCCGCGTCAAGATCACCGACTTCGGCATCGCCCGCATCGCCGATCAGGTGCCCCTGACCGCGACCGGCCAGGTCATGGGAACCGTGCAGTACCTGTCGCCGGAGCAGGCGTCGGGTCACCCCGCATCCCCCGCCACCGACACCTACTCGCTCGGCATCGTGGCGTACGAGTCGCTCGCCGGCCGCCGCCCCTTCACGGGCGAGTCGCAGGTCGCGATCGCCATGGCGCAGATCAACGAGCAGCCGCCGCCGCTGCCCGACGACGTGCCCGAGCCCGTGCGCAACCTCGTCCTCGCGATGATCGCGAAGAAGCCCGAGGACCGCCCGGCATCCTCCGCCGTCGTCGCGCGCGCCGCGAATGCGCTGCGCCGGGGAGACGTGGCCGCTGCGGCCGCCGCCGTGCCGGCCATCGCCGGCGCCGGCTTCGTGGCGGGTGCCGCGGGCGGAGACGACGCCTTCACGCAGCTGCTGAGCTCGGGCGACGACAGCGCGACCCGGATGATGCCGCGCACCACCCCGGTGCCGATCGGCGACGGCGACGCGGTCCCGGCCGAGGCCGCGCCCAAGAAGAAGAAGCGCAGCCCCTGGACCTGGCCGCTGATCGCGCTCATCGTGCTGCTGCTCGTGGTGCTCGGCGGCACGGTCTTCGCCCTGTTCGGCGACGGACTGTTCGGATCGCCCGAGGGGAGCCCGACCACCCCCGTGCAGACGCAGGAGACCCCGAAGCCGCAGCCGACCACACCCGCGCCCGTCCCCACCACCGACAAGGTGAACATCGACAGCCTCGAGCTCGTCGGCAAGACGTGCGACGAGGCTCAGGCGGTCCTGCTCGCCGAGGGCGACTTCAGCTGGAGCTGCGCGCCGGGATCGATGCAGGCCCCCGACATCTCGCAGGAGGGCCGGATCTACGAGGTCTCGCCCCGCGGGTTCGTCGACGCCGGCACCCCGATCACCGCGAGCAGCTACGGCCCCATCGCGGCCATCGCGCCGCCGGTCGACGCGCCGACCTTCACGGCGGGTGGCCAGCCGATCAGCGAGACCGCTCCCAGCAGCGTGGTGAGCGTGTCGTGGACCGACGCCATCTGCCCAGCCGCGGCCCCCGACGTCGCGGGGTACACGGTCACTCTCCAGAACGCGGTGTTCGAGCAGAGCGGCGCCGCGACCGGCGACTTCGATGCCGCGTCGTCGACCCGGGTGAGGGTCTCCAACACCGGCGGCGAGGCTTCGGCGACCTACCAGGTGCTCTGCACCCTCGGCGACGCCGCCCCGCGTGCCTCCGAGCCGTCGCAGGCCGGCACCGTCGCACTGGTGACCCCGCCCGTCGACACCCCGGAGCCCCCGCCCACCACCGATCCCGAATCAGAGCCCACTCCCGGAGCGACGCCTCCCGCCGAGGAATCGGCCGCCGGGTAGGCCTCGGCCTGCCAGGGATACACGGCGCAGACGTCGGATCCGGGGGGATGAGATGACCGACCAGAAGCAGATCGTGGAAGACCGCACAGCAGAGGACTCGCACGCGCTCGACGGGCGCGTGCTGGCCGCGCGCTATCGCATCGGATCCCTGATCGGGCGCGGCGGCATGGCGACCGTCTACCGCGGGTACGACGAGACCCTCGGCCGGCACGTCGCCATCAAGATCCTCAAGCGCGATCTCGCCAGCGACAGCGCCTTCCGCACCCGGTTCCGCCTGGAGGCTCAGGCCGCCTCCCGCATGGCCAACCAGGCCATCGTGCGCGTCTACGACGCCGGCGAGGACGTCACCGCCGACGTGAACCAGGATCGCCCGATCCCGTTCATCGTCATGGAGCTCGTCCAGGGCGTCCTGCTCAAGGACGTGATCGCCCGCGGTCCCGTGCCCGCCGCCGACGCCGCGCGCTACGTGGACGGGATCCTCGAGGCACTCGAGTACTCGCACCGCGCGGCGGTGGTGCACCGCGACATCAAGCCCGGCAATGTGATGATCACGTCGGCCGGTCAGGTGAAGGTCATGGACTTCGGCATCGCGCGCGCGGTGTCCGACACGTCGTCGACGGTCGCCGAGACGACGTCGATCCTCGGCACCGCGGCGTACTTCGCGCCCGAACAGGCCAAGGGCGAGGTCGTCGACCACCGCGCCGACGTGTACTCCACGGGCATCGTGCTCTACGAGCTGCTGACGGGCCGCCCGCCGTTCCGCGGCGACTCGCCGGTCGCCGTCGCCTACCAGCACGTCAGCGAGACGCCGGCCACACCGTCGCATGTCAACGAGACCGCGCCGGCCGCCTTCGACCCCGTGGTGCTGCGCGCACTCGCGAAGGAGCCGTCGCAGCGCTTCCCCGATGCCGCCGCCTTCCGGGAGGCGCTGGATGCCGCATCCGACGGCAAGGCGCCCTCGAAGCGCGCCCTCGGCGCTCTCACCACCGAGCTCTACGGACCGGATCCGCGTCGCGCGGCCGAGACGGCGCGCTCCCTGCGCCAGCTGTCCACCGACAACACGATGACGCGCACGCAGTCCGGCCCGCCGGTCGCGTGGATCTGGGCCGGGGTGGCGCTCATCACGGTCCTCGTCGCGTCCGTTCTCTTCTGGGTCATCCGCACCGATCCGCTGAACGAGGTGCCGGCGAACTCGCGCATCGTTCCCGATGTCGCGGGAGTCTCGCTCGAGAGAGCGACGGCTGACCTCGCCGACGAGGATCTCGGCGTCACGCTGGACAGCGAGGCGAGCGAGACGGTCACCGAGGGCAACGTGATCCGCACCGATCCGGCGGCGGGTGAGACCGTCGCCCCTGACACCGAGGTGACGGTCGTGGTCTCCGAGGGCCCGAAGGTCTCGGTGGTGCCGGCGCTGGTCTCGACAGACGAGGCAGCAGCGCGCACGGCGATCGAGGGCGCGGGCCTGGTCATCGGGAAGATCACGCCCATGAACGACCCCGAGCTCGCCGCGGGATCCGTCATCTCGGCGCAGATCGACGGGCGTGACGTCGCCGAGGGCGATGAGGTGCCGCAGGGCGCCACCGTCGACCTCGTCGTCGCCTCGGGCCGGGTCACCATCGTCGACTACACCGATCGCGCCACAGTCGACCTCGCCGAGAGCGAGCTGGTGGCGCTGAAGCTCACGGTGACGATCACCGAGGACGCGACGTGCCCGTCCGTGGGCTCGCCGATCGTGCACTCGCAGTCGGCCGTGGGCGACGTCCCGGTGCACTCGACCATCACGCTCACCCACTGCACCGGCGAGTGACGGCGGCCGGCCCGCGGGCCGCTACTGGACGGTGACCTCGTCGGGGACGAAGGTCATCGCGATCCACGGGTAGACGTAGACGAAGAGGCCGTAGAGCACGACCGCGACCAGGGCCAGCAGGATCAGCAGCTTCACCCACCAGGGGCCCGGAAGCACTCGCCACAGCGCCGCGTACATCAGAGGAGCTCCTCGGTCAGGGCCGGCGGGGTCTCGCCCGTCGACCGCGGAAGGTACGACTCGAACACGCCGTAGGCGACGATGCGCTCGGTCATCGCGAAACGCGGCGAGCAGCTGGTCAGCGTGATGTAGCGCTCGCCCGCGGGCACCTCGGGGGCCTGCGGCACGTCGGCGAGGACGTCGTAGGCATCGGGGCTCACGTACTCGAGGGTGCGGAACCGGTACGTGTACCAACCCTCTTTCGTCTCGATCACGATCGGATCCCCGATGCGCAGGCTCTGCAGGTCGGAGAAGGGCTTGCCGAACGTGGTGCGGTGGGCGGCCAGCCCGAAGTTGCCCACCTCCCCCGGCATCTCGGTGTCGAGGTAATGCCCGATGCCGATGTGATCGAGCGTGCCCGCGCGCGAGGTGCCTCCTGCGATGTTGACCGCGTAGTCGTCGCCCCACCGGGGCACGCGCATCAGAGCGAAGACCTCGGTGTCGACGGGCTCCGGCAGGACGAGCGGCTCGTAGGCGCCCTCGCTCGGCTCGGGGGCGGGCGCGAGCTCGGTCGGCTCGATGAGCGACCACTCGTGCGATTGCTTCGCGCCCTGGGCGTTGTGCTGCGACGAGTAGATGACGTCGCCGATCCAGACCTGCCAGAGCACATAGAGCAGGATCACGACCCCGGCGGTGAGCAGGATCTCGCCGAGCATGCTGGCGAAGGTGGCCCGACTGCGGGGTCGGGCCGCGCGCCGTTCGCGCCTGACGTCCCCGACAGCGGTCACGTGATCAGCTTACGCGGGCCAGTAAGATGTCCCCATGGCCCGATCCCAGAAGCCCGCACGCTCGACCGGCGACGACGCGGTCGAGCGCCCCACCGCGGACGCCGCCCCGAACCCCGTGTGGTTCAAGCCGGTCATGATCAGCTTCATGCTGATCGGCCTCGTCTGGATCCTGGTGTTCTACCTGTCGGGAATGCAGTTCCCCATCCCGGGCATCGACGCCTGGAACCTCGTGATCGGCTTCGGCATCGCGTTCATCGGCTTCCTGATGACCACGCAATGGCGATGAGCCGCACCCTCTGACGCGAGAAGCGCCCGACGACCTGGTCGTCGGGCGCTTCTCTGTATGCCCCGGTGGGGATGAATTACACGCATGTGATTCATCCCCACCCGGGGATAACTCTGTGGATAACTCAGCCGACGTAGATCATCGGGGCCAGCGCGAGCAGCACCAGCAGCACCGCGACGATCACCCCGAGCAGCACCACCTGACGGCGTGACCGGCTCGCCTGGCGTGTGGTCGAGAACACCCAGCCGACCGCCAGGCCAGCGGCCAGGCCGCCCACGTGCGCCTGCCACGAGATGCCGCCGAACGCGAACCCGATGACGAGGTTGATGCCCAGGATGATCATGATCCCGCGGACGTCGCCGCCCAGCGTGCGCCCGATGACGAGCAGCGCGCCGAGCATGCCGAACAGCGCCCCGGAGGCGCCGACCACGGGGGTCGTGAACGCCAGCAGCGCCGCGGCGACAGCGCCGCCGAGCCCGGAGATCAGGTAGAGCGCCAGGAAGCGCCAGCGACCGAGCATCGGCTCGAGCACCCGCCCGATCATCCACACGGACAGCAGGTTCAGCCCGACGTGGATGAAGCTGGCGTGCGCCAGCATCCAGGTGAACAGGCGCCAGGGCTCGAAGGCCCCGAACTGCGGATAGAGGGTCGGCGCGTAGAAAGCGAGCCAGCCCTGCAGGTTGAACCCGACCTGCCGCAGCAGCAGGTCGAGCAGGAACATGCCGGCGGTGATGCCGACGATCCAGTTGGTGACGGGCGCGGAGCCCGCCCGCACGGCGACGCCGCCCCCGCGACCCCAGCGGCGCTGAGCGCGCTTCTGCGCGGGGGTGCGCCCCTTCTGCTGCTCGCGCAGGCATTCGGGGCAGATCACTCCGACGGCGGCCGGCGTCTGGCATTCGGGGCAGATGGTGCGCTGGCATCGCTGGCACAGCGCGAAGCTCATCCGATCCGGATGCCGGAAGCAGTAGTTCGCGGGATTGCGCGAGTAGTCGGGGGTGGTCACGGTGGCGGCGGCGCGCTGTGCGTTACGGCGTCAGACCGAGGCGATCTCGACCGACTGCAGCACGACGTCCTCGAGGGGACGATCCTGCGCACCGGTCGCCACCGCGGCGATCGAGTCGACGACGGCCTTCGAGGCCTGGTCGGCCACCTCGCCGAAGATGGTGTGCTTGCCCTGGAGCCACGGCGTCGGGTCGGTCGTGATGAAGAACTGCGATCCGTTGGTGCCCGAGAGCTTGCCGGTGAGGGCGTTCGGGCGCTTGCCGGCGTTCGCCATGGCGAGCTTGTAGGGCGCGTTGAAGTCGAGCTCGGGGCTGATCTCGTCGTCGAACTGGTAGCCGGGGCCGCCGACGCCCTGACCCAGCGGGTCGCCGCCCTGGATCATGAAGCCCGGGATGATGCGGTGGAAGATGACGTCGCTGTACAGCGCGCCCTCGCCCGGCTGACCGGTGAGGGGGTCGGTCCACTGAGCGGATCCGTCCGAGAGGCCGATGAAGTTCTTGACCGTCTTCGGGGCCTGGTCGCCGAAGAGGTTGACGACGATGTCGCCGTGGTTGGTGTGCAGCGTGGCAACGGCAGTGTGCTGAGGCATGCTTCCATCCTCGCAGAGCCCGCCGACACCGCGCGTGGCACAGCTGTCAAGGCCCCCACAACCCCCTGCCGCGGAGCGGGCAATCTGGCAGGATGAGGGAACCACCACATCCCCAGCGACAGGGAGGGCACCGATATGAGCCTCAGCAAGAAGCGCAAGAAGGAACTCCAGAAGCTGCAGGCGTCCGCGTCCCAGCTGTGGGAGGCCCAGCAGTACGTCCTGGCCGGTGCGTCCGACGTGGCCCGCGAGGCCGGCCGCCAGCTCGGTCATTACAACCGCGAGCACATCGCTCCGATCGTCGACGAGAAGTACCACGAGTTCGTGGCCCCCGTCGTCGACCGCGTCGCGCCCTACGTCGACGAGAGCCGCAAGGCCTCCAAGCACTTCCTCGACCGTCGCGTCGTCCCCGTTGTGGGCGGCGTCGTCGGCAAGGCCCTCTCGGCGATCGACGCCGCGGGCGACGCACGTGCGAAGTTCATGCACACCGCGCCGGTCGCGCCGCCGAAGAAGAAGGGCGGTGCGGGCGCCGTCATCGCGATCGTCCTCGGCGTCGCCGCCGCCGGTGCGGTGCTGTACGCCGCCTGGCAGACGCTGCGCGCCGACGACGAGCTGTGGGTCGCCGACGACCCGCTCGCCTCGCCCGACGCGTGATGGTCGCCCTCGGCGACCAGGTCGAGCGGGGGAGCGGACCGACCGAGTCGGAGCACGGTTCCACCGAAGCAACCTCCCGGGTACGGGAAGCCGCGGCGGCTCGCGGCCTCGAGATCGAGGTCAGCGAGTCGCCGCGTGCGTCTTCCCTCGAGGAGGCCGCCGTCCTGCGCGGCATCACCCCCGCCGACATCGTGAAGTCGCTGGTCGTCAAGCGACACGGCCGGGATGAGTACCTGTTCGCCCTGATCCCGGGCGACCGCTCGATCTCGTGGCCGAAGCTGCGCGCCCTGCTCGGGGCGAACAAGCTCCGCCTGCCCGAGGCCGATCTCGCCCTGGCCGCGACCGGCTACGAGCGCGGCACGATCACCCCGCTCGGCAGCACGACCGACTGGCCCGTCTACGCCGACGAGCGCATCCTCGGACGCCGCGTGTCCATGGGAGCGGGCGCACACGGATGGAACCTCACGGTCGACGCAGACGCACTGGTCGCCGCCTACGGCGCCACCGTGGCCGACATCTCGGAGCCCATCGACGCGATCCGCTGACCGCGCGCGGGGTGGACTGTGGTCTGACCACAATCTGATCCGTGGTCTGACCACATTGCCTGTGGGGTGCCGCCACACTTTCCGCCACGCCCGTCTCTCCGACTTAGCGTCGAGGACAAGGACGCCGCAGCGCTCCTCTCCACAGAGGATCCGGCGTGCCTGTCTTCTCAGGAGAGGAACGGCGATGACCATCACATCCGGCACCCGCGACCGCGCCGACGTGCAGCCCGCAGCCTGGGACGGCTTCGTCCCCGGCCCCTGGCAGGACGGCGTCGATGTGCGCGACTTCATCCAGCGCAACTACACCCCGTATACGGGCGACGCGAGCTTCCTCGAGGGGGCGACCGAGCGCACCGAGCGCGTCTGGCGGACGCTCGCGGCGATGTTCCCGGAGGAGCGGGAGAAGGGCGTGTACGACGTCGACCCGCACACCCCCGCGGGCATCACCGCACACGCTCCGGGCTGGATCTCGAAAGACGACGAGCTGATCGTCGGCCTGCAGACCGATGCGCCCCTCAAGCGCGCCATCATGCCCAACGGCGGATGGCGCATGGTCGAGGGGGCCCTGCAGACCTACGGCTACGAGATCGACCCGGTGCTGAAGGAGGTCTTCACCAACTGGCGCAAGACCCACAACCAGGGCGTCTTCGACATCTATTCCCCCGCCGTCCGCGCCGCGCGCAGCTCGCACATCATCACCGGGCTGCCGGACGCCTACGGCCGCGGCCGCATCATCGGCGACTACCGTCGGGTGGCGCTGTACGGCACCGACGCGCTCATCGCCGCCAAGCGGATCGACAAGCTGTCCCTCGACACCCAGCCGTTCAGCGAGAGCATCGCCCGCGAGCGCGAGGAGCACGCCGAGCAGCTGCGCGCGCTCGGCGAGATGACCGAGATGGCCGCCTCCTACGGCTACGACATCTCGCGGCCGGCCGAGAATGCGCGCGAGGCGGTGCAGTGGCTCTACTTCGCGTATCTCGCGGCGGTGAAGGAGCAGAACGGCGCCGCGATGTCTCTGGGCCGCACGTCGACCTTCCTCGACGTGTTCATCGAGCGCGATCTCGCCGCGGGCGCCCTCAGCGAGCGCCAGGCGCAGGAGCTCATCGACGACTTCGTCATCAAGCTCCGCATCGTGCGGTTCCTCCGCACTCCCGAGTACGACGCCCTGTTCTCGGGGGATCCGACGTGGGTCACCGAGACGATCGCCGGCATGGGCGAGGACGGGCGTCCGCTGGTGACGAAGAACTCCTTCCGCTACCTCCAGACCCTCTACAACCTGGGCCCCGCTCCCGAGCCGAACATGACCGTGTTCTGGAGCCCGGCGCTCCCGCAGGGCTTCAAGGACTTCTGCGCGCGGGTGTCGATCGACACCTCTGCGGTGCAGTACGAGTCGGACGAGCTGATCCGCGAGGCCTGGGGCGACGACGCGGCCATCGCGTGCTGCGTCTCGCCGATGCGCGTCGGCAAGCAGATGCAGTTCTTCGGCGCCCGCGTGAACCTGGCCAAGACCCTGCTGTACGCCATCAACGGCGGCCGAGACGAGGTCTCCGGCAAGCAGATCGCACCGGCCGCCGCACCTGTCGGCGAGGGCCCGCTCGACTTCGACGACGTCATGGCCCGCTTCGACACGATGATGGACTGGCTGGCGGCGACGTACGTCGAGGCCCTGAACTGCATCCACTGGTCGCACGACAAGTACGCGTACGAGCGCGTCGAGATGGCCCTGCACGACAAGGACGTGCTGCGCACGATGGCCTGCGGCATCGCCGGTCTGTCCGTCGCCGCCGACTCCCTCTCGGCGATCAAGCACGCGACGGTGACGCCCGTGTTCGACGAGCGCGGCGTGGTCGTCGACTACGTGATCGAGGGCGACTTCCCGACGTTCGGCAACGACGACGACGAGGCCGACGCGATCGCCGTCGATCTGGTCGAGCGGTTCATGGAGAAGGTGCGCGCGCACCCGACCTACCGCGACGCCGTGCCCACCCAGTCTGTGCTGACGATCACCTCGAACGTCGTCTACGGCAAGGCGACGGGCTCCACGCCCGACGGCCGCCGCGCGGGCGAGCCGTTCGCGCCCGGGGCGAACCCCATGAACGGGCGCGACACCCACGGCATGCTCGCCTCCGCCCTCTCGGTCGCGAAGCTGCCCTACGACCAGGCGCAGGACGGGATCTCGCTGACGAACACGGTTGTGCCCGCGGGTCTCGGCCGCACGCGCGACGAGCAGGTCTCGAACCTGGCGGGCCTCCTGGACGCATACGTCGGCGGCCACGGGTACCACATGAACGTCAACGTGCTCTCGCGCGAGACGCTCGAGGACGCCATGGAGCACCCCGAGAACCACCCGCAGCTGACGATCCGGGTGTCGGGCTACGCCGTGAACTTCGTGCGGCTGACGCGGGAGCAGCAGCTGGACGTGCTCTCGCGCACCTTCCACGGATCGATGTGAGACGACCATGACCCTGCTCGACCACGCCCCCTCTGCCGTCCCCGCCGACGCGGTGCGCCTCGACGCCCCGCGTCGGGCGGGCCGTGCCGAGGGGGCGGGGGTGCACGGGCTCTCGGTCGCGGCGGTGACCCGCGAGGAGCGACTCGCGGCCATGCGCACGGGCGAGCTGGGCTCGGTGCACTCGTGGGAGCTCGTCACCGCCGTCGACGGTCCCGGTACCCGCCTGACCGTCTTCCTCGCCGGCTGTCCCCTGCGGTGCCTCTACTGCCACAACCCGGACACCCTCGCGATGCGCGACGGTCAGGCCGTGCGCCTGGACGAGGTGCTCGCCCGCGTGCGGCGCTACGAGGGTGTCTTCCGCGCCACCGGCGGGGGGATCACCCTGTCCGGCGGCGAGGTGCTGATGCAGCCGGTCTTCGCGGCGCGGCTCCTGCGCGGCGCGAAGGACGCCGGGATCCACACCTGCCTCGACACATCCGGCTACCTCGGGGCGAACGCCACCGACGAGATGCTCGACGACACGGATCTTGTGCTGCTCGACGTGAAGGCGGGCGATCCCGCTGTGTACCGGCGCCTCACCGGCCGTGAGCTCGAGCCGACGTTGGCGTTCGGGCGGCGACTCGCGGCCCGCCCGGACGGCCCCGAGGTGTGGATCCGCTACGTGCTCGTCCCCGGCTGGACGGATGACGCGGCCGGCGTCGAGCGCGTGGCCGAGTACGCGGCGTCGCTCAACACGATCCGACCCGGGGCCGTCACTCGTGTCGAGGTGCTGCCCTTCCACCAGATGGGGCGGGACAAGTGGGCGGCTGCCGGTCGGCGCTACGAGCTCGGCGACGTCGAGCCGCCCTCCCCGGGGCTCGTCGAGCGGGTGCGCGCGCAGTTCCGCGCGCACGGGCTCACCACGTACTGAAGCGGCGGATCAGCCGAGGATGGTCGCCAGGCGACGCACCGCGAACTCGTACCCCTGCACTCCCGCGCCGACGATGACGGCGGAGGCGATCCCGGACAGGTACGAGTGGTGGCGGAACTCCTCGCGCGCGTGCACGTTGGAGATGTGCACCTCGACGAAGGGCAGCTCCACGCCGGCGAGCGCGTCGCGCAGGGCCACCGACGTGTGGGTGAGCCCTCCGGGGTTGATGACGATGCCGTCGCAGTCGGCCTTCGCCTCGTGGATGACGTCGATCAGCGCGCCCTCGTGATTCGACTGGAAGGCGCGCAGATCGAAGCCGACGTCCTCCGCGGTCGCGCGGGCGATGGCGAAGACGTCCTCGAGCGTCTCGTGGCCGTAGACCGCCGGCTCGCGCGTTCCGAGCAGGTTCAGGTTCGGTCCGTTGACGAGCAGCAGGCGGTTGTTCACAGGGGTTCCCATCAGTGCTTCATTCCGGCCATGTCGAGCGCCGCGTCGACGAGCGAGACGCGTTCGATCCCGCGCACCTTGGCCAGCGGCACCCACTCGGCCATGTCGCTGGATCCGTCGACCTCGTGCGTCAGCTCACCGCCGACGATGCGGGCGCGGTAGACGATGCGCAGCGTGTGGAGCGGGCCGGTCGCGCCCTGTGCGAGGCGCTTCTTGGCGGGGACGACGCGGGAGTCGATGCCGAGCAGTCCCTCGAGGCGCACCTTGTAGCCGCTCTCCTCCCAGACCTCGCGCACGGCGGCGGCGGCCGGATCCTCGCCGGGCTCGAGACCGCCGCCGGGGAGCGACCAGGCGGGGACCCGTCCCTCGATCCAGCGCGTCAGGAGCACGCGGTCCTGCTCGTCGACGATGACGCAGTAGGCGGCGACACGCATATCCATGGGGACAGCCTAGTGATGGGCGTCGGTCACCCTGGGCAGCCGGCGAGAGTGATCCGTCCACGCATAGCGGCGGGCCGCCCCGAAAGGGACGGCCCGCCGTTTCCGCGCGTCATGAAGCGGAATCAGTCCTTGAAGGCATCGTGCGCGGCGTCCTTGACATGCTCGCCGGCCTGCTTCACGTGGGCCTCGGTCTGATCGACCTTGCCCTCGGCCTCAAGGCGCTCGTTGTCGGTCATGTCCCCGACACCTTCCTTGACCTTGCCGGAGAGGTCCTGCCCGGCGTTCTTGACCTTGTCGTCGAGTCCCATGTGCGGCTCCTTCCGTACGGATCCGGGTGTCTCCCGGATCACCTACGTTAGGCGGGTCCGCTCATTCGGGCACGGGGGTTGACAGGTGCCGGGAGAAGAGAGCGAAACCGGTCGGCGAACGCTCAGACGAGCTCATCGAGCAGCGTCCGCACGCGCTGCTCGATGTCGTCGCGGATGGGGCGCACCCGCTCGAGCGGCAGACCCGCGGGGTCGTCGAGCTCCCAGTCGAGGTAGCGCCGACCCGGGTAGATCGGGCACGCGTCGCCGCAGCCCATCGTGATGACGACATCCGCGGCGCGGACGGCCTCGTCGGTCAGCGGCTTCGGGAACTCTCCCCCCACCGGCACACCGATCTCGTCGAGGGCGGCAGCGATCGTCGAGCGCATGTCGACGGCGGGCATCGATCCGGCACTGCGGACGATCACCCGATCGCCGGCGAGATGGCGCAGGATCGCCGACGCGATCTGCGAGCGCCCCGCGTTCTGCACGCACACGAACAGCACCTCGGGCGTCGCGGGCTTGGGCCCCTGGGCCCGCGAGAGCGCCTCGAGGCGCTGGGCCGCGAATGCCGCCGTGCGGCTGGCCAGCTGCCGGGCAGGGCCCTGCCCGCGCGAGAGCAGGTCGAGGCTCTCGCGCACGTAGGCCTTGATGGTCTCGGGTCCGAATGTGCCGCGGAACCGCGTCGTCAGGTCGGCGACGATGCGCGCGAGGTCCGGAGCGGATGCCTCGGGTTCGCCGCCCAGCACCGCGCGGATCTCGTCCTCCCGCCCGGGCGCGATCGCGAACCAGGCGCTGCGCCCCTCCTGCTCGCGCGTGACGAGCCCGTCCTCGAGCAGCAGGCGCAGGTGATAGCTCACGGTGGGCTGGCGGAGCGCGACCCGTCCGGCCAGCTCCCCCACCCGCAGGCGCCCGTCGGAGAGCAGCATCCGCAGGATCCGCCCGCGGGTCGGATCCGCGATGGTCGCGAGGGCGGGCCGGGAATCCATAGACCGCAGTCTATTTCGGCTTCCGCTCGTCGGCGGGCCCTCCGACCGGCGGCGAGCTCAGTCGCCCGGGCGGCGGCGTTCGAGCAGGATCGTGTCGCGCCACTGTCCGGCGCGCGGGCCCAGCCGAGAGCGAGCGATGCGCTCGCGGCGCCCCACCTCGCGGAACCCTGCCGCGGCATGCAGCCGCAGGCTCGCGTCGTTCTCGGGGAAGACCGCCGACTGGATCGTCCAGTACCCCTGCGCATCCGATGCCGCGACGAGCGCGGCCAGCAGCAGGCGGCCGGCCCCCTGGCCGCGGGCCGCCTCGGCCACGTAGATCGAGTGCTCGATGACGCCGCGGTAGGCCTCGCGGGCCGACACGGGCGATGCCGCGGCCCAGCCGAGGATCGCCCCGCCCGCATCGACCGCGACGATCCTCAGCCCGGGCAGCTTCCCGGCATCGAAGGCGTCCCAGCTGGGCGGCTCGGTCTCGAACGTCGCCTCGCCGGTCGCGATGCCCTCGCGATAGATGCGCTCCACCGCCGGCCAGTCCCCCGCCGTCAGGGAACGGACCCGGATCCCGTCAGCAGCAGCCATCGGGCGAGTCGATCGAACAGGACGCCCCCGCCAGCGGCAGCAGAGTCAGACCCGCGGGGGCGGTGAGCGTCACCGGCACGGGAGCCGCGGCCACCGGGCCGCAGCAGTCGCCGCCCTCACCGGTCGTCGAGCACACCCCGGTCTCGGGCAGCACGAGATCGACGCGCTCCGCGGCCTCGGAGTCGCCGTCGAGCCAGGCGACCACGGAGCGCACCTGCTCGTAGCCCGTCTTCAGCAGGAAGGTCGGCGCCCGGCCGTAGCTCTTCATGCCCACGATGAAGAAGCCCTCCTCGGGGTGAGCGAGCTCGCGATAGCCGTGCGGGCGCACCGTCCCGCACGAGTGCTCGTTCGGGTCGATGAGCGGGGCCAAGGCGCGGGGGGCCTCGACGATGTCGTCCAGGTCCAGACGCAGCTCGCGCAGCATCTTCAGCTCGGGCCGGAAGCCGGTCGCGACGACGACGAGGTCGGTGTCGTGCGTCGCCGCGTCGCCATCCCGGCGGCCGTGCAGGCGCACGCCGTCGCCGGTGTCCTCGGCGCGCAGGATCTCGAAGCGGTCGACCTGTGCGATCCGGCCGTCGCGGACGCGACGCTGCAGTCGGGTGCCGAGTGATCCGCGATCCGGCAGCTCGTCGCCCTCGGTCGAGATGCGCTGCGCCGCCTCCCCGCGGATCAGCCACGTCACGCGCGTGCCCGACTCGTCCTCGGCCAGGCGCGCGAGCACGAGCGCGGTGTTCGCGGCCGAGTGGCCGGCGCCGACGACCGTGGTGTGTCGCCCGGCGAATCGGGCGCGATCGGATCCGAGGACGTCGGGCAGGGCCGGCGCGACCCGATCGGCCACGGCCTCCCAGCCGAGCGGATCGAGCCCACCGGAGCCGAGCGGGTTCGCCTGCCCCCACGTTCCGGAGGCGTCGATCACCGCGCGGGCCGATTCGTCGACCACGGTGCCGTCGGCCAGCCGCAGCCGCAGCGAGAAGGGCGCCCGCGCGCGGTCGCGTGTGCGGGTGCGATCCATCCCCTCGCGCGTGACCGCGAGGACGTCCACGCCGTACCGGAGGGCCGGGGCGATCGCGGGGTGCGCGGCGAGCGGGGCGACGTACTCGTCGACGAGCTCGGATCCGCTGGGTGCCCGGCCCGGGGCGGGCGCCTCCCAGCCGAGGTCGGCGAGCAGTCGCGCCGCCGCGTCGTCGACGAGGTGCTCCCACGGCGAGAACAGGCGGATGTGACCCCATTCGCGCACGGCGGAGCCCGCGGCCGTGCCGCGCTCGAAGACCACGAACGGGATCCCCCGCTCGTGCAGGTGCGCGGCCGCGGCGAGGCCCACGGGACCGGCGCCGATGACAGCGACGGGCAGCGCCGCGAGGCGGTCGGCGGTGGCGGGCGTGGCCGGCGCGAGGTCGGTGAGGGTCATCGCGAACTCCTGGATCGATGGATGTCGATGAACAGTCTGCGCACTCTATCGATGACTGTCAATATCGATTATCATCGATGCATGGCCATCCCGCGCGACGTCGTCCAGCCGGTCGCCTGTTGCGCGCCGCTCACCCGCGAGCCGCTCGGCCAGGCGCACGCCGAGGATCTGGCGCGCACCCTGAAGGCGCTGGCCGATCCGGCCCGACTGCGCCTGCTGTCGATCGTCGCCGCGAGCGAGGGGGCAGAGGCCTGCGTCTGCGATCTGCAGGAGCCGCTCGGGCTGGCACAGCCCACGGTGTCCCACCACCTGCGCGTTCTCGCGGAGGCGGGCTTCCTCACCCGCAGCAAGCGCGGCACGTGGGCCTACTACGCGCTCGTGCCCGGTGCCCTCGAGCGCATCGCCGACGTGCTGCGCGTCGACTGATCCTCAGCGCGCACCGGACGCTCCGAGCGACCACACGAGGGGAATCACGGGCCCATCCTCGGTCGGCCCGGCAAAATATATAGACTCCCATCTATGAATAGCGCTCGAGCCATCTCCGCCGAGCTCCTGGGCTCGCTGATGCTGGCGGCCGTGGTGGTGGGCTCGGGGATCATGGCACAGCGTCTCTCGCCCGGCGACATGGGGTTGCAGCTGCTTATGAACGCCTTCGCCACGGCGCTGGGATTAGGGGTGCTGATCGTGGTGTTCCAACCGATCTCCGGAGCGCACCTGAACCCCGTCGTCACCATCGCCGACGCCATCCTCGATCGAGAGCGACGACGGCTGGCCCTCCCCTATGTCGGCGCGCAGACACTCGGGTGCATCGCGGGCGCGCTGCTCGCGAACGCCACGTTCGCCCTCCCGGCGGCCTCGTGGAGCACCACCGAGCGCGCCACCGCGTCCACCGTGCTGTCCGAAGTCGTCGCCACCGCGGGCCTGGTGCTCGTGGTCTTCGTCCTCGCCCGCACCGAGCGCGCCCGCCTGGCTCCCGTCGCCGTAGGCGCCTACATCGGCGCCGCCTACTTCTTCACCGCGTCGACGAGCTTCGCGAACCCCGCCATCACCATCGGTCGTATGTTCTCCGACACGTTCGCCGGTGTCGCACCGACGTCGGCGCCGGCCTTCGTCGCCGCTCAGGTCGTGGGCGCCGCCGCGGGGCTCGCCATCGCGGCCTGGCTGACGCCGGCGCGCGGCCGGCTCGCTCCGAGACCCCGCGTGACCCACCGGCCCCGCATACGACGAAAGCGCCGTCCTGTCGGACGACGCCTGTGATCGTGGAGCCTAGGAGATTCGAACTCCTGACATCCTGCTTGCAAAGCAGGCGCTCTACCAACTGAGCTAAGGCCCCGCATGGGGATGGGCCTCGAAGAGGTCCTCCGAGAGTTTACATGGGCGGGGCGGTGGCCTTCACGCCGGGCGCTCAGGGTGAGGTGTCGGCCGCGACGAACCGGTGCCCGGAAACCAGAAAGACCTTCGCTCTCGCGAAGGCCTATTCGGTGGGGGTACCAGGACTTGAACCTGGGACCTCTTCATTATCAGTGAAGCGCTCTAACCGCCTGAGCTATACCCCCGTGGGCTTCGGGCTCGCGCCCTCAACCTCAGAGACTTTACCGGATCCGTGAGATGTTCGCGAATCCGGGCCGCATCCCGCGCGCGTCAGTTCGAGGTGAAGCCGACGAGCAGGCCGCCGGTCACCTTGACGGCCAGGTTGTAGATGCCCGCGATGACCGCGCCGAGCACGGTGACGACCACGAGGTTGAGGATCGCGACGACCGTTCCGAAGGCCATCACCTGCGGCAGGCCGATGAACTGCGACACCGAGATGCTGCCGTCGGTGAAGCCGCCGAGGAACTCATCCATCTGCCCGATCAGACCGGTCGTCTGCACAACCATGTAGATCAGGAAGAAGGACACGATGGTCACGATGGCCAGCGCCACGGCCGCCAGGAACGACAGCTTCACGGCCGACCAGAAGTCGACGTAGACCAGACGCAGGCGGACCTGCTTCGCGCTGGACTTGTGCGTGGACTTCTTGGCCAGCTTGTCGGCTACAGAGCTCATGCGTTATCTCCGGGGGTCTCGGGCGCGGTCTCGTCCGCGATCTCGCCGTCGGTCTCGTCCTCCGCCACCACACCGCGCTCGGTGTTGCGGGCGATGGCGAGGATGCGATCGTCCTTGTCCGGGCGCGCGAACAGCACGCCCATGGTGTCGCGGCCCTTGGCGGGGACCTCGGCGACGGCCGAGCGTACCACCTTGCCCTTGGCGAGAACCACGAGCACCTCGTCGTCCTCGGACACGATCAGACCGCCGGCGAGGCCGCCGCGCTCGTCCGACAGCTTGGCCACCTTGATGCCGAGGCCGCCGCGGCCCTGGACGCGATACTCGGTCACGGCGGTGCGCTTGGCGAAGCCGCCCTCGGTCACCACGAAGACGAAGCCCTCGTCGGTGACGACGTTCGCCGTCAGGAGGCAGTCGTCCTCGCGGAACGACATGCCCTTCACGCCGCTCGTCGAGCGGCCGAGCGGGCGGAGCGCCTCGTCGGTCGCCGAGAAGCGCAGCGACTGGCCGCCGCGGCTGATCATCAGGATGTCGTCGGTGGCGTTCACGAGCAGCGCGCTGACGAGCTCGTCGTCCTCGCGGAGCTTGATCGCGATGATGCCTCCCTGGCGGTTCGAGTCGTACTCGGCCAGGCGCGTCTTCTTCACCAGACCGGCGCGGGTGACGAGAACGAGGTTCTCGGCGACGTCGTAGTTCCTGAGCTCGATGATCTGGGCGATCTGCTCGTCCGGCTGCAGCGCGAGCAGGTTCGCGACGTGCATGCCCTTCGCGTCGCGGCCGGCCTCGGGCAGCTCGTACGTCTTGGTGCGATAGACGCGGCCCTTCGTCGTGAAGAACAGCAGCCAGTGATGCGTGGTCGTCACGAAGAAGTGCTCGACCACGTCGTCGGCGCGCAGCTGCGCCCCGCGCACGCCCTTGCCACCGCGGCGCTGCGAGCGGTAGTTGTCGCTGCGCGTGCGCTTGACGTACCCCTCGCGCGTGACCGTGACGACCATGTCCTCTTCGGCGATGAGGTCCTCCATGGACACATCGCCGTCGAAGCCATGCAGGATGTGGGTGCGGCGCTCGTCGCCGAAGCGCGTGACGATGTCCGTCAGCTCCTCGCGGATGATCGCGCGCTGGCGCATCTCGTCGGCGATGATCGACTTGAAGTCGTCGATCTGCGCCTCGAGCTCGGTGGCCTCGTCGATGATCTTCTGACGCTCGAGGGCCGCGAGGCGGCGCAGCTGCATCGACAGGATCGCGTCGGCCTGGATGTCATCGATCTTCAGCAGGTCCTTCAGACCCTCGCGCGCCTCGTCGACCGTGGGCGAGCGGCGGATCAGCGCGATGACCTCGTCGAGCGCGTCGAGCGCCGCGAGGTATCCGCGCAGGATGTGCATGCGCTCCTCCGCCTTGCGCAGGCGGAACTTCGTGCGCCGGACGATGACCTCGAGCTGGTGGGCGATCCAGTAGCCGATGAAGCCGTCAAGCGAGAGGGTGCGTGGCACGCCGTCGACGATGGCGAGCATGTTCGCACCGAAGTTCGTCTGCAGCTCGGTGTGCTTGTAGAGGTTGTTCAGCACGACCTTCGCGACCGCGTCGCGCTTGAGGACGACGACGAGGCGCTGGCCGGTGCGGCCCGAGGTCTCGTCGCGGATGTCGGCGATGCCCGTGACCTTGCCCTCGCGGGCCAGCTCGCCGATCTTCACGGCGAGGTTGTCGGGGTTGACCTGGTACGGCAGCTCGGTGATCACGAGGCACGTGCGGCCCTGGATCTCCTCGATCTCGACGACCGCGCGCATCGTGATCGATCCGCGACCCGTGCGGTACGCCTCGTGCACGCCCTTGGTGCCCAGGATCTGGGCGCCGGTCGGGAAGTCGGGGGCCGGTATGCGCTGCATCAGGCCCTCGAGCAGCTCCTCGCGGGGCAGATCCGGGTTCGCGAGGGCGAACAGCGCGCCGTCGGCCACCTCGCGGAGGTTGTGCGGCGGGATGTTCGTCGCCATGCCGACCGCGATGCCGACGGATCCGTTGACCAGGAGGTTCGGGAAGCGCGCCGGCAGGACGGTGGGCTCCTGCGTCTCGCCGTCGTAGTTGTCGGTGAAGTCGACGGTGTCCTGCTCGATGTCGCGCACCATCTCGAGGGCGAGCGCGGCCATCTTGGTCTCGGTGTACCGCGGCGCGGCGGCGCCCTGGTTGCCGGGGGAGCCGAAGTTGCCCTGGCCCTGCGCCAGCGGGTAGCGCAGCGACCACGGCTGCACGAGGCGGACGAGGGCGTCGTAGATCGCCGAGTCGCCGTGCGGGTGGTATTGACCCATGACCTCGCCCACCACGCGGGCGCACTTCGAGAACTTCTTGTCCGGCCGGTAGCCGCCGTCGTACATCGCGTAGATGACGCGGCGGTGCACGGGCTTCAGGCCGTCCTCGACGCGGGGCAGCGCGCGCCCCACGATCACGCTCATCGCGTAGTCGAGGTAGCTGCGCTGCATCTCGGACTGCAGGTCGACCTGGTCGATCCGGCCGTGGTTGTGCGCGGCGGTGAGGTCGGGGCGTTCTTCGTCAGTCATGTTCTTTCGATTCAGTACTCGAGATCGGCTTGCGACGTTTCGACTCGCTTCGCTCACTCAACGACCGAGGCGCGGTCGACGGCGCGCTGCGCGCGCGGTCGACTAGATGTCCAGGAAGCGGACGTCCTTGGCGTTGCGCTGGATGAACGATCGACGCGATTCGACGTCCTCGCCCATCAGCACCGAGAAGATCTCGTCGGCCGCGGCGGCGTCGTCGATCGTCACCTGGCGCAGGGTGCGGGTCTCGGGGTTCATCGTGGTGTCCCAGAGCTCGTGGTCGTTCATCTCGCCGAGACCCTTGTACCGCTGGATGCCCGCCTCCTTGGGGATGCGCTTGCCGGCGGCCGCGCCCTCCTTGAGGAGCGCGTCGCGCTCGCGGTCGCTGTACACGTACTCGTGCGCGGCGTTGGTCCACTTCAGGCGGTACAGCGGCGGCATCGCGAGGTACACGAAGCCGGCCTCGACGAGACCGCGCATGTAGCGGAACAGCAGCGTCAGCAGCAGCGTGGTGATGTGCTGGCCGTCGACGTCGGCATCGGTCATCAGCACGATCTTGTGGTACCGCGCCTTGTCGATGTCGAACTCCGGCCCGATGCCGGTGCCGAAGGCCTGGATCATCGCCTGGACTTCCTTGTTGCCCAGCGCCTTGTCGATGCGCGCGCGCTCGACGTTCAGGATCTTGCCGCGCAGCGCGAGGATCGCCTGGGTGTGGGGGTCGCGACCGCCGACCGCCGAACCGCCCGCCGAGTCTCCCTCGACGAGGAAGATCTCGCTGATGGAGGGATCCTTGGACGTGCAGTCCTTGAGCTTGTCCGGCATCGCGGCCGACTCGAAGACGCTCTTGCGTCGCGCGGTCTCGCGCGCCTTGCGGGCGGCCATGCGCGCGGTCGCGGCGTCGATCGCCTTGCGGATCACGTTCTTCGCCTGGGCGGGGTTGCGCTCGAACCAGTCGGCGAGCTGATCGCCCACGACCTTCTGCACAAACGCCTTCGCCTCGGTGTTGCCGAGCTTCGTCTTGGTCTGGCCCTCGAACTGCGGCTCCGACAGCTTCACCGAGATGACGGCCGTGAGGCCCTCCCGGACGTCGTCGCCCGTGAGGTTGTCCTCTTTCTCCTTGAGGATGTTGTTGGCGCGCGCGTACTTGTTGACGAGCGTCGTCAGCGCCGCGCGGAAGCCCTCCTCGTGGGTGCCGCCCTCGTGGGTGTTGATCATGTTCGCGTAGGTGAACACGTTCTCGCTGTACGAGGTGGTCCACTGCATCGCGATCTCGACCGACATCCGGCCGTCGGACTGCTCCTGCTCGAGGACGATGATGTCCTCGTTGACGTGGTCGGACTTGCGCACCTTGTTGAGGTACTCGACGTAGTCGACCAGGCCGCGCTCGTAGTGGAAGACGTTGTGGCGCTGGACCATCTCGGTCGAGCCGTCCTCATTCGCGACCTCCTCGGTCGCGTCCTCGCGCTCGTCGTAGAGCTCGATCCGCAGGCCCTTGTTGAGGAACGCGGTCTGCTGGAAGCGGGTGCGCAGCACCTCGTAGTCGAAGTCGGTGGTCTCGGTGAAGATCGAGGCGTCCGGCCAGAAGGTGATCGTTGTGCCGGTCTCGTCGGTCTCGGCGCCCTGGGCGATGGGGCCGACGGGGGCGCCGCCGTTCTCGAACGACTGGCGCCACTCGTAGCCGTCGCGCTTGACGACCGCGTCGAGGCGGGTCGACAGCGCGTTCACCACCGACGAGCCGACGCCGTGCAGGCCGCCGGAGACGGCGTAACCGCCGCCGCCGAACTTGCCGCCCGCGTGCAGGACGGTGAGCACGACCTCGAGGGTCGACTTGCCCTCGGTCTTGTGCATGGCGACCGGGATGCCGCGGCCGTTGTCGACGCAGCGCAGGCCGCCGTCCTTCAGCAGCGTCACCGAGATGGTGTCGCAGTACCCGGCCAGGTGCTCGTCGACCGAGTTGTCCACGATCTCGTACACCAGGTGGTGCAGACCACGCGGGCCGGTGGATCCGATGTACATGCCGGGGCGCTTGCGCACCGCCTCGAGACCCTCGAGGACCTGGATGGCGTCAGCGCCGTACTCGCCGCTGACCTTCTTCGAGTCGGCGCCGGTCGCCGGGGTGGCGTCTTCGGGCGCGCTCTGCGGGTCCTGGGGGATGTCAGTCGTCATGCGAGGGGGTGCTCCACATCTTCAGTCGGGTGCACCGCCATCCTATCAAGCGGGGCCTCCCGCGCTGGCCGTGACAGCCCCGCAGGCGCGAGAAAAACGACCGGGAGATCCCCGGAGGTCGATCAGCCGTAGGTATCGCGCGGGCCGCGCCCTGGAATCGATCTGGGGCCCCATTTCCAGGTGGGGACGTCCGGCCCTACGAAACGCACGGACGAGACACCCGCCTCGGGATAGGTCGTCACGATCTGCGTGAGGATCTGCGCCCGCATGTAGGAGAGGTTCTTCGCCCACGCGGTCGAGTCGCACTGGATCGTCAGCATGCCGTCCGTCAGGGACACGGGGCTCGAGTGCTGTGCCGTCTCGGCGCCGGCGACCTCTTCCCACTGCCGCACGAGATCCTCGCGCGAGAGCTGCTTCTCCCAGCCGTTGGCGCGCGTGAGCACATCGAGCGCGTCGCCGAGAGAGCCCGGATCCCGCCCCGGCATAAAGGGCTGCTTGTCGTCGTCGTCGCGATCGCGCTTCTTCTTCTGCCACTTCGCCCGTCGGCTGGGCTCGAGGCCCCGCAGGCGCAGATAGGTGGCGATCGTCTCGGGGATGCCGTCGCTCACGTCGAGGCCTCCAGCGGGTTCTCGCTCAGGGGACCGAGCACCCGCCCGGCCTCGATGCGCACCGCGTTCTCGCGCAGCGCCTCGGGGATGTCTCCCGCCACGGCGGCCGTGACGACCACCTGCTCGTAGCCCGACACCACACCGGCCAGGCGCCCGCGGCGTTCGGCGTCGAGCTCGGCGAACACGTCGTCGAGGATCAGGACCGGATCGCCCCCGGGCGACTCGGCACGCAGCAGCTCGGCCGAGGCGAGGCGCAGCGACAGCGCGACCGACCACGACTCGCCGTGCGAGGCGTAGCCCTTCACCGGCAGCCCCCGCACCCGCAGGATCAGGTCGTCGCGGTGGGGCCCGACGAGCGTCAGGCCACGGTCCAGCTCGGCCGCGCGCTTCTCGGCGAGCGCCGCTCGGAACAGATCGGCCGTCGAGCCGCCGCCGGCCTCCTGGTGATCGTCGCCCTCCTCCGGGTCGGCGCCGCGCACCGACAGCGCCCACTCGAGCTGCGGACGGTGATCCTCGCCGGCGATCGCCGCGTAGGCGTCCGAGACGGGACCGGTCAGATCCTGCGCCAGCCGGATCCGCGCGCCGATGATCTCGGATCCGAGCGAGACGAGCTTATCGTCCCACACATCCAGCGTCGGCAGGTTCGCCGCCTTCATGCCGCGGGCCCGCGCCGACTTCAGCAGCGCCGTCCGCTGCCGCAGCGTGCGGTCGTAGTCGGCGAGCACGGCCGACATCCGGGGCGTTCGCTGCACCAGCAGCTGATCGGCGAACCGACGCCGCGACGACGGATCGCCCCGCACGATCTGCAGATCCTCGGGGGCGAACAGCACCACCTGCGCGTAGCGCGGAAGCTCGTTCGTGCGGACGGGGGAACCCCCGATCCGGGCCTTGTTCGATCCTTGCTTGTTCACCTGCAGCTCGAGCGTCACCCGGCGCTCGCCATGCGCCAGCCGGGCCCGGACGAAGGCCGCGTCGCACCCCTCGCGCACCAGCGGCGCGTCGCTCGAGACCCGGTGCGAGCCCAGCGTCGCGAGATACGCGATCGCCTCGGCGAGGTTCGTCTTTCCCTGGCCGTTGCGTCCGACCAGCACGTTGGCACCGCGGCGGAGCTCGAGCTCGGCCTCCGCGTAGTTGCGGAAGTCCTTCAGGCTCAGGTGCTCGACATACATAACAGCTGCGCGCGAAGCGCGTTCCCTCCGGTCGGTGCTTCGCGCGGTCCGCTGGGTCTTTACCGCAGCAGCAGGTTGGGCTGCAGCAGGTACTTGAACGAATCCTGGCCGGCCTGCTCGACCGACGTCTGGCTCGTGATCAGCACCGGGCTGAGCTTGTTGGCGTTGTCGCTGGAGGTGAAGGTGATGCGGACGAACTCGCTCTTCACGGCGGACAGCGACTCGAGCAGGTACTGGGGGTTGAGGCCCAGCGTGACGTCCTCACCCTGCAGGTGGGCGTCCACCGACTCCGAGGCGCGGGCCTGGTCGCCGCCGGAGGCGTCCATCGTGACCGACGACGTCGTGAAGGTGAAGCGCAGCGGCGCCGAGCGGTCGAGCACCAGCGCGACGCGACGCACGGCCTCGGTGAGGTCGGCGGTGCTGACGACCGCGTAGTGATCGGTCTGCGCGGGGAACAGGCGACGCACCGGGGGGAAGTTGCCCTTGATGAGCAGCGACGTGACGGTCTTGTTGCCGGCCGTGAACGCGATGATCTCGCGGTCGCCCGACCCCGAGAACGCGATCGAGATGTTGCCGCCGTGCGAGAAGGTCTTGCCGACTTCCTGCAGGGTGCGGGCGGGGATGAGCGCGTGCGCCTCCTGCTGGCCGCCATCCCAGGGGATGTCGCGCAGCGCGACACGGTAGCGGTCGGTGGCCACGAGGCTCAGCTGCTGGCCCGAGACCTCGAGCTGCACGCCGGTGAGGACCGGGGTGACGTCGTCGCGCGAGGCGGCGAAGGCGACCTGCGAGATCGCGGTGGCGAAGTCGTCCGACGGGACCAGGCCGGATTCGCCGGTGACCTCGGGGATGGCGGGGTATTCCTCGACGGGCATCGAGGCCAGCGCGAAGCGCGCCGAGCCGCAGGTGAGGGCGATGTTGCCGTCGTCCTCCGTCGTCATCTCGATCGGGGCGTTCGGCAGGCGGCTGGCGATGTCCGAGAGAAGACGGCCGTGGACGAGGATCGTGCCCGGCTCGTCGACGGTGGCGTCGATGGTCGTGCGCGCCGATGCCTCGTAGTCGAAGGCCGACAACGCGAGCTGGCCGTCGGCGGTGGCCTCGATCAGCACGCCGGCGAGGATCGGCTGGGGGTTGCGCTGAGGCAGCAGCTTGACGACGAACGACACTGCCTCGCTGAAGACGTCACGGTTCACGTGGAACTTCACGGGTGCTTCCCCTCGAATCACAACAATTGCCACGGACCTCAGCGCCCATGGGAATCCCATGCTAGCCCCCGCCCTGGAATCGTGTGATTCGGGGCCGACGGCCCGCGAAGGTCATCGGACGCCCCTGGGGAAACTTGTAGTTCTGTAGTCGTAGTAGCCCCTGTGGAAAATGTGGATAACTCTGTGGATCGCTGTCATTCGTAAGGAACTACAACTCTGTGAGTTGTGGATCGGCTGCGGACGTCCCGTGGAGGGTGACCAGTCCCGGATCCCCGTCCCGACACCCGAATCCACACCCCTCCCGCATGTCGCTCACAAGCTCACCGGCGGGTCTCCACAGTTATCCACAAGAGTTTCCACACTGGGGAGAACCCTTATAGAGCCGTCCGCTTCGGCGTGTCAAGGACGGAAAACGGCATACGTGGCCGGACGAAGCGAGGCCCGCGAGGGCATATGGCCTGGACGCGGGGCTGAGACGCCGAAGGGCCGCCCATCCATGGATGAGCGGCCCTCTGAGGAAGCGGGGTTCAGCGGCGACCGAGCTGCGTGGTGATCTCCGTCACCTGGTTGTAGAGCGAGCGCCGCTCCTTCATCAGGTCGCTGATCTTCCGGTACGCGTACATCACGGTCGTGTGGTCGCGTCCGCCGAACAGCTGCCCGATCTTGGGCAGCGACAGGTTGGTGCGCTCCCGGCAGAGATACATCGCGATCTGGCGGGCCTGGGCGACCGCCTGCGAGCGGCTCGAGCCGTACAGGTCGTCGACCGTCAGCTTGAAGTAGGCCGCGGTCGCCGTGATGATGTCGTTCTCCGAGATCACGTTGTCCTCGGTCTGATCCACGATGTCGCGCAGCACGTTCTGGGCGAGCTGCACATCCACGTCGGACCGATTGAGGTTCGCGAACGCCGAGACGCGGATGAGGGCGCCCTCCAGCTCGCGGATGTTGGTCGAGACCACGGTCGCGATGTACTCGACCACGTCATCCGGGATGTAGAGCCGCTCGGAGGCCGCCTTCTTGCGGAGGATCGCGATGCGGGTCTCGAGGTCGGGCGCCTGGACGTCGGTGATCAGGCCCCACTCGAACCGGCTGCGCATGCGGTCCTCGAAGCCGGTGAGGTGCTTCGGGGCGACATCCGAGGTGATCACGACCTGCTTGTCGTGGTCGTGCAGCGTGTTGAACGTGTGGAAGAAGGCCTCCTGGGTCTCGGCCTTCCCCTGCAGGAACTGGATGTCGTCGATCAGAAGGATGTCGACGTCGCGATAGCGGGCGTTGAACGCGGCGCCGCGGTTGTTCGCGATCGAGTTGATGAAGTCGTTGGTGAACTCCTCGCTCGAGACGTACCGCACGCGCACGCCGGCGAACAGGCTCTGCGCGTAGTCGCCGATCGCGTGAAGGAGGTGCGTCTTGCCCAGTCCCGAGTCGCCGTAGATGAACAGCGGGTTGTAGGCCTTGGCCGGGGCCTCGGCCACCGCGACCGCCGCGGCGTGGGCGAAGCGGTTGGACTGGCCGATGACGAAGTTGTCGAAGGTGTACTTCGGGTTCAGGCGCGTGTCGCTGCGGCTCGGCGTGCTCGTCTCGGCGGGCGCCTCGACGGGGCGCTGCGGCGGCACCAGCGGGGCCTCGACCGGGGCGAGCTGCGTGGGCTGGTGCGTCTCGGACAGCTCGGGGTTCACGGTGACGCGGAACGACTGCGCGTCGCCCCCCACCTTCGCCAGCGCGTCCATGATCGGCTCGCGCAGGCGCTTGGTGATCTGCGCCCCGGTCAGGTCGTTGGGGACGGCGAGGTAGAGGGTGCCGCCCATCACGCCCTCGGCGACGACGAGGCTGAGGAACCCGCGCATGGGCGGGGTGACCCGCACGTCGTGCTCGAGCTCGCTCAGCACTGCGCGCCAAGCCGGGATGTCTGGCGTGGTCATGGGGCCCCCTGGGAAGTCATGGATCCATCCACAGGGATCCTCCCGAATGGGGGTGCGACCGCGCCAACATGGGAATGCGCCTGTGGATAACTCGTGCAAC